>NZ_WXYI01000010.1:0-178683 GCF_009872315.1 Gordonia sp. YY1 | reverse complement strand
GAAAACACCACACATTCGCTACGCTGTCAGAAGCTGCCTAATCCAAATCCCGTGTCCACCATCCGGGGTCAAGGCCCCTCCTCCCACGCGCTCTCCCACAGGGTCACGATCGCCGGGTACGGCGTGCCCCATTTCTCAGCGAATTCCTCCCATCGCAGCCGGGCCTCAGCGGCGGTCGGCGCGGTGTAGATCGGTTTGAGATCGGCGCTGATCTTGTCCCAGTACTTGCGGGAGGCGTACTTGAAGGTGTTCCGGATCAGATGGATGATGCACGTCTGTACCGTGGCCAACGGGAACGCGGCAACACACTGTCGGGCAACCCTTTCAAGCCGTCACAGACCACGAAGAAGATGTCGCGGACACCCCGGTTCTTGAGGTCGGTGAGCACCGCCAGCCAGAACCTGGCCGACTCGCCGCCACCGTCGCCGGCCCACATGCCGAGGATGTCTTTGTGCCCGTCGAGATCAACACCGATCGCGGCGTAGATCGGCCGGTTACGCACCTGCCCGTCACCGATCTTGACCATGATCGCGTCGATGAACACCGCCGCATACACCTTCTCCAGCGGGCGTGCCCACCAACTCACCATCTCCTTGATGACCCGATCCGTGATTCGGGAGACGGTGTCTTTCGACACCGACGCACCGTAGACATCGGCGAAATGCGCTGAGATCTCCCCGGTCGTCAGCCCCTTGGCGTACAGCGACAGCACCACCTGATCCACATCGGTGACGCGACGTTTGCTCTTACCCACTATCACCGGGTCGAAGGTGCCGTTGCGGTCGCGGGGCACCTCGATCGGCACCTGCCCACACGCGTCGGTCAGCACCCGTTTCGTGCGCGTGCCGTTGCGTGAATTGCCGGTGTTGCGGCCGGCCACGTCATGTTTGTCGTAGCCAAGATGTTCGGTCATCTCCTCATCGAGCGCGGCTTCAAGCACGCTCTTGGTCAATGCCTTGAGCAGCCCGTCAGGACCGGTCAAAGCCACTCCCTGCGCGCGTGAGCTACGGACCAGATCGCTCACCAAGGCCTGCTCGGCCTTCGAGAGCTCACGCACCGCATCCGCGGTGGTGACATCGTGTTCTCGACCAGTCTGAACTGGCCCTGCCACCGGGGCATCCACGCCCTCGATTGTGTCGGTCATCGTCGTTATTCCTCCTGCCCCACGCCGGGGGCGATCAAAACCACTTACACCGAATCAGCGACAGTCCCGGCTGGCAGTCAGCGGAACCAATAAGCGGGAGGGAACCGGTCGGGCGGGAGGGGGACCGCCCCGCGGGGAAGTGGTTACGCGTACGCCGGCCGGAACACCAGCCGCGCGCCCTGGGCGCGGGCGGCGTCGCGGAAGTTCTTCATCGCGCGTTCCATGTGGAAGCCGTTGGTGACGATGAGTGCGCCGGTCCCGCCCATCCGTTTCAGCATCGCCACCGTGTTCTGGGCGTTCTGCACCGTCGAGGTCGACGCGACCTCGTTGACCATCTGCCACACCGGGATTCCGCGTCGGATCAGTCCGATGTTCATGAACTGGGCCTCGGCGATGGGCAGCCAGTGGGTGTCGCCGCCGGAGGCGATGATCCGATTGAACGGATGCTTCTTCGCGAGATTTGCCGCGACGTTGAGTCGTTGGGTCATGATCTGCGGTGTCTGGCCGAGGGTGCCGAACTTGGCGCCCAGCACGACGATGTAGCGGGTCGGCGGGCTCTCCCATAGGAACACGCTGTTGGGGGTCCCGAGCTCGGAGCTGCCGAAGTCGACACTGCCGAAATCCAAACTGGTGGCGGCTGATTCGACCTTCGCCGTGCTGGGATCGCCCGTGGTGGTGACGGCGACACCGGCCGTCGTCACAGCCGCGGCCACGGCGATCGCGGGCACCATTCTTCTCAGACGCATGCCCTCGGAGTCTAGGGACACGCAGGTGCGGACGGGTGTCAATCCAGTAACAACTGAATCACCAGTCACACACGTAACGCCTCACATTGCAGTCGAACTACCCCTCGACCGCCAGGTCACGTGAGCGCGATGTACTTCACCGAGAGATACTCGTCGATGCCCTCGCTGCCGCCCTCGCTGCCGATGCCCGACTGTTTGATCCCACCGAACGGTGCTGCCGCGTCAGAGATCACGCCACGGTTCACCCCGACCATGCCCGAGTCGAGGCGGCTCGCGACGCGCATGCAGCGTTCCAGGTCGCGACTGTAGAAGTACGACGCCAGGCCGTACTCGGTGGAGTTGGCGGCGGCGATCGCGTCGTCCTCGTCGTCGAAGGTGCTGATCACCGCGACCGGGCCGAAGATCTCTTCCCGCGTCACCGGGGCGTAGGGGTCTACGTTGTCGAGAACCGTTGCCGGGTAGAAGAACCCGCGACCGCCAGGACGTTCTCCGCCCAGCCGCACGCGGGCGCCTTCGTTCACGGCCTGCTCGACGGCGGCCGCGACCTTGTCCCGCTGGTCGGCGTTGACGAGCGGTCCGAGTGTCACGCCCTCCTTGTAGCCGGGGCCCATCCTGACGTCCGACATCTTCTCCACGAGTTTCGAGGTGAACTCCTCGGCCACACCGGATTGCACGAGGAAACGGTTGGCCGCGGTGCAGGCTTCGCCGCCGTTACGCATCTTGGCCGCGAATGCACCCTCGACCGCGGCGTCGACGTCGGCGTCGTCGAACACCAGGAACGGTGCGTTGCCACCGAGTTCCATCGAGGTGCGCTGCACCCGTTCGGCGGCCTGCCCGAGCAGATTGCGGCCCACCGGCGTCGAGCCGGTGAAGCTGATCTTGCGAATCCGGTCGTCGGTGATCAGCGCGGTGGACACCTCGCCGCTCGAACTCGTCGGAAGGACCGACAGCACGCCGGGCGGCAGTCCCGCCTCGGCGAAGGCCTCGGCCAGGGCCAGCATCGTCAGCGGCGTCTCCCGCGCGCGGGCTTGACGATCATGACATTGCCGGCAGCCAGCGCCGGACCGATCTTGCGCGTGCCCATCGCGAGCGGGAAGTTCCACGGCGTGATCGCCAGACACGGCCCGACCGGCTGATGCGCGACGAGGATTCTTCCGTTGCCGGCCGGGGCCTGCGTGAACCGGCCGCCTATCCGGACCGCCTCCTCGGCGAACCAGCGCAGGAACTCGTTTCCGTACTTCGTCTCCGCGCGGCTGTCGGGGAGGGCGCGGCCGAGTTCCAGGGTCATCAGCATCGCGATGTCGTCGGCCCGGTCGGTGAGCAACTCGAAGGTGCGTCGCAGGATCTCGCCCCGCTCGCGGGCGGGGGTCGCGGCCCAGTCCTCGGCCGCCGCGACTGCGTGATCGAGGGCGGAGCGGGCATCCTCGACGCCGGCGTCGGCCACCGATGTCAGCGACTCCTCGGTGGCCGGGTCGTACACCTCGAAGGTGGCGCCATCGGCGGCCGGCGTCGAGTGGCCGTTGATCCACAGGCCGGCCGGCACCCCGTCGAGAATCGCCTGCGGGTCGAGCACGTCCTTCTCACTGACTTCGCTGGAGCTCATGTCGTTTCACGTCCTCCGTGTCGTGGCCGGGCCGATTTTCACGCTACCGGCACCGGCAGGGTTGCCGACCGCCTTCGCGCGGACGCACGATGGCTGGGTGGACGCACGAAACCGACGCCGGTGGTTCGGCACCGCGATCCGCGGCCTCGGACTGCTCGCGGTGGCCGCGACCCTGGCGACCGGATGCTCGGGCGACGACGCCGCGGGAAGCACAGGGCGAGCTCAGGCACCCGCCGCGGCACAGACCGCCGACGACGGCAGCACCCGCTACGTCAACCTCGGAGACAGCTTCAGTGCGGGCACCGGTGTCCGTCCGCTGGTGGAGGATTCGCCGATCTACTGCCAGCGCTCGTCGAAGAACTTCGCGCACATCGTGGCCGCGGAAGAGAACCTCGCGCTGACCGACGTCAGCTGCGCCGGCGCCGAGACCGCCGACTTCCGCGCGGCCCAGCACGAGGGGGTGCCACCGCAACTCGACGCGCTCGGCATGGACACCGATGTCGTCACGGTGATGATCGGGGGCAACGACAAACGGACCTACGGGCGGGCGATCGAGCTGTGCAGCCAGGCGGCGGACACGAATCCACTGGGCTCGCCCTGCACGGATCGCTACGGGCAGTCACTGATCGAGCCGGTCGGAAAGGACATCTATCCGGCGATCCGTGCGGCACTGCGCGACGTGAAGGTCAAGGCTTCGGGCGCGAAGATCCTGCTCGTCGGCTACCCGTGGCTGATGCCGCCGACCATCGGTTGCTACCCCGAGATGAAGCTCGCCGTCGGCGATGTCCCGATGATCCGCAGGCTCCAGACCGAACTCAACGACTACGGTCGACGCGCCGCCGAGGACGAAGGTGTCCGGTTCGTCGACATGCTGCCGGTCTCCGTGGGGCACGACGCCTGTGCGGGGCCACAACGTTGGATCGAACCGATGACGGCGCAAGGGCCCGCTCGTGTCCACCCCAACGAGCGGGGTCAGGAGGCCATCGCCGAACAGGTCCGCAAGGCGCTCGCGAACTGAGCCGAAACGTACCCTTCGGACACCCCCGCGTGACCCGGAGCACCCTCTCACCAGCGGCGATTTGGGTCACTCGGTGCCATTTGGAACACTGTAGGCCGTGACCCCTTCCGCTGATGGCCCCATCGTCGAGCATGCAGACACTTCCGCCGCGCTGTTCGCCCGCGCTGCCGAGGTCATCCCGGGCGGCGTCAACTCTCCGGTCCGCGCCTTCTCCGCGGTCGGCGGGACCCCGCGCTTCATCGCGAGCGCCCAAGGGTGCCGCCTGACCGACGCCGACGGCGCGACCTACGTCGACCTCGTCAGCTCGTGGGGTCCGATGATCCTCGGTCACGCTCATCCTGCCGTCGTCGAGGCCGTGCAGCGCGCAGCCTCCGGTGGCCTGTCGTTCGGTGCGCCCACCGAGGGCGAGATCGAACTGGCCGAGGAGATCATCGGCCGCGTCGACCCCGTGCAGCGGGTGCGACTGGTGAACTCGGGCACCGAGGCCACCATGTCGGCGATCCGGCTCGCACGCGGATTCACCGGCCGCTCCAAGATCATCAAGTTCGCCGGCTGCTACCACGGCCACGTCGACGCGTTGCTCGCCGCCGCCGGGTCGGGTGTGGCAACGCTGGGCCTGCCGACCAGCCCGGGTGTCACCGGTGCGTCGGCACACGACACCCTCGTGCTCCCGTACAACGACCTCAAGGCCGTCGCGAAGGCCTTCGAGGAGTTCGGCGACGACATCGCCGCGGTCATCACCGAGGCCGCCGCGGGCAACATGGGTGCGGTCGCGCCGGTCGACGGTTTCAATGCCGGGCTGCGCGAACTCACCAGCCGCCACGGCGCCCTGCTGATCATGGACGAGGTGATGACCGGGTTCCGCGTGAGCCCGAGCGGCTGGTACGGCCTCGAAGGCGTCGCGGGCGACCTCTACACCTTCGGCAAGGTCATGAGCGGTGGCCTGCCCGCGGCGGCGTTCGGCGGTCGCGCCGACGTCATGGAACGCCTCGCGCCGACCGGCCCGGTCTATCAGGCGGGCACGCTGTCGGGTAATCCGGTCGCGGTGGCCGCTGGCCTCGCGACCCTGCGTCACGCCGACCACGAGGTCTACAACAAGCTCGACGCCAACGCCGACCGTCTCGCCGGGCTGCTCACCGAGGCGCTCACCGCGGCCGGTGTGGGCCATCGCGTGCAGAAGGCGGGCAACCTGCTGAGTGTGTTCTTCACTACCGCCCCGGAGATCCCGATCTTCGACTACGCGAGCGTGAACGCCACGCAGACCTGGCGATTCGCGCCGTTCTTCCACGCTCTTCTCGAACGAGGGGTGTACGCACCGCCGAGTGCCTTCGAGGCGTGGTTTGTGTCCGCCGCACTCGACGAGGATGCTTTCTCGCAGATCGCCGACGCGCTGCCCGTGGCAGCGCAGGCAGCCGCTACCGCAGCCACCCCGGGGGACAACGCCTGATGCACACGATCGTCCACATGATGCGCCACGGAGAGGTCGACAACCCGGAGGGCATCCTCTACGGCCGCCTCCCCGGATTCCGGCTCTCCGGCGCCGGCCGCTCACAGGCGCAGATTGTCGCCGACACTCTCGCCGACCACGACGTCAAGGCCGTCTTCGCCTCGCCGTTGCAGCGCGCGCAGGAGACCGCGACCCCCATCGCCTCGGCCCACGGCCTGTTCATCCAGACCAACGACGACCTCATCGAGGCCGACAACGTCTTCGAGGGTCTCAAGGTCTCCGTCGGTGACGGCGCGCTGAGCAAGCCGAGGCACTGGCCCAAGCTGCGTGACCCGTTCACCCCGTCGTGGGGTGAGCCGTACATCCAGCTCGCGCACCGCATGCTGGCGGCGGCCAACCGAGCCCGCGACGCCGCACGCGGTCACGAGGCGGTGTGCGTCAGCCACCAGTTGCCCGTCTACACGCTGCGTCGCTTCCTCGAAGGCCAGCGCCTGTGGCACGACCCGCGCCGCCGGCAGTGCTCGCTGGCCTCGCTGACCAGCCTCATCTACGACGACGACGCCCTCGTCGACATCATCTACTCCGAGCCGGCCGGGGCCTCCGACCCGCTGGCCACCGGTGCGTGAAACAAAGGTAGAGAAGTAGTGCGCAAGTTCCTTCTGCCGGCAGTGCTGTCGGCCCTGATCCTGCTGATCGGCGGCTGCAGCACGGGTGACGACGCGGTCGCGCAGGGGAACACCTTCCAGTTCGTCTCGCCCGGCGGACAGACCGTCATCACTTACGAACCCGCCGATCGCAAACCGATCGCCGGCCTCGAGGGTGAGGATCTGGTCAGCGGTCAGCCGCTGGCGCTGTCCGACGCACGGTTCGCCGACAAGGTCGTGGTGATCAACGTCTGGGGTTCGTGGTGCGGACCTTGCCGCGGAGAGGCCGACGACCTCGAACGTGTCTACGAGGACAATCGTGACGACGGCGTCGAGTTCCTGGGCATCAACCTGCGCGACGACCGCGACTCCGCGAAGGACTTCGTGATCGACCGCAAGGTCGGGTTCCCGTCGATCTACGACTTCCCGGGCCTGTCGCTGGCGGCACTGACCACCCCGACCTCGGTGGTCCCGACGACGATCGTCCTCGACCGGCAGCACCGGCCCGCCGCGGTCTTCCTCAAGGCCGTCTCCGACAAGGAACTCGACGAGGTCGTCAAGCGAGTCGCCGCGGAACCGGCGGGTTCGGCCTGATGACGTCCTCGACCGTTATCGCCGCGTCCATCGGCGACACCTTCGCCGACACGGTGACCAGCGGGCCGCTCCTGCTTGCGCTCGCGGCATGTCTGCTGGCCGGACTCGTCTCCTTCGCCTCGCCGTGCGTCGTGCCGCTCGTCCCCGGCTATCTGTCGTATCTCGCGGGACTGGTCGGCGCCGAGGCCCCGGCGGTGAAGGTCGGGGAGGGCTCCAAGAACGGGCGTTCGAGGGTCGCGCTCGCCGCCGGTCTGTTCGTGCTCGGCTTCACCGTCGTCTTCGTCGCGGCCACCGCGACCGTCCTCGGCGTGACCAGTACCTTTGTCCTGAATCGTGAACTGCTGCAACGCATCGGCGGCGTGGTCACCATCGCCATGGGCCTCGTGTTCATCGGCCTCATCCCGGCTCTCCAGCGTGAGGTCCGGTTCGAGCCGGTACGGGTCTCCAACATCGTCGGCGCACCTCTGCTCGGCGCGGTCTTCGCGCTCGGCTGGACGCCGTGCCTCGGCCCGACCCTGGCTTCGGTGATCGCGACGGTCAGCGGTACCGAGGGCGCGACCGCGGCCAAGGGCGTGACCCTGATCGTCGCCTACTGCCTGGGCCTCGGCCTGCCGTTCGTCGTGCTGGCGTTCTCCTCGGCGTGGGCACTGCGCAGCCTCGGCTGGCTGCGCCGCAATGCCCGAACCATCCAAGTCGTCGGCGGCGTCCTGCTCATCGCCGTGGGCGTCGCCCTGCTCACCGGCTGGTGGGATCAGTTCATCGTCTGGGTTCAGGTCCGCTTCGTCACCGACACCCAACTACCGATCTGAGCGTGCTGCAGCCATGACCGACGTCACCGACCGTACCCGGGTGGACACCCCCGAAACCGGCGCGCCGAAGCCGCACTGGACCCGGCGCCGGGTGCTCTGGCCGCTGCGCAACCTGTGGCGGTCGCTGACGTCGATGCGCACCGCGCTGCTGCTGCTGTTCCTGCTCGCCCTGGCCGCCATCCCCGGCGCGCTTCTCCCGCAGCGCGACCTGAACGAGCAGAAGACGCTCGAGTACATCGCCGAACGCGGCACGCTCGGCACCTGGATGGACCGGCTGCAACTGTTCGACGTCTTCTCCAGCGCCTGGTTCACCGCGATCTACGTGCTGCTGTTCGTCTCGCTCGTCGGTTGCCTGACGCCGCGCATGATCGAGCACTTCCACAGCCTGCGCGCCAAACCCGTCGGCACGCCGCGTAACCTGTCTCGGTTGCCCCGGCACGTCACGCACACCGTCGACGGCACGCCGGACGAGATCGCCGATCGCATCGACGGCCGGCTCCGCGGCTGGCGGCGCGAGGTCGTCGTCCGCGAACCGAGCAAGGCCTATCCCGAGGGGTGCGTCGAGGTGTCCGCGGAGAAGGGCTACCTCCGCGAGTTCGGCAATCTCGTCTTCCACTTCGCGCTGCTGGCGCTCCTGGTGTCGATCGCGGCCGGCAAGATGTTCGGATACGAGGGCACGCGAATCCTCGTCGCCGACGGCGAGCAGGGCATGTGCAACACCTCGACCGCCGTCTACGACTCCTTCCGCGCCGGCAATCTGGTCGACGGCACCGACCTGTCGCCGTTCTGCTTCCGGGTCGACGACTTCTCGGCGACCTTCCTGCCCAGCGGACAGCCCGACATGTACGACGCGACGATCCGCTATGCCGAGGGCACCAAGGTCGGTTCCCCGGACACCTGGACCAGCACCTCGGTCCGCGTCAACGAGCCGCTGCGCGTCGCCGGTGACCGGGTCTACGTGCTGGGCAACGGTTTCGCCCCGACGTTCAGCGTGACCTTCCCCAACGGGGAGAAGCGCACCCAGACCGTCCCGTTCGTCCCCGACCAGCTGCAGACGATGCTGTCCTCCGGTGCGGTGCGCTTCGACACCCCGGCCGGGTTGTACCCCGACGCCGACGAACGTCGGAAGAACCAGATCGCGCTCGAGGGCCTGTTCGCGCCGACCGCGCTCTACCACGGCACGCTGCTGACGTCGCTGTCCCCGGAGCCCGACGATCCCGCGGTCGCCATCCGGATCTACAAGGGCGACACCGGCCTCGACACCGGCAAACCGCAGAACGTCTACTCGCTCGATCAGGACCTCGTCGACCAGGGCCGGCTCCAGCGGCAGGCACAGGTGAACCTGAGTACCGGACAGAGCCACACCATCGCCGACGGCACGACGGTGACCTTCGACGGCTACCAGCGGTGGGTGTCGGTGCAGGTCTCCCACGACCCGGCGCAGATCTGGGTGCTGGTGAGCTCGGTGGTGATGCTCGGCGGACTGCTGGTCTCGCTGCTCATCCGACGCAGACGGATCTGGGCGCGGCTCGTCCCGGCAGTGGTCACCGCCGGTCAGGTCGATGGTGATGACCCCGACGGTGCTGGTCGCGACGGCGCTGACCCTGACGGTGTTGATCCATCCGATGGGAAACGACGTACTGTAGTAGAGATTGCCGGGCTGGCGCGTACCGACCAGGCCGGCTGGGGTGAGGGTTTCGAGGACCAGGCGGCTGCGCTCGTCGCCGACGACGCAGACGTATCCACCTCGCGGCGCGCGACCCGGCGGCTCTAGGCCACCGGCGAAAGGAACTTTCATGAACAACGGCACCGGTCAGGTGGACGAGACGCTGGCTCGCTATTCCGATCTGCTGTTCGGCACCGCGATCACGGTGTACGTGGTGGCGGCCTTCTTGTTCTTCGGCGCGCTGGCGGCGGTTCGCGGTCGCAAGCTCGAGGAGCGGGAACTCGTCGCCGCCGGTGCCGGTTCTGCGTCGGGCTCGGACGCCGTGCGCGTGCCCGGTCGCGTCGCGGGCCCACCGAAGCGGACGTTCGGCGAGAAGCTCGGCAACATGGGCCTGCCGGTCGTGTACGTCGGACTCGTCGCCCACATAGCGTCGATCGTCCTGCGAGCCATTGCCACCGAGCGTGCGCCGTGGGGCAACATGTACGAGTTCGTCTCGATGACGTGTGCGGCCGGTGTCCTGGCCGCGCTGATCATCCTGCGCAAACCCGAACACCGCGCGCTGCTGTCGTTCGTGCTGCTCCCCGTCGTGCTGCTGATGTTCATCGCCGGTCGCTGGCTCTACACGCAGGCGGCCCCCGTCGTCCCGGCCCTGAAGTCGTACTGGCTGGCAGTGCACGTGTCGATCATCTCGGTGTCCTCGGGAATCCTCATGGTCTCCGGTGTCGCCAGCATCCTGTACCTGATGAAGATGCGGTGGGCATCGAATCCGGCCGACGACACGTCTTCGGCCCGGCCCGGATTGGGTGGCGCGCTGCGACGCATCGTCGACCACATCCCGGCAGCGGGGAACCTCGACCGCCTCGCCTACAAGACAGTCGTCGTCGGCTTCCCGCTCTTCGGTCTCGGCGTGATCTGCGGCGCCATCTGGGCCGAGGCCGCCTGGGGTCGGTTCTGGGGCTGGGACCCCAAGGAGACCGTGTCGTTCATCGCCTGGGTGATCTACGCGGCCTATCTGCACGCTCGCGCCACCGCGGGCTGGCGCAACACCGCAGCGGCCTGGATCAACGTCGCCGGCTTCGTGGCGATGCTGTTCAACCTGTTCATCATCAACCTGGTCGTGTCGGGCCTGCACTCCTACGCGGGTCTCTGAACCCTTCGAGACTTGCGTGTCGGGCCTGTACTCCTAGGCGGAGCGGGCTTCGACGCGGCGCCTCGCTTCGCTCGGTGCCGGCTCAGCCGGCGGGGGTGGTGGAGGGGGCTTCGACGCGGCGCCTCGCTTCGCTCGGTGCCGGCTCAGCCGGCGGGGGTGGTGTCGGCGCTCTGGGCCTGCTCGTCACTCCCCGGTGCCTCGGCCTGCTTCGCGAGAGCCTGCGCCTTCACCAGCTTGAGCAGGTCGATGAGCGCGTCGATCGTCGCTGGGCACAGTGACCCCAGATCGATACCGGCCAGGTGGCTGCCGGTGACCTCGAGCATCTCGACATAGTTCTGCTGCTGTTTGACGCGCTCGAGATCCTCGTCGGGGTTGGAGAGGAAATAGGTGACGCTCACGTCGAACGCGCGTGAGATGGCCTCGACGGTGCGGAACGACGGAGTACGTGCTTTGCCGGTGCGGAGCTGCGAGATGTACGCGTCCGACAGTGAGTAACCCAACCGGTTCGCCTTCTCGGCGATCTTCTTGCCGGTGTAGCGGACCCCGTTCTCGTCACGGCTGTGCTCGAACAGGTAACCGATCTTGTCGGCGAAGCTCAGGTCGTCATCGGTCGACGCCCCTTGCGGAGATCGTCCGGGGTTCAACGGCGCCTTCTCTCGGATCATCCATCGTGGAGTCGATGATGAGAGGGACATTACCCTACCCTTGGGTATGTTCTGGTGAGACCCTGAATCGCGTCTCACGATTTCGTATACGAACTCTGGCCCGACGACACGTGTCAGAGTTCGTCGGCCTCGCCGCCGTTGGTGCCGCGCGTGCGATTGTCCAGGTCACGGAGGAAATCGGGGTCGTCATCGGGGCCGACCGGCCCACGGGTGCGACGGCGGTGACCGCCGGAAGGGGAGGCCGTGCCGCCGTCGGATTGCGGTCCGAACGCCCGCCACATCAGGAAACCGATGGCGAGCAAACCGAGAACGGCGAACAGATATGTCATGACAACCTCCCGTCACCAGCGTACGTCAGTTCGCGCGGCGGCCGGTGAGGGTCGCTCGTTGGGTTGACCACCGGGTGGGCAGGGACTGTGGCGCCGGCCCGGACTAGTGGGTGCGACGATTGAGCAGCGCCACCACGTCCTCTTCGCGGAAGCGTCGGTGGCCGCCCGGGGTGCGGATGGAGCCGAGGATGCCCGAGCTGGCCCAGCGTGCGACTGTCTTGGGATTGACGTTGAACATCGCGGCCACCTGACCCGGGGTCAGGGTGTGCTGGCTGGCGAGTCCCGGGGTGATGTAGGTGGACGCGGTTGTTTCGATGCTGGTCACGTTTCCCCCTGAAACGATGGTGCCCTGTCGGTGCGCCGCGGTTTGGCGAATCGGCCCGGCACTTGATGGACGCGTACTCCATGAATACACGCAAATCGCCCAGGTACTCGAACCGTCAGTGGCAGGTAAAGAGCGGGCAAAGGCCCACGACCTGCAGGTCATCAGAGGGCGACAAGTATCCTGTGGGGGTGAGTGAAGCGCAAGACCCTGCCCCCGATACCCCTCAGCCAAGCGGTCGTCCCGCCACCCTGGCGCTTGCCCTGTTCGGCTACACCGTCGCGCGCATGTTGCTCGTCGTCGTGATCGCGGCCGTCATCCTCTTCGGCGGAAAGCTCGTGGGCGTCGATGTGCCGTTCCTCGTCGCCGCCGTCTTCGGCGTGCTGATCGCGCTCCCGCTGGGCATGTACCTGTTCAAGTCGCTCCGCCTGAAGGTCAACAGCGAGATCTCGGCGATCGAGGCCGATCGTCGGGCACGCCACGACGACCTCCAGTCGCGGCTGCGCGGGGACAAGTGAGGTCGCCGGCCAAAGGGACGCTCGCGTGAGGCCGACGCGGGTCGTCGACCATCGGGAAGACCGCGACTGGGCGCAGAACGCGGTGCGGCTCATCGAGGCCGACGCCCGCCGAAGTGCCGACACGCACCTGCTGCGGGTCCCACTGCCGGCGTGGTCACGATGGTCCGGACCCGACGGTGAGGCCGGCGTCGACCTGTACCTGAAGGACGAGTCGACGCATCCGACCGGATCGCTCAAGCACCGCCTGGCGCGGTCGCTGTTCCTCTACGCGATCTGCAACGGCTGGGTCACCGAGGGCACGCCCGTGATCGAGGCGTCGTCGGGCTCGACGGCGGTGAGCGAGGCCTACTTCGCGGAGCTGATCGGGGTGCCGTTCATCGCGGTGATGACGTCGAGTACGTCGCCGGCGAAGACCGCGCTGATCGAACGACACGGTGGCCGATGCCATTTCGTCGAGCGCCCGGGTGAGGTCTACACCGAGGCGTTGCGTCTCGAGCGCGAGCTGGGCGGACACTTCATCGACCAGTTCACGATGGCCGAACGTGCCACCGACTGGCGTGGGAACAACAACATCGCCGAGTCGATCTTCGCGCAGATGGCCGACGAGGAGCACCCCATCCCGACCTGGATCGTCGTGGGTGCCGGTACCGGCGGCACGTCGGCGACGCTCGGACGCTACGTGCGGTACCGGCGGCACGACACCTGGCTCGCGGTTGTCGACCCGGAGAACTCGGTGTTTCTGCCGGCGTACGAGACCGGCGACGGAACGCTGACCGGCGAGGTGGGTTCGCGGATCGAGGGGATCGGCCGTCCGCGTGTCGAGCCGTCGTTCATCTCGCAGGTGATCGACCGGATGATCGGTGTCCCCGACGAGGCCTCCATCGCCACCGCGCACCGGGTGTCGGACATGCTGGGTCGCCGCGTCGGCGGATCCACCGGCACCAACATGTGGGGTGCGTTCTCGCTTGTCGCGGAGATGGCCGCCGAACGCCGGGCGGGCAGCGTCGTGACACTGCTGTGCGATCCGGGTGACCGCTACGCCAACACCTACTTCGACGAGAACTGGCTCGCCGCACAGTCTTTCGATCTCGACCCGGCGAACGCGATCCTCGACGAGTTCTTCGCGACCGGTCGCTGGACGGCCTGATCCTTAGGCCGTACTAACTCGGTGGGCTACCATCCGGGGGTGCCGACCGAAACCGTGCGTCCACTCGTCGAGGCCGTCGACCTGGTGCGTGTGTACCAGATGGGTGAGGAACGTGTCCGCGCCCTCGACGGACTGAATCTGAACATCGACGGAGGGCAGTTCGCGTCCATCGTCGGCCCCTCCGGCGCGGGCAAGTCCACGCTGCTGCACATCCTCGGCGCTCTCGACACGCCGACATCGGGCCGGATTTCCATCGACGGAGTCGATCTCGTCTCACTCGACGACACCGCCGCGTCGGCCTTCCGGCGTCATCGCGTCGGATTCGTCTTCCAGTTCTTCAATCTCGTCCCGACCATGTCGGCGTGGGAGAACGTCGCGCTGCCGCGACTGCTCGACAACCAGTCGCTGCGCAAGGCGAAGCCGCGCGCCGTCGAACTCCTCGAGCAGGTCGGACTCGGCGACCGGGTCGACCATCGGCCGTCGGAGTTGTCGGGCGGACAGATGCAGCGCGTCGCCACCGCGCGGTCGCTCATCATGGACCCGACGATCCTGCTCGCCGACGAACCCACCGGAAACCTCGACTCCAAGACCGGGGAATCGGTGCTGCAGTTGCTCGCCGACGTCGCGCACGCCGCGCCGGACCGGCTGGTGGTCATGGTGACCCATGACCCGAAGGCGGCCGCGTTCGCCGACACCACGATCACGGTGCGCGACGGAAAGATCGCGGAGTGAGCGACACCCCGCCGGTTGGGCAGCCGCGGCGTGTCGAAGCCCTTCTCGCCGGCTTCACCCGTATCCGCTTGCTCAACATTCGGGAGATCCGCACCCACCGGCTGCGGTTGTTCACCTCGCTCGCGGTGGTGATCGTCTCGTCGGCCCTGCTCGTAGCGGTCCTGGGGACCTTCGGTTCGACGTCGGAGTCGGTGCGCGCGTTCAACAATGCGATCTCCGGTTCGGCCGATCTCGAGGTCGCCGCGATCGCCGACAGCGGCGTCGACCAGTCGCTGGCCGGTCAGATCCGCCGCGAGGTCGACGGTGCGAAGGCCGTCGTCCCGATGATCCGCGGGTCGGTCGTGGTCGATGATTCGTCGATACCGCTCATCGGCTCGGATCAGCGGGTGACCTCGCTGTCGGGGAGTCTGCGTTCCGCCGTCCAACAGGAGAACTCCGGCACGATCGACTTCGACCGGCTGCGATCCGGGGTGTTCGTCGGACCGGGACTCGGTCTCGAGGCCGGTCAGAAGCTGACCGTCAACGGCGTCGACGTCGAGGTCCTGGAAGTAATCGACAACGAGCAGGCGGCCGGACTCAACAACGGCCGCTTCATGTTCGCCTACCTCGACCTCGCGCAGCGACTCGTCGGTCTGGAGGGTCGGCTCGATTCGATCCTCATCGTCACCGAGCCGGGGATCGACGTCGGATCGGTGCGATCGCAGGTCGAGGAGATCGTCGGCGGCCGCGCGGTGGTGGTCGATCCGGACTTCCGCGCCAAGCAGGCCGAGGTCGCCAGCTCGGTGACGCGCGATGCGACTCTCCTGGTCTCGCTGGTCTCGCTGGTGATCGCCGCGTTCCTGGTCTTCAACACGATGAACATGGCGGTGGCGTCGCGGCGCGGTTCGCTGGCGATGATCCGGGCATTGGGCGCCAAGCGATCCCACCTGGTCGGCGACATGCTGGGCGAGGCCGCGCTGATGGGTCTGGTCGGCGGCGTCGTCGGTGTCCCGTTCGGAATCCTCGCCGGCCGCGCCGTGATCGCGAGCCTGCCCGATCCGCCGCCCGACACCGTGGGCACGGTCATCAACTATCACCTGCCGTCGTATGCGCCGGTGGTCGCGGTCCTCGCGTGTGTGATCGCCTGTGTCGCAGCCACATCGCTGGCGGCGCGGTCGGTGTTCGCGGTGTCGCCGGTGGAGGCGATGGCGCCCGTCGAGGTGTCCGACGCGTCGAAGCGTCGCGGGCCGGTGGTCGTGATCACCGCGATCCTGGGTGTTGCGGGGGTGATCGCGTCCTGGGTCATCGTGGCGACGGTGCCCGGCCGGCCCGCGATCCTCGCCGGCGTCGTGTTTCTCGTCGGCTCACTGCTCGTGTGCTTCGCGCTGTCGAATCCGTTGACGTGGCTCGTGGTTCGAGTCGCACGCTGGTTCCGCGGGCCGGGGCAGCTGGCATCGGTGAACACCGAACGCGCGCCGCGTCGTGCGTGGGCGACGCTGATGACGGTCGCGGTGGCGATCGCGGTGGGTATGGGAATATCCGGCGCGCTGGACAACCTCGTGTCGTCGATGTCGAAATCGCTGGAAGGCCTGGGAGATCCGGACTTCTACGTCTCGTCCTCGTCGGCGGCGAGTCTGCCGCTCGGCCCGATCTTGCCTCCGTCGATCCGCGGCGAGGTCGCGAAAGTGCCGGGCGTCACCGAGGTCGTCGGTGGCCAGTGGGCGGCGGTCAACATCGGCGAGAGTCGCGCGAATGTGCAGGGGCTGGAGCCCGGGTCGCGGGCGCCGTTCATGCGGAAGGCGACGCCGGAGGCGGTGGCGCAGGTGCTCGCCGGTGACGGCATCCTGTTGTCGAATGTGCTTGCGCGCGTGCTCGATGTCGGTACCGGTGACACCGTGACGCTGGCGACGCCGACCGGGCCGCATGACGTGGTCGTCCGCGACACCGTCGACTACGTGTCCGTGGACTCCGGGGTGGCCGCCCTGTCGCAGCGACAGCTCGGGGAGTGGTTCGGTCGCGAAGGCGACACGTATCTGCAGGTGATCACCGCACCCGACGCCGATCCGGAGCAGGTGCAGAAGTCCCTCGAGGCGCTCGTCGCCGATGTGCCGACGACCGGCAACAAACCGATCAGCGTCTACACCGGTGCCGAGGCGCTCGCCGCGACCCAGGCGACGGTCCAGCAGGCGGGTTCGTTCACGGTGGCCATCCAGTGGATCGTGGCCGGTGCCGCGGCCATCGCGTTGCTGAACACGCTGCTGCTGTCGGTGATCGAGCGTCGTCGTGAACTCGGGGTGCTGCGCGCGATGGGTGCATCCCGGAAGTTCATCTCACGCATGGTGCTCGCCGAGGCCGCCGCGGTCGCGGTGGTGGGCGCGCTGGTCGGCGTGATCCTCGGTGCGATGATGCACCTGCTGAGCGACCGAATCCTCAGCGTGACAACATCGTTGACCGTGATCTACTCGCCGCGTCCGTCGGCGGCGTTGTTCGTCGGGATCGCGGTGGTGTTGTGCCTGGTGGGTGCGTTCCTGCCGGCAGTGCGTGCGGCGCGGATGAACATCAGCGAGTCGATTCTGAACGAGTAGCGGCGGTACCCCTCCCGATTTCTCGAGGCAGTTTGATCCGGCAGGCGGATCAAACTGCCTCAATGTTTCGGGGGGGGGTGACACCCGCATCGCGTCAACAATTCTTGACGAATAGCAGATGTCAACATAACCTGACACCATGCACGACGACCAGAAGACCGAGACGCCGGACCGCGCCCAGGGCGCTGACCTCGCAGGAGATGCCGCGAGCAGCGACCCGGCGAAGGGCCTGGCGGCGGTGCGGGCCCTGCGCACACTGGCCGACCGGCTCGAAGAAGTGCAGGTCGCCAATGCTCGCGCCAACGGCTGGAGCTGGCAGTCGATCGCAGAAGTACTGCAGATCAGCCGGCAGGCCGTGCATCAGAAGCACTCGCAACGTGAGGTCCGCGAGAACGGGCCTGAAGGAGAGAACAATGTTCGAACGAATCACTCGTGACGACAAGATGCTGCTGGCTTTCGCCACGCAGGAGGCCGCCGACCTCGGACATCGGCGGCTGGGCAACGACCATCTGATGCTGGGCATGCTCTGCAATGCCCGGAGTCCGCTGTTCACCATCCTGGCCGATCAGGGACTCACCCTGGCATCGGCGCGGGAGGTGGTGCGCAAGTATCACGACGAGCACGCCGACGGGGCCGACGCGACGGACGCCGACGAGGAGTCGGCCCGTCAACGGTATGAGGAAGACCGAGAAGCCCTGCGCAGCATCGGGATCGACCTCGACAAGGTACGCGAGGCGGTCCGCGGACGCTTCGGTGAGGACGTGTCCGAGGGCTGGGGTGACCGCCCCGGACGCAGCGCCGGTCGCAAGGGGCGTCCCGACGGAGGTCGTGGACGGGGCCGAGGACACGGCCGCCGGCACGGACACGGTCATGGTCATGGTCCGCACCGTGCTCGAGGACCCCGCCCCGATTGCGGCCCAGAAGGTTTCGGCCCAGAAGGTTTCGGTGGTTTCGGACCCGAGGGTCCGGGTGGATTCGGACCCGGCGGCTTCGGTCCGGGTCCGTTCGGAACCGGCGGACCGTTCGCCGGTGACGAGGGCCCCTGGGAGCCCGGTCGTGGACGCCGCGGACCGCGCGGACGGGGTAGCCGCCCGCGGTTCGCCTCGGAAACCCGCGCGGTGTTCTCCCGGGCGGTCGAGATCGCCCGCGAACGCGGAGACCGTCACCTCCGCGGCGAGTACCTGCTGCTCGGCATCATCGACACCGCCGACGACGCGTCGCGGGCGCTGATCGAATCGGCTACCACCGCAGACGAACTCAAGGCCGCCGTGTGGGCGAGCCTGCCCGAGGTCGACGCCGAGGTCTGAGCCCCGGACACGAAACACCATGACGACAAAGCCCGCCTCTGAGAACAGAATTCGGGGGCGGGCCCTGTCGCGAGGATCGTCAGGTCAGCGCCAACGCCACCGCGGTGACGACGGCCCAGCCGAGCATCGCCTTGCCGGTGGTCCCGATCGACGGGATGAGTCCCGGGCCCTGTGCGCCGGTGCGGACCGGCTTGTACGCCTGCCACAGCAGCGGGAACGTCAGCAGTCCGACGAGCGCCCACGGGGTCGCGAAGGCCAGCGCCGCGCTCATCATGAGCGGGGTCAGCAGCAGTACGGCGAACAGGGTTCGGGTGCGGGCGTCGCCGAGTCGGACGGCGAGGGTGATCTTGCCGCTCTCGGTGTCGGTGGGGATGTCGCGCAGGTTGTTGACGACCAGCACGCTGCTGGAGACCGCGCCGACGCCCACTGCGCAGGCCAGGCCGACGAGGTCGACCCGGTCCGACGTCACGAACTGCGTTCCGAGGACCGCGACCAGGCCGAAGAACACGAACACCGCGACCTCGCCCCAGCCGGCGTAACCGTAGGGTCGTTTGCCGCCGGTGTAGAACCAGGCACCCGCGATGCAGACCGCGCCCACCACGACCAGCCACCAGGCCGTCGCGATCGCCAGCACGAGACCGCACACCGCGCCGATACCGAAGCAGATGAACGCCGCCGCCTTCACCGAACCCGGTGACGCCAGACCCGCGCCGACGAGGCGCAACGGACCGACACGGTCGTCGTCGGTGCCGCGCACGCCGTCGGAGTAGTCGTTCGCGAAATTGACGCCGATGATGAACGCCACCGCCACGACCAGCGCGAGTACGGCCTTCCACCACGAGATCCCGCCCCACCCCGAGGTGCCGTGCAGCGCCGCTCCGACACCGGCGACCACCGGGGCCACGGCGTTGGGGAGAGTCCGGGGGCGTGCGCCCTGAATCCACTGCGATGCGGTTGCCACGGATCGATCCTGCCACGACCCCGGATGTCCGCCGCCAGGTGTCGCGGATCGTTGCACCGTCCGCCACGACACGCGACATCTGGATTCGGCCGCACGCGGCCGGAACCGCATCGACCCGCGGATACGTCTGAAGAGGGTGCAGACTCCACCGAAACTGCGGGCCGTCGCCCTCGAACACGACGGTGTTGTCACCGCTGCCGAAGCACGTGAGCACGGATTGGATCGCTCGGCGGTGCACCGCCGGGTGGCCATCGGCGATTGGGTGCGTGTGGGGCCTCGGCTGTATCGGCTCGCGGACCATCCGTCACCGATCGGACCACCACACGGATCGCGACGCTGTCGGTAGGTCCCTCCGCGATCCTGTCGGGATCGGCGGCAGCCTGGTGGCACGGCATCGTCGACGACCGGCCCGGGACGATCACCGTCACCGCTCCCCGCGGGCGGCACGGTCCGCCGGTGAAGGGAGTGCGGATTCTCAACCGGTCCCTCGACGACGCGGATGTCCTCATCCGCCGTGACCTGCGGGTCACCGGGGTCGCGCTGTCGGCGCTCGAAGGGGCCGTCGAACTCGGTGCCGAGGTCATCGACTCGGCGCTGCAACAGCGTCGGATCACCGTCGAACGTCTGGAGGAGGCCTGCGGGCGTCGACACCGCTGTGTCGGAGCGGCCGAGATGGGCCCGATGGTGGCACTGCTGGAGTCCGGGGCGCGGTCGGCTGCAGAAAGATTCGCGGTGGCGATCCTCGACGCGGCGGGGATCGATGGTTGGGTCGCGAACCATCCCAGTTGTGGGTACGAGATCGATCTCGCGTTCGTCGCCCACATGCTGGCGGTGGAGATCGACGGTTTCGCATTCCATCGCGACGCCGGCACGTTCCAGCGTGACCGGACCCGCCGGAATGCCCTGATCGCGGCCGGCTGGACCGTTCTCAACTTCACCTGGGCCGATCTGACGGAACGGGCCGACCACGTCGCGTCGTCGATCCGTCAGGCGCTGAGCGTCGCGGCCTGACTGCAGATGTCGCGAATCGTGTTGCAGCCCGCCACCATACGCGACACCTACGGCGAGAAACGACGCCGTAGCGCGCGCCGGTCGGGTTTGCCCGGTCCGCGCAGCGGCAGCTCGTCGACCTCGATGACCTCCCGCGGCGCCGCGTACCGGCCGAGTCGCTCGGCGACCGACCCGCGAATCCGGTTGACGTCGACCGGATCTCCGCGTCGTGCGACGACCACCGCGACGACCTTCTCGCCGAGACGGTCGTCGGGGAGTCCGACGACCACGCATTCGGCGACCGTCGGGTCCTCGGCGATCACCGCCTCGACGACCTGCGGCACCACGGTGAGTCCGCCGGTGAGGATCGCCTCGTCGGCACGCCCGACGATCGACAGGACACCGTCGTCGAGGCGTCCGAGGTCATCGGTGCGGAACCAGCCGGCCTCGGCGAAAGCGGGATGATCCGGCAGGTTGCGGTAGCCGTGCGCCACCATCGGACCACCGAGGACGACGCGCCCCACACCGTCCGGCGACGGCTCATCGATGCGGATCACCACGCCGTCGAGCGGAACACCGTCGTAGACGCAACCACCGGCGGTCTCACTCATCCCGTAGGTGCGGACGATGGGGAGTCCCGCGTCGACGGCGCGGCGCAACAGGGGAGCGGGGGTCGCCGCGCCGCCGACGAGCAACCCGTCGGCGGAGCGGAGCGCGGCGGTGGCACGCGGCGAGTCGAGGACCTTGATCAGCTGCGTCGGCACGAGTGACGTGTAGCGGCGCGGCCCGTCGAGCCGGTCCAGAGCATCGGCGAAACCCTCGGCGTCGAAGCCCGCGGTCAGGTCGAGCACGGTGGGTGTGAATCCGGAGGCGAAGGCGCGCAACAGGACCTGCAGCCCCGCGATGTGATGCGGGGCGAGGGCGAGGAGCCAGTTGCCCGGGCCACCGAGGCGATCCGCGGTCGCCCGCGCCGATGCGGACAGCGTCGCCGGGGTGTGCTGCGCCCCCTTGGGGACACCGGTCGAACCCGAGGTGGAGACCACCAGCGAGACCTCGTCGGCGATCGGCTCACCGACGGCGAGGGCGGCCCGGAGAAGCGCTGTCTCCCGGGCGTCGTCGGAGGTGGGCACGATCGCGGTCGAACCGTCGAGCACGGCGAGCAGCTCATCGCGCCGGGCGACGACCTCTGGTCGAGCGGGAAGATGAAGAGTACGAAGGGTTTTCAGGACAGGTTCCGGTTCGGGTCGGTGCTGTCCGCGTCGGGTCCGTCGAACGGCCAACCGGACGACTCCAGGTGACGGCGGACGCGGGCGATGTCGTCCTCGTGCGCGAGTTCGTGGGTGACCTTCGTGATCGCGACCGCGGCGTCGATCCTGGAGATCGGCTCGGGCGGCGGCGACTGCCGGACCAGCCGCGACGACACTTCCTGCACCTCGTCCTCGCTGAGCTGACGCCGCAGGAGAGCGACGAGGGGGATGTAGTCGCCTTGCGGCACACCGTCGGGGTAACCGGCACGCAGCCATTCGATGATGCGGTAGAGCAACTGTGGGTGGTCCACGCTCGTCACCCCCTTTCCTCCGACGGGACTCGGCTGTGTCCTCTCGATGCGGCGATGCCGCTGGGTCCTCTCGATGCGGCGACGCGAGCGCGGGCACTCAGCGCGATTGTAGGTTTCGGCCCGGACCCCGGCAGTCCTCGGCGCGTGCGGGTCGCCGGGTTCACGTTCGGCTGGACACCAACGGCCAGCCGAACGCGGCCAGACGCCCCGCGACCTGGTTGATCTCCTCCGGGGTCGGCGGTTCGTTGGTGACCCGGGTGATGGCGTCGCTGATCTGCTGCTCGGTCACCGGCTCCCGGGGTCCGTACTCCTTGACGAGCCGGAACGCCACCGCGGTGACCTCCTCATCGGTCAGAACACGCGTGAGGAGCGCCATCAGCGGCGGGAAGTCGGTGCGCGAGACACCTTGGGGATAGCCCTTGCGAATCCAGTTGATCACGGATTCGAAGAGGGGGATCTCAGTGCTCATGGTTGATCGCGTCTCCGGCTCGTGCACATCTGTGGTCACCGTTTACCCAGGTGGGCATCACTTGTAACCAAATGGGAAGAGCTTGATTCCGGTGTGGAAGTAGATGGTCTGACGGGTGATCCACAACAGTGCGGTGAGGATGACCAGTAGGACGACGGCGAAGATCGGGTAGCTGAGCACGCGCAACGCCGGCCTGCCCCTGACGAGCGAGCCGTCGACGACCTCGTCGGAACCCTGCTCGTGACATCGCAGGCCGACCGCGAACAGTGCGGGCAGACCGGCGCCGAAGAGCAGGCCGATGATCAGCACCTTGCCGATCGCCTCGACGATGTCCATCTCCGCTGGGTCCTTTCGTGTGTTCGCGCGTGGTCGTTGTGATGCCGGCGGTCAGGCCGAGCGCGCAGGGGTGTCGGGGGTGGTTCCGGGATCGGTCGACAGGTCCGCGGGCAGCACCGATCCGGTGGTCTCGTCCCAGTCGTCGTTGACGTTGCCGGCGTCGACCTTGTTCTGCTGGGCGCGCCAGTACATGTAGGCCGAGCCGGCGATGAGCAGACCGAAGATCGCCACCGCTCCCGCCACGTCGCCGAGCAGGTGAGCGATGTAGAACGACGCCGCGCCGACGAGCCCCGCCGCCGGCAGGGTGGTGAGCCACGCCACGGCCATCCGGCCGGCGACGCTCCAGCGGACCTGCGCACCGCGCTTGCCGATACCGGAGCCGAGGATCGAACCGGTGGCCACCTGTGTGGTGGACAGCGCCATCCCGGCCGCGCTGGAGGTCAGGATGATCGCGGCCGACGAGGCCTCGGCGGCCATGCCCTGCGGGGAGCTGATCTCCACCAGGCCTTTTCCGAGGGTCCGGATGATGCGCCAGCCACCGAGGTAGGTTCCGATCGCGATGGCGGCGGCGCAACTCGCCACGACCCAGAGCGGCAGGCCGTGACTCACGGTCGAGGCGTCGAGGTGTCCGGTGACGATCAGCGCCATCGCGATCACACCCATGGTCTTTTGTGCGTCTCCGGTGCCGTGGGCGAGGGAGACCAGTGAGGCGCTGGCGATCTGGCCGTACCGGAAGCCCTGTTCCTTGCGGCTCTCCGCGAGACGACGCGTGATGGTGAAGACGAGCCAGGTCCCGCACGCGGCGACGACACAGGCGATCACCGGGGCCAGCAGCGCGGGCACGATGATCTTGCCGAACACACCGTGCCAGTTCACGCCCGAGAGGCCGATGGC
This sequence comes from Gordonia sp. YY1, assembly GCF_009872315.1. Taxonomy (NCBI): domain Bacteria; kingdom Bacillati; phylum Actinomycetota; class Actinomycetes; order Mycobacteriales; family Gordoniaceae; genus Gordonia; species Gordonia sp. YY1. The sequence goes on along the minus strand of NZ_WXYI01000010.1, from coordinate 155,070 downwards.
CGCGATCCCGGAACCGATGAGCCCGCCGAACAGCGCGTGCGAGGAACTCGACGGGAGGCCGAAGAGCCAGGTGAAGAGGTTCCAGAGGATGCCGCCGATGAGTCCGGCGAAGATGATCAACAGCGCGGTCGCGGGAGTGAGGCCGGTCACGATCTCGCCGGCGTCGGCTCCGGAGGTCTGCTGGATGTTCAGGACGTCTTTGGTGATGGTGGCGGCGACCTCGACCGAGAGGAACGCGCCGACGAGATTGAGGATCGCGGAGAGCCCGACGGCGACTTTCGGTTTCAGTGCACCGGTGGCGATCGAGGTTGCCATGGCGTTGCCGGTGTCATGGAAGCCATTGGTGAAATCGAAGCCGAGGGCCGTGATCACCAAGAGCACCAGCATCAGCATCTCGCCGCTCATGGTTTTCATGATGAGGGCTGGGCTCCGAATTTCCTAAATGTTCCGGCGCGGTTCGGCCGGTATTCGCTGTGTCGTCGGTGTGTCGGGCTAGGTCACCGCACTTCAGTGCAGGTGTGGTGGGTATCGCTCCGGGGAGCGATGGAACGTTCGGCTGATCATGGTCCAACGGGTGGTTGCTGTGGAAGAATCCGACGCCATGACATCGATGAAGCTGGGCATGCCGATCAACTACGCAGGCGCCTTCCGCGAGACCATCAACAACCTCGCCGACTTCGAGGCCGCGGGCGTGGAACGCATCGCGGTCCCGGAGGCCTACAGCTTCGACGCCGTCTCCCAGCTCGGTTACATCGCCGCGAAGACCGAGACGATGGAACTGCAGACCGCGATCCTGCCGATGTACTCGCGCACCCCCACCAATCTCGCGATGACCGCGGCCGGTCTCGACTACATCAGTGGCGGCCGTGCGGTACTCGGTATCGGCGCCTCCGGACCGCAGGTCATCGAGGGCTTCCACGGCGTGAAGTACGACTACCCGCTGGGCCGGGCCCGCGAGCACGCAGAGATCTGCCGCATGGTCTGGCGTCGCGAGAAGCTCGATTACCAGGGCAAGCACTACACGCTTCCGCTCGACGAGGAGCACGGCGGTTCCGGTCTCGGCAAGTCGCTCAAGATCATCAACCATCCCGTCCGCGACAACATCCCGCTCCTGCTGGCCGCCATCGGCCCCAAGAACATCGAGTTGGCCGCGGAGATGTTCGACGAGCTGCAGCCGATCCTGTTCCACCCGGAGCACATCGACGCCGCGTTCGGTGAGTCGCTCGCCGCCGGCAGGGCCAAGCGCGACCCGTCTCTGGGCGACCTCGGCATCGTCGTCCAGGCCACCGCCCGGATCTCCGACGATCCGGAGCAGATCAACAACTCGAGGGAACTCGTCCGCCATCACGCCGCGCTGTACATCGGCGGCATGGGCGCGCGGGACAAGAACTTCTACAACCAGCTCGCCATCCGGTACGGCTATGCCGACGAGGCGAAGCTCATCCAGGACCTCTACCTCGACGGCAAGAAGGTCGAGGCGGCCGCGGCGGTCCCCGACGACCTGGTGAGCGCCATGTCGCTCATCGGGTCCAGGGCCCAGGTCGCCGAGCGCGTGGCCGCGTTCCGCGAGGCGGGCGTCACCTGCATCCTCGCCTCGCCGACCGCGCCGACCCACGCCGAGCGGGTCGCCGAGGTGGAGGCGTTGCGCGACATCTTCAACGGCTGATCGCAGGTTCCCTCGAGGGACTCAGTCACACCCGAGTACGGCGGCCTTTCCGAGGCCGCCGTACTGGTATGCGTACACCGCACCCCAGAGCACGGGGTTGGGGCTGTAGTCACGTGGTACCGCGTGCATGACGACGTCGCCGTCGAAGCACTGGCCGAAGATGAACCGGGCCCGCACCAGGTGATAGCTCCAGCTGACGACGATGACCTCGCGCCAGTCGTGGCGACGTGCCATCTCCTGGACGAACATCGCCTCGCCGCGGGTCGTGGAGGGATGGGGTTCGAAGCAGGTGACGGTGATGTCCGGGGTGCTCGCCGAGCACACGCGCGGCATCATCGAATCCTGCTCGGTGTAGGGACGATACGGGTCGGAGATCAGCACGTGGTCGGCATAACCCCTGCGTGCCAACTCGATTCCGTAGTCCTCGCGTCCGTCGTGTTCGCCGCCCAGTACGACGATGGCGTCGACCTCGCGCAGCGGATCATCGTGGGTCCGCGTGAACAGCTGGTAGCCGACGGTGCCGCCGACGACCGTGACGACGAGGAAGATGCAGAACAGTAGTCGGACAACACGTCTCACCGTGACACACGCGTCCTGACGGAGAGCGGCGCGGGATGTTCGGCCGGCCGGGTGTGCCGGACGAGGTCGTCGGCTCCGGAACTCCGTAGCGCCACGATGAGGAACACCAGCATCAGCGACAGGTCGGTCACCGAGACCGGGATGGACACGGTGCTGAAGTCGAGCTGCATACCCAGGACGAAGAAAGCGATGAAGCAACCGCCGTACAGGGCGATCTCGGACCGGGAGGACCGCAGGCAGCGGTAGGCGAGGTAGCAGGCGTAGATCATGATCGCGGTGAACACGATTCCGACGAGGAGTCCACCGCGATAGACCGACAGCAGCGGCGCGTTGGCCACGTAGTTGATGGTGAACGCCTTCTCCGGATCCTTGAATTCGGCGATGCCCCAACCGTGTCCGAACAACCAGTGCCCGCTCATCTTCTCGGGGAACTCGCGCAGCGCGTCGGTGCGTGCGGTCGACCCGGTGTCGCTCTCGCCGAAGGACGAGAAGATCCGGCGCCGCGACGCGGGGATCGCCGACAGCAGGGCCATCCCGCCCGCGAGTGTCCCGATGATCGCGGTGCGTCCGCGGGTCGACATGGTGTGGAAGGCGAGCATCAGGAGGAGCGCCAGGACGACGGAGAAGATCGCCGCGCGACTCAGGGTCATCGCGACGGCCGCGAACAGGAGCAGCGCGAGAACCCAGCGCCGGCGGCCCTCGAAGACCAGCAGGCTGATCATCAGGGCCGCCAGGAAGCCGATGCCCGCGGCGTTCGGGTCGATGTAGGTGCCCGACAACCGAGCCGTCACCGAGGCGCCGTCGAAGACGAACCGGCCCGCCGACGACGCGTCATATCCGAAGGGGGACAGCAGATCGAAGGTCCGTGCGGACTTGTCGCTCGTCAGCATTGCGAGGCCCGTCGCCGCCGACACGACCGATGCCACGACGAAGACCCTGCCGAAGGTCCTCAGTTGATCGGCGCGCAGCCGCAACAGCGCGACGACGAGGAGGATCGCACCCGACCACTTCGCGTACTCGACGATGTCGTCGACCTTGTGCAGGGTGGCCACCACCGACAGGCCGGCGACGCCGACGAAGGCGATGAGTGCGTACTCGAGCGGCGTACAGCTCACCGTGTCGCGGGGGTGGAGAACGGTGGCGAGCAGCACGGCCATGGTGAGGGTGAAGATCAATGGCACGGGCGTACCGGGGACGTACCCGGCGGGAAGCACGGCGACGACGACGGCGAGTGCCCACCACAACCACGTCGGATGTTGCAGTCCCACATATGCTCCCGCGATCAACGCGATTCCCAGAAAGGCCGCGGTGACGACGGACTCGCCGGCGAGGAGGCAGCCGAAGGTGCCGACCGCCACCGCGGTCACGATCGCAAGTGAACGAACAATCCCCACCGGGGCATCATGACACGATCCGGCGGTGGGCATCGGGTGAGATCTCGACCGAAACGTAAGTGGGCCACGACGAGTCAGAGATCACAGCTCTCGAAGCGCGCGACCGGCCGACAGTGGTTAGAGTTGGCGCGTCGGGGAAAGGCACCAGGTTTCGAACAATCCGCCGTGGAAATGTTTCACAGACATTTCCACGGTTGATCACTCGATCCCTCGGTCTTGCTCCGCCATCGCCGGAAGGAGCAGGTCTCGTGCCATTCAACGAATATGTCCGCACCGCGGTCCGCTATTGGTGGGCCGTCGTGGCGAGCGTTCTCGTCGGCGGACTGGTCGGATTCGGCTACGGCATGTACTTCACGTCCGTCGACTACGTGTCGACGGCCCGCCTCTTCGTCACCGCCGAGGGCGGCACCTCGGTGGGCGAGTCGTACCAGAACAACCTCTTCGCCGAGGGGCGCGTCAACTCGTATGCCCAGATCGCGACCAGTGAGCAGGTGGCCACCCGCGCCTCCCAGGCGCTGGAGGGGGCCATCGGCCCCGCTGACCTGCAATCGCAGACGACGGCGCTACCCGTCGAGGACACCGTCATCCTCACCATCTCGGTATCGGGACCGAGTCCGCAACGGGCCCAGTCGTATGCGTCCGCCGTCGCCCAGCAGACCGTCGAGGTCGTGCAGGAACTCGAGACGTCACGACGCGGCGGGACCTCGGCGGCCTCCGCGGTCCTCTACGACGAACCGGGTCTGCCGGCACCCGCCGGGGCGCCCTGGATGCTCTGGACCGGGATCGGTGTCGGCGCCGGACTCGTCGTCGGTGTCGTGGTCGCGCTGCTGCTCGGGTGGCGGCGTCGCGGAACCGTCGTCGACGAGGCCACCGCCGTCGATTCGACCCACCATCCCGTACTCGCGGTGCTGTCGCCCCACCCGGTGTCAGTCGAGGCGATCGGTGGCGGCGAGTCCGTCGATCCCGACGCGGATGCCCTTCGCGGACTGCACAATCTGATCCGCTTCCTCGGTGGACGGCGCAACGAGCAGGACCGGGCACCGCGGGTGATCGGATTCACCGGCGTCGGGCCTGAGGCCCGGGCAGCCGACATCGCCGCCCGCTTCGCCTCGACCGTGGCCGCCACGGGGAACACCGTCCTGCTCGTCGACGGCGACCTGTCCGGCGGTGGCCTGACCGCGGGTGTCGAGATCTCCGCGGATCACGGACTGTCCACCGTGCTGACCGGGAGTGCCGGCAGCGTCGACCCGTACGTCCGCCACGGTGCGCTCACCATCCTCCCCGCCGGCCCGGTGCCGCCGGAATCCGGTGCCCTCGTGAGCAGTCCGGTCATGGGATCGGTGCTCGACGAACAGCGCGAGCGCTTCGACTACATCGTCATCGCCTGCCCGCCCATGAGGCCGGAGAAGCCGGGATCGACCCAGCGGGGTACGTCGTCGGATTCGATCGTGTACTCGGCTCTTGCCGACGCGATGGTCGTGGTGGTGCGAAGCGGCACGGCGACCCGAAAGGCGCTGAGCGACAGTGTCGCCGCCATCGAGCTCGTCGGATCGGTGATCGGTACGGTACTCGTCGGCGGCAAGCGGGGGCCGATGTCGTCGCCGGATTCGTCCGTCACGGAGTCCGGTGCCGACGAGCAACCGGTCGACGACGCGGTGTACGCCGACGATACTGTCCCCGACGAGAACATCGAGTCCGCTCCGGACAGCGCGACCGGGACGATCCGCGCCACGATCGGCCACTCCTCACCCAACGGTTCCGGCCCGGCCGCGGCGGCCGGTGTCCCGTCGGACGGGCGGGGTCGTTGACGCGGGCGTCGACCCGCGGGCGGTTCGCCGCCTCCCTGATGGCGACGGTGCTCGTGATGAGTGGCTGTGGCACAACAGTGTTCACCGATGGGCCCGAATCGGACCCGGCGGTCCCGCTCGTTCTCCAGCCACCGCCCGACCTGGTCACTCCCTACCCGGAACCGGTCGTCCGGGGTGCCGCCGACACCGGGCGACCCGGAGCGGTGCTCGAGGTCGAGGACCCGCCCCGCGGACCGATTCCGGTGATCACCGAACTCGGTGCGATCGTCAAACGGGTCGAGTACCGGTCGACGTCGGGTCTCGACCGGTCGCCGACGGTGGTCTCGGGGATCGTCGTGACCCCGAAGGGCGAACCGCCGCCCGGTGGCTGGACGACGATCGCCTTCGGGCACGGCACCACCGGTGTCCTCGACGACTGCGGTCCTTCGGAGTACGTCAACCTGATCGGCAGCGACGAGATCATCGCAGCACTGGTGCTCAACGGTTTCGCCGTCGCGATGAGCGACTACGAGGGCCTCGGCATGCGGGACGTCGATCACCCGTTCCTCGACGCGCGCACCTACGGCTACAACATGATCGACGCGGTGCGTGCCGCCCGTGCGGTCTTCCCCGGGCTGGGCGACACCTGGATCTCCTACGGCGTCTCGCTCGGTGGGATGGCGTCGTGGGCGGCGGGCGAACTCGCACCGACCTACGGCGGGGGACTCGACCTCCTGGGCACCGTGGCCCTGGTGCCGGTGTCGGACATGACCGGACTGGTCGAACGAGCCGAGAAGGGCACGCTCACCGCCGATCAGGTCCCGATGATGGCCTACCTGATCGATTCGCTCGCACGCGTGCTGCCCGACGAGTTCGACCGCGACGACTACCGCTCGGAGTTCCTGCGGAAGAACTGGTCCGAGGTACTCCGCTGCATCCCGATCGACGTCCAGCAGACCCAGCGGGTGCTGAACTCCATCGGCGTCGAGGATGTCGCACCGCACACCCCGGAGGCGGCGGCACGACTCCGCGACCACCTCGCCGCCACATCGCTCCCGGTGGGCAGGGCCACTGCGCCGATGCTCATCATGTACGGCACCGAGGACCCACTCATCGCCGCTCCGTGGACCGAGCGGGCGATCCGCCGGTCCTGCGCCGCCGGGTCGCCCATCCAGGCCATGCGCCGGATCGGGGAGACCCATGCCCAGCTCGACTCCGGACAATCGGTGGCCTGGATGAAGTCCCTGGAGTCCGGGTGGAAGCCGCCGCAGAACTGCGGGGACCGCCCATGAGGTCACCGTCGACCCGCCGACCGGCGGACTATCTGGCGATCGTGCGCCGCAACCTCGTCGTGCTCGTGGCGACGGTGATCGCGGCCGCTGCCGTCGGCGTCGGTGCGTACGCCCTGATGCCGAAAACCTATGAGGCGCACTCGAGCGCACTGATCATCGCGCCGGGGCCGGCCAGCGTCGGCGCCGAACGCGCCAGCGACCTCGCCGGTCAGCTGCGGTCGGCATCGTATGTGCAGCTCGCGGTGTCGGACCAGGTGCTGTCGCGGGTGGCCCGTGCGGACGACGCCGGGCTGCTCGGTGACGCCGTCACCCCGGACGGTCTCCGCGAGCGGCTGACCGTCGGCTCGCCTCTCGACAGTGCCGTCCTCGACGTCGTGGCCACCGGCCCGACGGCGGAGGCCGCCGCCCACCTCGCGAATTCGGTGGTCGACGTCCTCCGGGTGCTGGTGACCGAACTCGAGTGGAGCGACGGCCCGGTCGCGGGACCGCTGCACGAGATCGACGTGATCGACGTCGCCTCGGTGCCGGATGCACCTGTGCTGCCCGAGTTCTGGGGCACGATCACGACCGCTGTGCTCCTCGGCCTGCTAATGGGTCTGGTGCTCGTGATCGGCGTGGAGGTCGCGCGCGACCGGGTCGTGGATCCGCGGGAGGCGCGGGTCCCGCGTACGTCAGACGCCGCACATCGGGGTGCGCCTATCGTGGGCGCGATCGGAGGGGGAGCGTGATGGGGAGACGATCGAGCGGGCGCATCAGGATGACGTCGGTGCTGGTGGCCGCGGTGATTGCCGTCGCCGGCTGTTCATCCGACGCCGACGAACAGGCCACTCCGACGACCGGTGCGGGAGGCGTCGAGTATCGCGTCAACACCGACGGAGCTGGACCCGGCGCGTTGCGGGCAGCCGAGACGATGCCGTTGCTCGACCGCCGGGTGCGGGCGAATTCGCAACTGGCGCTGCGCGTCAAGTACGTGTCGACCGACGGCCGGACCGGCGAGGAGACCGAGACGTGGGGAGCGTTCTTCGCTCCCAAGGGTCCGGCGCCGGAAGGCGGCCGGCCGGTCATCGTCCTGCCGCACGGCACGAGCGGTGTACTCGGCGAATGCGGTGTCACGCTCAAGTCCGATCTGGGTGACCTGGCGGTCACCGCCGCGAGCTGGCTCCAGCTGGGCTACGTCGTCGTCGTCCCGGATTACCAGGGCCTCGGCGATCCGGACGAGCAGCGTCCGACCCATCCGTACCTCGATGCGCGCACCTCCGGCCGTAACGTGATCGATGCGGTCCGGGCGGCCCGATATCTCGTGCCGGAGACCGGGACCCGGTGGGGAGCCCTGGGTGGCTCACAGGGCGGGCAGGCGGCGTGGGCCGCCAACGCGCTGGCCGAGACGTACGGAAGTGAACTCGATCTCGTGGGTGTCGCCGCGCTGTCGCCGGCTGCCGACGTCTCCGGGCTCGCCGACCTCGCGGCCTCCGGCGCCATGACCGTCGAACAGTACGGGCTGTACAACTGGCTGCTGCTGGCACTGAACGCCGAGAACTCGGAGCTGGACCTGCGCCGGTTCGTCGGGCCCGAGGTCGTCGCGTCCTGGGATGAGTTGTCGCAGTGTTCGGCGTCCCGTGGGGCACAGCGAGCCGAGGTGCTCGAGTCGCTGAGCGCCGACGAATTCCGACCGACATCGCCCGAGGCCGTGACCGAGCTGCGGGAACTGTTGCGCGAACGCGCTGTTCCCGACCTGCCCGCAGCGGCGCCGACCATCGTGATCTACGGCGGCAAGGACGAACTGATCCGGTCGGAGTGGACCGCGGCGGCCGTGCGGCGCAGTTGCGCACGCGGCGACATCGTCCACACCCAGTTCCAACCCGCGGCCGACCACGGCGGCATCGACGGCCGCCAGGTGGTGGGCTGGCTGACCGCCCGATTCGACGACGAACCGAGCTACAACCGATGCGCAGAGATCGAGAGAGCCGGATGACCGAGAACCTGGAACGGCGGGGAATCCCCGCCGTTGATGTCCCCGCAACCGAGAAGACACCGAACGCCGGTCGGATCCGCGGGAGGCGCGGGTCCCGCGTACGTCAGACGCCGCACATCGGGGTGCGCCTATCGTGGGCGCGATCGGAGGGGGAGCGTGATGGGGAGACGATCGAGCGGGCGCATCAGGATGACGTCGGTGCTGGTGGCCGCGGTGATTGCCGTCGCCGGCTGTTCATCCGACGCCGACGAACAGGCCACTCCGACGACCGGTGCGGGAGGCGTCGAGTATCGCGTCAACACCGACGGAGCTGGACCCGGCGCGTTGCGGGCAGCCGAGACGATGCCGTTGCTCGACCGCCGGGTGCGGGCGAATTCGCAACTGGCGCTGCGCGTCAAGTACGTGTCGACCGACGGCCGGACCGGCGAGGAGACCGAGACGTGGGGAGCGTTCTTCGCTCCCAAGGGTCCGGCGCCGGAAGGCGGCCGGCCGGTCATCGTCCTGCCGCACGGCACGAGCGGTGTACTCGGCGAATGCGGTGTCACGCTCAAGTCCGATCTGGGTGACCTGGCGGTCACCGCCGCGAGCTGGCTCCAGCTGGGCTACGTCGTCGTCGTCCCGGATTACCAGGGCCTCGGCGATCCGGACGAGCAGCGTCCGACCCATCCGTACCTCGATGCGCGCACCTCCGGCCGTAACGTGATCGATGCGGTCCGGGCGGCCCGATATCTCGTGCCGGAGACCGGGACCCGGTGGGGAGCCCTGGGTGGCTCACAGGGCGGGCAGGCGGCGTGGGCCGCCAACGCGCTGGCCGAGACGTACGGAAGTGAACTCGATCTCGTGGGTGTCGCCGCGCTGTCGCCGGCTGCCGACGTCTCCGGGCTCGCCGACCTCGCGGCCTCCGGCGCCATGACCGTCGAACAGTACGGGCTGTACAACTGGCTGCTGCTGGCACTGAACGCCGAGAACTCGGAGCTGGACCTGCGCCGGTTCGTCGGGCCCGAGGTCGTCGCGTCCTGGGATGAGTTGTCGCAGTGTTCGGCGTCCCGTGGGGCACAGCGAGCCGAGGTGCTCGAGTCGCTGAGCGCCGACGAATTCCGACCGACATCGCCCGAGGCCGTGACCGAGCTGCGGGAACTGTTGCGCGAACGCGCTGTTCCCGACCTGCCCGCAGCGGCGCCGACCATCGTGATCTACGGCGGCAAGGACGAACTGATCCGGTCGGAGTGGACCGCGGCGGCCGTGCGGCGCAGTTGCGCACGCGGCGACATCGTCCACACCCAGTTCCAACCCGCGGCCGACCACGGCGGCATCGACGGCCGCCAGGTGGTGGGCTGGCTGACCGCCCGATTCGACGACGAACCGAGCTACAACCGATGCGCAGAGATCGAGAGAGCCGGATGACCGAGAACCTGGAACGGCGGGGAATCCCCGCCGTTGATGTCCCCGCAACCGAGAAGACACCGAACGCCGGTCGGATCCGTGGCCTCGACGGCCCGCGGGGAATCGCGTGCTGGGCGGTGTTGATCGTCCATGTCGCCGTGCAGAATTCGCCGGACACGATGGCCAGTGGCGGACTCCAGCTGCTGGGTCAGGCCCTGATCTTCTTCTTCGCGCTGTCCGGCTTCCTGCTCTACCTCCCGTACGTGAAGGGCCTGGTGAGCGGCCGCGAGTCCCCGCCCGATGTCCGCTCCTACGCGACGCATCGTCTGCTGCGGGTGTTCCCCGCGTACCTGCTGATCTTCCTCATCACCAACTACGTTCTCCAGGCTTGCTTCGTCGTGAACGAGTTCGTCGTGAGTGAGACCGGCAAGGACACCGGGACGGGCATGATCACCGACCCGGTGATGCTCCTGACCAACCTGACCCTGACGCAGACCTACTTCCCGCAGTACCTGCAGACAGGCATCAGCCCATCGTGGTCGCTGACACTGGAATTCGGCTTCTACCTGTCGTTGCCGCTGTTCGGGATGGCCATGTGGTGGCTACGGCGGCGGTTCGGAACGCATGCCGCGATCCTCGTGGTGACACCACCGGTGATCCTGATCGTGGTCGGGACGATCGGCAAGATGGTCGCGAGCCGGGTCGCCGAGGCCCGGGGCATCACCGCGGTGACCGAGCAGAACTGGGGACCCAACGCCGTCGCCGTGATCCTGCGGAGCTTCTTCGCAGCCGCCGACAACTTCGCGTTCGGCATGCTCGCCGTCGCGGCGTTCGTCGCGGTCGGCACCGGCCACATCTCGGTTCGGGGCGCCCGGCGTCTGCGTATCGCGTCGGCGGTGGCGCTCGTACCGTCGATGCTGATCATGCTGGTGCTGATCGCGGCCGGCTCGTCGTATCAGTCGACCTTCACAGCGCTGTCCTCGGCGCTGCTCATCCTGATCATCGTGCTGCCGCTCGCCGCGGGACAGGAGGGCAGGCTCGCCACCGCGCTCGACTGGAAGCCGCTCGACTACAGCGGACGGATCTCGCTGAGCATCTACCTCTGGCATTTCCCGCTGATGATCGTGATCGGCAGACTCGGACTGCTGCAGGGTGATTCGGTGACGGGTCTCATCGTCAACGTCCTGCTCGTCGGATCGGTCAGCCTCGTGTTCGCGAGCATCACCTATCGATACATCGAGCAGCCCGCCATGGTGGTGGCCAGGAGGATGCGTCGGCGATGACCGGCTTCGTCCGCCGGCATCCCCTCCTCATCGCGGCACCGCTCGCGCTGGTGACGCACACGATCATGCTGGTCATGGTGATCTCGGGTGTCCGTCTCGTCAACGTAGTCCGGGACCCCGCGGACGGCCCGGTGCCGTTCGCGATCGTCGAGGGCCCCGGGAAGGTGGTGTCGGCCGAATACACCGGCTCGCTGCCGATCTCGGCACGTCTCGACGACGCCCGCGCGATCCGGGTGACCTATTGGTCCACGGATGCGAACTCGGGAGAACCCACCGTCGTCAGTGGACTGGTGGTCACCGGTCCGGAACCCGACGCCGGTCAGACGAGGCCGGTCGTGGCGTTCGCGCACGGCACCACCGGCATCGACGAGCCGTGCGCACCCTCCGTCGCCGCCGGGATGTACGGTCTCGGCGAACTCGCACACGGGCTCGTCAAGGCGGGTTTCGTGGTGGCACTGCCCGATTACCAGGGCCTCGGGAGTCCGGGAGTGCACCCGTATCTCGACGCCCGGACCGCGGGTATGAACGTGATCGATTCCGTCCGGGCGCTGCGGGCGGTGGTGCCCTACGCCTCCGAGGAGTGGGTCGCCTACGGCGGATCCCAGGGTGGCGGAGCCGTTCTGGCCGCCGCGATGGCGGCACCCGAGTACGGCCGAGGTCTGACGATGCTCGGTGCGGCCGCGATGGTCCCGGCCGCGGACATCGCCGATGTGGTCGAGAAGTCCCGGAACGGCACGATCACCGGTGACCAGCAGCTCATGCTGCAGTGGATCGTCGAGGCGTGGTCACGTCGCGACCCGGCGGTACGGCTCGACGACTACCGGCGAGGGGCGGCGGTGGCGACGTGGGACACGTTGTCCGCCTGTACGGGACCGGCAGTCGCCGGCCGGGCGCAGGCGGCCGAGTCGCTGGCGCCGCGCGACATCGGACCCGGCACGCCGGAGTCCGCGTACAGGTTGTCGGAGGTCCTCGCCGGATATGCCGTACCGGTGGCCCCGACACCGGTGCCGATGTACGTCCTCTACGGCGGCCGCGACACCTTCATCGATGCGGAGTGGACTGCGAGGTTCGTCGAACGCGCCTGTGCCGCCGGCAACTCGGTGACCGTCGACTACCAAGCCGACCGCGGGCACCCAGATGTGGACGCGGCCGCACTGCTGCCGTGGATCTCGGCCCGCTTCGCCGGGGAACCGGCATCGTCGACCTGCGCGGAGAGGTGAACGCCATGCACGAACCCACGACGGGTCAGTCGATCTCGGAGTCCGACGTGCGAATCCACGGGGACGCGCCGGCCAGGGCCCAGCGGATCATCCGCACGAAAGACGCGGTGAAACGTCTACTCGCCGCGGGGACCGCCGTCGAACCGGCCGATCGTTACTCGGTGGTCGCGGTTCTCGGGCAGTCGAATGCGCATGGTGCCGGAATGGCCGGGGTCGATGCGCTTCCCACCCAGCCGGATCGTCGGGTCCACCAGTGGCCGGGATGCGGCCGGCGGCGCGGGCGGATACTGCAGGCCGAGGACCCGCTGCTCCACGAGATCCCCGGTGCCGGGGCCGGATTCGCGACGACGTTCGGTTCCCTGCTGGCCGACCACACCGGTGAGGCAGTGCTGCTGGTCCCGTCGGCTCGCGGCGACACGTCGTTCCATCAGAAGAACGGGTACAGCTGGGACCCGGCGAACCGGTCCGTGCGCGTCAATCTGTACGACCTCGCCGTCCGGCAGATCGGCAACGCTCTCACCGCCGCGGGCGCCGGTTCACGACTCGCGGCGATCCTCTGGCATCAGGGCGAGAGCGATGTCCCGCTGACGCCACCCGACGTCTATCAGGACCGGCTCGACACGTTGATCCGCGGTCTCCGTGACCATTTCGGGGTGGTGCCGTTCATCCTCGGCCAGATGGTGCCCGAGGAGATCGCCACGGGACATCCGCGGTACCCGGGTATCGCGGATGTCCACGCGACCACACCCGACCGGCACGCGGCATGTGCCCACGTACCGGGGCCGGAGGGCATGCACAACCCGGGGGAGACCATCCATTACAGCGCTGCCGGACAGCGCGAGCTGGGACGCGCGATGTTCGAGGCCTATCGGGATCTTGCCGGCCCTTCCCGCAACGAGTGATCGCCACTTCGGTCTCCGAATCGCGGGGTGGAGAACGCAATTCCGGGCCGAAGTGGCGACCGTTCCGGGCGGCGGGTGCCCGGGGCTCAGTACGCTCCGTCCTTCGCGACGACTGCTCGTGCGGTGCGCCACAAGATGGTCAGGTCCTGCATGATGGTCCAGTTCTCCACATAGGAGAGGTCCAGCCGGACCGACTCCTCCCACGACAGGTCCGAGCGCCCGGACACCTGCCACAGTCCCGTCATCCCGGGTTTGACGAGCATCCGCCGTGCGACGCGACCGTCGTACTTCGCGACCTCGTCGGGCAACGGCGGACGCGGACCCACGAGGCTCATCTGGCCCGTGAGAACGTTGAACAACTGGGGGAGTTCGTCGAGGCTGAAGGCGCGGATCACCCTGCCGACCCGGGTGACCCGCGGATCGTCGCGGACCTTGAACAGCAGGCCCGCGCCGTCGTCACGGTCGCCGAGCCGGTCCCTCATGCGGTCGGCGCCGGCGATCATGGACCGGAACTTCCACATGCGGAAGTTCCTGTTGCCCAGCCCGACCCGGTCGGCCCGATAGAAGACCGGGAAGCCGGAGTCGACGACCACCGCGACCGCAACCGCCAGGAACACGGGTGCCAGTGCCAGCAGGAGAACCGCTGCGCCACAGCGATCGAGAGCGGCCTTGCGGAACCGAGTGGCCGATTCGTAACGCGGGTGATCGATGTGCAGCAGTGGCAGCCCGGCGACCGGACGCACCATCATCCGGGGACCGGTCACATCCGTGACACCTGGTGCGACCACCATGTCGACGTCGAGTCCGTGCAGATTCCACGACAGGTCCTGCATCGCCTGATGCCCCAGGGCGTCAGCCGAGGTGACCGCAACGGTGGTCGCCCCCGACGCCCCGACGGCGGCGAGGACGTCGTCGAAATCTCCGAGGACCGGGATCGCCACCCCGTCGACGTCGATGTCGGTGTCCGTACCACGATGCCCGGGCGGTAGGCACGCGCCGACGACCTGGTATCCCAGTGGGGCGGCGGCCGCCAGTCGCCGGACGGTCGGCCGCACCGACTCCACACCGCCGACCATCAGTACCGACTCACGGTGCCGCCCGGAGACCCGTGCCCGTGCGAGGAGACGGCGGAAGATGTTCCGGCTCAGCAACAGTCCGATGGTTCCCATCGGCAGGGCCAGCGCCAGGTAACCGCGGGCGATGTTCAGTCCGCCCAGGAGATCGACGATCGCCAGTCCGCCGAACACCGCGAAGCATGCGGTGACGACGCGGCTGTACTCCTGCGGACCGGATCCCAGGATCCGGCGGTCGTAGGTCTGGAAGGCGGCGATCGCGACCATCCAGACGGCGACCAGGACCGCGGACACCAGGATCGACGGGAGGTGGACCGCCGCGGCCGAGTGGAGGGCACCGCTGGGACCGAACCGGAGTCGTTGCGCCAGTGCCACCGACGCGACCACCACGACCAGATCGGTGTACCGGAGGGCTCTCGTGTACCTCGGGACCCAGGACCGTGAGCGGAACTGCCGGCGACGCACCGACATCAGGCGTCGGGCTCCGCCGGGGAATCCGGAACCGGGATCTCCCGGGACCGTGTCGCGGGCCGAGGTCATGCGATTGCCGCTCGCCGGGGTTGGTCCGCGCCGAGGAGGGCGAGGTCGTGCCGGACCATGGCCTCGACCACCTCGGTGAATCCGGTCCTGGGCCGCCAGCCGAACTCATCGCGGATCCTGCGTGGATCGCCCACCAGATCGACGCCGTCCGCCGGCCGGACGAACGACGGATCGGTCGTCACGAGGTGTTCCCACTCCGGAATCCCGGCCACCTCGAAGGCGGTGGCGACGAACTCACCGACACTGTGGGATTCGCCGGTCGCCACCACGTAGTCGTCGTTGGCCCGGTTCACGGCGAGGGTGATCATCGCGGACACATGATCGCCCGCCCACCCCCAGTCCCGGCGTGCATCGAGGTTGCCCAGGACGAGTGGTTCGGTGCTGCCGACCGCGATCGCCGCGACTCCGGCGGTGATCTTCCGGGTCACGAAACGAGTGGAACGCAGCGGGGACTCGTGTGGATAGAGGATGGCGTTGGCGACCTGCAATCCCTTCGACCTCGCCACCCCGGCCATGGTGTGGCCGTACGCTTTCGCCGCCCCGTAGGGAGACGCCGGCGCGATCGGCGTGGTCTCGTCCTGGGGCGTGATCGTGGATCCCGCGAAGATCTCGGCGCTGGAGGCGTTGACGACATGGACACGGTGTCCGAGGTCGGTGAGTGCGGACGCCGCCTCGAGGATCGCGACGGTCGACATCGCGGTCACCCGGGCGGTCGTCAGCGGATCGTGCCAGCTCTCCGACACCGAGGACACGGCGCCGAGGTGGAAGATGTGGTCGGGTGCGTGGTCGGTGATCACGCGGCGCGTCGATTCCGGGTCGGCGAGGTCGACCGGACTCATTACCACATTGCCACCGGACGAGCGACCCACCGCTCGGCCCGGTCGTACGACGGCGACGACATCCCAACCCAGCGTGACCAATTCCTCGATCAGCAGGTGCCCGTCCTGCCCGTTCGCGCCGGTGACAAGGGCACGTGGCGGGGTCATGCGACCTTGCCGGCCAGCTTCTTCGACTCGGTGTCGAGATCGGCCTCGACCATCATCGTGATCAGCTCGGCGAAACCGACCTCGGGCTTCCAGCCGAGGAGCTCACGTGCCTTGGTGCTGTCGCCGATGAGGAGATCGACCTCGGCGGGACGGAAGAAGCGGGGATCGATGCGGACCAGATGATCCCACCGGTCGATGCCCACGACCCCGAACGCGACGTCGAGCAACTCCCGGATGGAATGGGTCTCGCCGGTCGAGATGACGTAGTCGTCGGCGATGTCCTGCTGGAGCATCAACCACATCGCGCGGACGTAGTCACCGGCGAATCCCCAGTCGCGCTGCGCATCGAGGTTCCCGAGGGCGATGGAGTCGTCGATGCCGAGGGCGATGCGGGCGACCGCCTGGGTGACCTTGCGGGTGACGAACTCGGGGCCGCGACGCGGCGACTCGTGGTTGAACAGGATTCCGGAACTTGCGTGCATCCCGTAGGACTCGCGGTAGTTGATCGTCATGTAGTGGCCGAAGACCTTGCTCACGCCGTAGGGCGAGCGCGGCCACAGCAGCGTGGACTCGCGCTGGGGGACCTCCTGCACCTTCCCGAACATCTCGGAGCTGGACGCCTGGTAGTAGCGGATGTCCTTGCCCGTCGTATCCTGATGGAGCCGAACCGCTTCCAGCATGTTCAGTACGCCCGTACCGGTCACATCGCTCGTGAGTCGGGCGTTCTGCCACGAGTAGGCGACGAAGGAGACCGCGCCGAGGTTGTACACCTCATCCGGATTCGCGTAGGTCATGGCCCGCATCAGGCTGGACAGATCGAGCAGATTGCCGCTCACGATGTCGACGTACGGATGTGATTCGGCGAGGCGGGCTGCCTTCGGATTGTTCTGTCCCCGAACGAGTCCCACGACCCGATAACCCTTCGCATGCAGGAGTTCGGCGAGGTAGAGGCCGTCCTGCCCGGTGATACCGGTGATCAACGCAGATTTCATCGACAATTTCTCCCAGCGCGAGGTGAACGACATCGATGTCGTGTCACCGACTTTCGAACACGCACTGATTCCCCGACCAGAGCATGTAAAACCTGCGAACACAGCCGGTTCGGAATCCGCCACCCATATGGGTCCCCGAACTTGGCGGTACTCTCTGCGCCATGACAATACGATCATCCGGGCAATTCCGCCTTTCGAGAACCCACTTCCTCTCCGCCTTTGTGGTGAGCATCTCTCTGGTGCTCGGACTCGTCATCGGCGGGAGCGTGTCGGGTTCGGCGAAAGCGGCTCCCGACACCTCGAGCTGGTTCGGTTCCGGGAGTGCGGCCGGCCCCACCGATGCGGCGGTGCCCGTCACCACGGCCGGATTCGGCTTCGCCGGCGGCGCGGGTCTGCTGTGGCTTAACGATTCCGACCTCGGTCGTGAGCTGGACGCGGTCAAGCGGACCAAGGCGACCTGGCTGCGTGTGACGATCGACTGGAATGCGATCGAGACGACCAGGAACTCCTACAACTGGTCCACCCCCGACCGGATCATCAACGCCGCACGGGCCCGCGGTCTCAAGGTCCTGGCCAATGTGGTGTCGTCGCCGCCGTGGTCGCGTCCGGTGGGGTCCTTCTTCACCGCCCCGCCCACCGAGAACGCCGATCTGGCCGCCTTCCTGAAGAAGTTCATCGCCCGCTACGGCAGCAAGGTCACCAACTACCAGATTTGGAACGAGCCGAACCTGCCCATCTTCTTCGGGTGGACCGTCGACGCCGCGCGATACACCTCCCTGTTGAAGGCCGCCTACAGCGCCATCAAGTCGACGCAGTGGGGCTCCACCGTCATCGCCGCAGGTCTGGCCCGTTCCGGCGGCTGGAACTCGCCGCCGAACTTCGTCACGGCCATGTACAACGCCGGTGCCAAGGGCAGCTTCGACGCCCTTGCGATGCACCCGTACGTGTTCCCCGGCGGCCTGTACGCCAATCCGGAGAACGCCGTCACCGACGTCCCGGCGGTACGCAACCTGATGATCGCGCGCGGCGACGGTGCGAAGAAGATCTGGTTCACCGAGCTCGGCGCTCCGACCGGCACCGCAGCCGACGCCGTCTCGGAATGGGAACAGGCGAAGCAGATCACGGACGTCATGAGCTTCGCCGTCTCCGCCGGATTCGTGGGCCCCACATTCATCTACAGCATCCGTGACAACGGGCCCGACCCGGCTGATCGTGAACAGAACTTCGGTGCCGTCTACAAACACGACTGGACCCCGAAATACGCTGCAGGCGTGCTGGGAGCGGCCTGACCCGCCGCCTGAAGGAGGCACGATCTCGCGCCCGCTCCGCGTTGGCAAGCTCACATACACCGAGCACGCCGCCCGGAGTGGGCGTTTCCACATTACGATTCTTCTCGAGCGGGCATCGGGGTCCGCACGAGTGCGTGCACTCGTAATCAGTCGGGGGAGAAGTGGTTCTGTGGTGCACATGATGGATGCTGGGATCGTCGTGGACAAAGTGCCGAGAGTGGCCATCGCTCACGACTATCTGACTCAGCGGGGCGGGGCGGAACGGGTCGTGTTGTCCCTCAGCAGGGCATTTCCGGATGCCCCGATCTACACGCTGTTGTACGAGCCGGATCAGACCTACGACGAGTTCCGCGGCAAGACGATCATCACCTCACCCGTGAATCGTGTTGCGGCACTGCGGACCGATCACCGCTCCGCGCTGCCCGTGTTGCCGTTCGCCGCGTCGCGGATGCGGATCGACGCCGACGTCGTGGTGGTGAGTTCGAGCGGCTGGGCGCACGGCTTCGACACCACCGGCTACCGGCTCGTCTACTGCTATTCGCCTGCTCGCTGGCTTTACCAGACCGATGTCTACCTCGGCGAATCATCCAGTGCGATCAAGAGACTCGCGATCAGGATGCTCGGCCCCGCACTCCGTCGCTGGGACCGCGCCGCCGCACTGGGCTGTGACCGCTATCTGGCGATATCGAGTGCGGTCCGCGACCGCATCGCGGCGACGTACGGTCTCGATTCCACGGTGGTCTCGGCTCCGGTGATCCCGCCCCCGGCACCGTCCGGGACGGCAGATGCGCCCGCGGGTGTACCGGTACGCCCGTACCACCTGTGTATCTCACGCCTGTTGGCGTACAAGAACGTCGACGCGGTGATCGATGCCTTCCGGGGTACCGACGAGCACCTGGTGGTCGTGGGCCGCGGACCCGAGGCGGACCGCCTGCGCGCGACCGCGCCCGACAACGTGACGATGCTGTGCGACCTGACCGACGCCGAGATGGGGTGGCTGTACGAGCACTGCACCGCCGTGATCGCCGCCAGCTACGAGGACTACGGTCTCACGCCACTCGAGGGCGGTATGCGGGGCAAACCCTGCGCCGTACTGCGCTGGGGCGGCTTCCTCGACACCATCGCGGAGGGCGTGAACGGCGTGTTCTTCGACGCACCCGACCCGATGAGCATCCGGGCCGCCGTCGCCGAGATCGCCACGCGCGACTGGGATGCCGAACAGATCAAGGCACACGTCGCCCATTTCGGCGAGGAGACATTCATCAAGGAGATCAGGAACCTCGTGTCCGAGGCCGTGGTCACGAGGGGAGCGGAGCGCACGTGAGTACCGAGATGACGACACCGCCGGCGGCCGGACCCGCCGGTCCGACCGTCCCGCAGCGCGCGGATTTCCATCCGCGGTACACCTTCACCGAGATCTCGACGATCGCGAAGGCCAGGAACCGGGTCGGAATCCTGCTGTACAACACCATCGTCACCCACCTCCCGTCGCACACCATCCGGCAGGCGTTCCTTCGTGCGTTCGGCGCGAAGATCGGCAAGGACACGTCGATCCTGCGCGGGTGCCAGGTCTTCGACATCGACCAGATCCGCATCGGGGAGGCCTGCTCCATCGGTTTCCGCGTGCTGTTCGACGCGCGGTCGGGCATCTGCATCGGCGACAACGTGGTGATCGCCAGCGACACCCAGATCATCGCCGGTAAACACGACCCGGCGAGTCCGGAGTTCGCGGCCGTCCTCGAACCGGTCCACATCGGCGACTACGCCTGGATCGCCAGCCGCGCCACCATCGTCAGCGGGGTCAGCATCGGCCGAGGCGCCGTGGTCGCCGCCTGCGCGCTCGTCAGCAAGGACGTCGCCGACCTCGACATCGTCGGCGGTGTTCCGGCCACGACGATCTCCCGGCGGCCCGAGTCGGCGTTGCGGTACCGGCCCAAGTACCGGCCGCTCTTCTACTGATGACGGGGCAGTCGACGCCGGGGACGATCGGGCAACCCGGGACGTCCGGGCTGGACGGGCTGGACGGGGCCCGCGTCATCTATGTCGCCGCCGAGCGGAGCGCGGGCGGGGTCGGGGCGTACTCCGAGGTGTTCGCGGACATGCTGCGGCGGCGGCTCACCGACTTCCACGAGGTCCGGCACCCGCGGCCGGGTACCGACACGGTCACCGACCTGCGCGCGCGACGCCGCGAGATCATCGAACTCATCGACGCCGCAGATGGTCGTCCGGTCGTCGTGCACGGTGAGTTCTCCGGCGGATCGGTCGAATCCTTCTGGCCGACTGCCGGACTCGAACGGATTCGACGCGGCGTCCTGGTCAGTGCGACCGTGCACGATCCGCCTGGTCTCGTGTGGTGGCCGGGACGTGTCGCGTTCCTCGAGCGGCGCAGATTCCTCAACCACGCAGTACATTTCCCGCTCCGGCCGCTATCGCGTGCGATCGAGCGGAGAGTGGTCGGAGCCCGGACACTGTTCGCGATGAGCCACGCCGGGGCGCGGTCGTTGCTGCGCGCCTACCCGGACACCACGGTGCGGCATGCACACATGCCCGTCTGGAGCCGCGGTGAGGTCGTTGCCGCACCGGATCGCCCGAAAGCGGTCGGACTGTTCGGGTTGGTCTATCGCGGAAAGGGTTTCGAGCATGTCGAACGGCTTCGGGGTGTCCTTCCCGACGACATCGCGATCCGGATCGCCGGCCGCGGCACCGAAGCCCTACCCGGCCTCGACGGGGTCGAGATCCTCGGCGGGGTCGACGACGCGGATCTTCCCGCGTACTTCTCCTCCGTCCGAGCGCTCGTCGTGCCCTACGGCACGCGGAGCCTCTACGGTGAGGCGTTCCCCGGATCGAGCGTCGTCTCCGACGCGATCGCACACCTCACTCCGGTCGTGTGTACCGGCCACGGTGCGCTCGGCGAGCTCCGGACCGAGGGAGGTGTCCTCGTCGTCGAGGAGGGCGGACGGACGCACGAGGAAACAGTGGACGCGTTGGCCTCGGCCGCGGCGGAACTCGTCACGTCGCGAGATCGGCTGTCCGCGATGGGGGAGGCGCTGAAGGAGATGCGCGAGGTGCGTGAACCCGACGAGGTCGTCAGAACCTACCTCGACACCTGGGCGAGGGCGTTGTGCCGGGCCTGAGCGGCGCCGCCGAGACCGGTGTGGCCGGCACCGATGAGGCGGCGTCGGCGGTCGACAGCCGACGCCACGTCGTCAAGGCGCTCGCGGCCGCCGGCTGGACCTACGGCGGACGAGCGGCCGGTCTCGGCTGGACCGTCGCTCTCACCTTCCACCTCGGCATCGGCGCCTACGGGCAGTACGCGATGGCCTTCGCACTCGGTGCGATCATCGCGGCCCCACTGGACAATCCGTTCGCGGTGCGTGCCATCCGCGAGGCGGAGGATGCCTTCGCAGCCGAGCGCGTGACCCGGGTCCTGTTGGGGCTCGGTCTGATGGTGGTGGGCGCGCTGTGTCTCGGCGCACCGTATCTGGTGTGGTTCGCACTGTCCGTCGCCGGCGGCGAGATCGTGTTCAATGCGGTCAAGAGCCGCGCACTCCGCGACGGCCACCCCGATCGGGTGATGCGATTCGACACCACACGGCAGTTCGTCAGCATCGCACTCGCGATCGGCTATCTGCAGTTCGCGCCGTCGGCCGACCTCGAGACGGCGAGTTTCTGTTATCTCGCACCGTATGTCGTCATCGCCCTCCATGCCGCGACGTTTGCGCCGCGTACCAGACCGGGGGTCCCCGGCTCGGCGCGCCTCATCGCGATCCTGTTCGGTGAGCATCTCGCGAATGCGCTCTACATGCAGGGCGACATCCTGTTGCTGGGGGCGGTGACGGATTCCGATGTCGCTGGATACTTCGCTATCGCCGCCACGGTCGGATGGGCGGCGGGCCAGGTCGGGATGTCGCTTGCCGGGACCTATCACGAGCAGCTGCGTGCGGCCGATGGCGCGGTGGCGGCGGGGCCGCCGGTGAAGCACGTCGTGATCATGGCGGCGGCGACATCGGCGCTCGTGATGGTGTCCGGGTTCGTGATGCTGGCAACCCCGTACTCACATGAGCTCGCCTGGGCGCTGGTGGTGATCTCGCTGTTCGTCGGGTTGCGCGTGATGAACAACGTGCTGACGACGGTGCTCTACGTGCAGCGTCGTGACGTCGTGCGCAGCGCCGCGGCCGCCGTCCTGGTCCCGGTGAAGCTCGGATCGGTCTGCGCGCTGGCGGTTTTCGGTGCGGTCGGGGCGGCGATCGCATCGGTGGTGACCGACGCGATCCTGTTCGCGATCTATGTTCGGTCGGTGCGGCCCGCGAGGCTCGTCACCCGAGAAGAGGAAACCGCATGACAGGGGTGATCGCATGACGACTGTGACCTTCATGATGGCCAAGGACATCGAACACGACCACGGCGGCGACGTCGCGCTGGCCAGGGTGATCTTCGACATCGCGGCAGAGTCGTTCGACCTGCGTGCGGTGTGTCTGTCCAACCATCTCACCACCGGTGACGCTCCGCGGATCTCGGCCGACGGCAGGGTGATCCGGGTGCCGAAGCCGCCCGTACTGCTCCCGGCGCTCATCGGCAGCAGTCTGCGGACCCGGCGCAGTGTCTGCCACGTCCGTTTCGACACCGACGACCTTGTCCGGACCGTCGACGATCTCGACAGCGACGTCTTCCTCGCCGAGCATTCGTACATGGCCGAGTCCTATCTGCGCTCGACACAGGTCGGTCGCAGCGAGCTGGTGATCAACACGGTCAACTCCGAATCACTGGTGTGGCGACTCACGCGCGGACTCCCGGGAACGGTGGAGGCGAGGCGCATCCTGTCCGATGAGCTCCGGGTGGCCCGCGCTGCGTCGGCGATCGGCACCTACGACCTCGAGGAAGCACAGTTCTACCGGAAGCGCGGGTGCCCGAGTGCTCGCTGGATCGATCTCACCCTGCCGCCCGCGACCCGCGCGGGTGGCGGCCTCGAGATCCCGCGGCTCGTGTACATGGGTACCCGGGACTGGCCACCGAATCAGGAAGGCTTCTTGGAGATCCTGCGACTGTGGCCGCGCATCTCGGACGGTATCCCGGATGCCGAGCTGTGCATCGTCGGCGCTCCCAAGCCGGGCGCGACACCACCGCCGTTGCCCGAGGGCGTCCGGGACGTCGGATTCGTGGAGGACCTCGACGCTTTCCTGGGTACCTGTCGCGCCCTCGTCGCACCCATCAGGACCGGCGGCGGTGTCCGGGTGAAACTGCTCGACGCCGCCAGCCGTGGATTGCCCGTCGTGGGCACCACCGCCGCGATCGGGTCACTCGAACCGGTTTTCGGGCTGACCGCCTACGACGATCCCGACGAATTCGTCGAACGTGCGCGTGCATTCCTCCTGGACGTCGATCTGGCGAGAAAAGAGGGCACACGGATTTTCGAGGCGAATGCCGAACGCTGGGAGCAGCGCATTCCGCACCAGGCTGTGGAAGCGCTGCTGAGTCGAGGACCGGTTCCGGTCGACCATTGACGAGCCGGGCCATGCGATGTCGTCTGCGCGGACCACGGGCATCTGCCCGATATTCGCAACACTTCGCGGTTCATACGAGAACGTGAATTGCGCAAAATGACGAAATCCATTTCGATCTTTTCGGTGATTGTCGACCGGGGAATTCGGCGGTATTCATGCGGTGGCCGATTCGATGTGGGTGCCCCCGAGTTGTGAGGCGTCAAGCCGTCCCATAGGCTCTTGGGTATCCGCGCGGCGCAGAACGGCATTCGTCCAGGACACACCGGTGTGACCGTTGTCATTCTGGTGGTCGTGAGCTCGGACGATGCCACCGGAGAACGAAATCGGCGAAGACGTCTCGGGGTCGGGCGGTTGCTGGAGAAGACGGTGCCGACGGAACCCGGAGAGCCGGTGTGGTTGACAGCAGTCGGACGTGACGAGGACGGCGCATGGTGAGTGGTGAGGCAGGGCGTTGAACTTCACCGTGTTGAATTTCGGCATGTTGAATCCGTTGGCGATGAATTGTGTCGCGACGCCGCTGTTTCCCGGAATCACGCCCATTCGCTCCACGTCTTTCTCGCGATTCGGTTACCCCTTCGAGGGGTCCGGATTTGCTGATTTGTTTTCGCGCATTCGTCGAGACGGGATCTCGGTGATGGCGCCGCTTCGCAGGCCGGGGGGATCAGACGGTCGGCACGCCCCATGAGGTCCGGGTCCCACGGACCTGGTGAGCGCCGGACGGGCCGACCATGAACGCCCCGACCCCGCCGCCGGTGACTCCGACTGTCGGAATCGCGCGACGATTCCGGCTCAGTGCTGCACAACGAGCGCTGTGGTTCGCCCAACAGACGGCCATGGACGTGCCGATCAACGTCGCGCAGTACGTGGAGATCGACGGACCCATCGACATCGACCTCTTCCTGCGCGTCACCGGGGACGTGGTGCGTCGCGCCCAGTTCCTCCAGGTGAGGTTCGAGGACACCGACGACGGGCTGGTGGGTGTGTACGACCCGTCGTTGCACTACTGGGCCGACGTGATCGATCTCCGGGACCGTCCCGACCCGCGTGCCGCCGCCGAGGCGATCATGCGCGAGGACTGTGCGCGACCACTGGACCCTCGGGTGGATCGCACGGCCCGCGGCTGCCTGTTCCGGCTCGCCGAGCAGAAGTTCATCGTGTACAACCGCGGTCACCACCTGCTCACGGACGGCATGGGCGGCAAGGACCGCATGGTCGAGGCCATCGCCGCCTACCATGCCGCGGTCACCGGCGGCACACCTCCGCCCGCCAAACCGGTGGACCTCGATCTGCCCGCGCGTGCCGACGACGAGTACCGCGCATCGCGTCGCTTCGACACCGACCGCGCGTACTGGCGTCAGTCCATGGCCGGAGTGGGGATCCCCGCGACGCTCGCGCATCGACGCGGCCGGCCCGAGGCACTCTCGCGACGAGTCGCGGCGCCGCTGGACACGGAGACGATGGATCTTCTCCGCCGCGCTGCCGAGGCGAACTCGACGATCCTGCCGAATGTCATCGTCGGCGCGTTCTCGGCCTACCTGTGCCGGGCCGCCGCCGAGGGCGACGAGGTGATCTTCCAGTTCCCGGTCGCCGCCCGCACCATCGCGGCGCTCCGGTCGACACCGCTGCCGGTGGCCAACATCGTTCCCCTGCGGACCGGGGTCGCGGGGCATGGATCGGTCGCCGAAGCGTTGTCCGGCAGCCAGGCGGCGCTCCTCGGTGCACTGCGGCATCAGCGTTATCGTGGCGAGGACATCTGGGCCGACGTCGCCGCCGACGAGACCAGCGGCAGGGTCCGGCGGGCCGCGGCGCAGGAGCGGTCGGGCCCGATGCTCAACCTGATGCTCTTCCAGCGCGAATTCCCCTGTGGGGAGGCGCACGGCACCTTTCACATCCTCACCGTCGGCCCCGCCGAGGACCTGGCCGTCAACATCGTCCCGGTCGCCGGTGAGGACCGGGACTCGGTGCTCATGATCGGCGTCGAGGCCAACCCCAACCGCTACGACGAGGCCGAGGTGGCCGAGCATCATCGGCAGTTCGTCGCCATGCTGCGCACCTTCGCCGACGCCCTGCTGCAGGCACCGGACACCCGCATCGACGATCTCCCGCTGGCGAATCCGGTGACGGTGGTCCGCGGCGCGATCCCCGAACCCGGGCCGGCGACCGTCCCGGAGGCGCTCGCGAGCGCGGCCGCGCGTCACGCGCATTCGCCGGTGTTCGACGAGCCGCGTACCCGTCCACTCACCTTCGGGCAATTGCACGTGCGCGCAACGGATCTCGCTGACCGCCTCCGAACCGTCGGCGTGGTTCCGGGATCCACGGTGGCCCTTGCGCTGCCGCCGGGCGTCGACCGGCTGACCGCGTGGTGGGCGATCGGGGTGAGCGGTGCCGCGGTCCTCCTGCTCGATCCGCTCGCCCCGCGGGCGGCCGTCGCGTCGTTGCCGGAGGCCACTCGTCCCGAGGTCGTCATCGCCGCGCGGTCCGAGGATGCCCCGGCATCCGAGTCCGCTCCGCGCGTGCTGACCCTCGCCGAACTCGGTGGGCTCGAGGCTTCCGGGGCGGCGGCCCGCAGGCCCGCACCGAATGACATCGCCGCATATCTCGCGATCACCGGAGCGACTTCTGAGCTCACCACCCTCGCCGTGCCCCAACGTGCGCTGGCCGCCCTGATCGCGACCGGCGTGTTCGACGCCGCCGCAACCGATCTCGAACACGGCCGGCTGTTCTTCGGCGCCCCCTCGGCGTCGTCGGCGGCCCATCTCGAGATCATCGCGGCAGCCGCGCACGGTCTGCGGCTCGTCGTGCCCGGCGCGGACGCCGTGCCCGCCACGCACGTGATCGCGACACCGGGAGATGTTCCGCGCCTGAGCGTGCAGGGACCGGTGACCTCGCTCGTGGTGGTGGGGGAGGACATCGCACCGGCCGCCCTGGTGCGCCTGGCCTTCGGCCGCGAGGTATCGGCACCGTACTGTCCGCGCGGTGCATTCGGCCCGGTGACGGTCAACCGCCGGATCGCCCGGGACGCCGCCGTCGACCACCGTTTGCCCAGCGGGACACCGCGTCCCGGTGCCGGACTCGCCGTCTTGGACCCGTCGCTGCGTCCGGTTCCGGCCGGGGTGACGGGTGATGTCTACGTGACCGGCCCGCAGGTGGCCACGGTCATCGCCGGAGATCCGGTGCACACCGCATGCACCTTCGTGGCGTGCCCGTGGGAGCGGGGAGCACGAATGCTCCACACCGGCGACCGCGGCCACTTCGATCCGGGCACAGGCTCGTTGGTGATCGACCATCACGAATATGACGTGGTGACCCTCGACGGGGTGCGCATCGACCTCGCCGCGCTCGACCGGGCGGCCGGGCAGGTCGCCGGCGTCGGGTACGCGGTCTCGGTGGTGGCGGCGGGCGGCCTCGATGTGGGCGTCGTGTGCGATTCCGACGAGGTCGACCGGCAACGCGTTCGGGCCGCGGTCCGGCGACGCGTCGACGACGAGGTGCCGGCCTCGACCCGGCCCCGTCGTGTGGTCGTCCTCGACGAGTTGCCGACCGACGTGACCGGAAACCTCGACCGGCGTGCGGCAGCCGAATCGATCGCGGCCGCACCCGAGGCGCAGACGGCGTATCGTCCGCCGTCGACGGCCACCGAGGTGGCGGTGGCCGAAGCGGTGACCGAGGTACTCGGCGTACCGCGTCCGTCGATGGACGACGAGCTCGTCCGATTGGGCGCCACCTCACTGGGATTCATGCAGCTCGCCACCCACCTCGGCAGCACCCTGCGCGTGGTGGTCAACATGCGCGACCTCGCCTCGGTGACGACACTTGCCGAGCTCGCCGCGGTCATCGAGGCCGCTGTCCCGAGGCGGACGACGTCCACCGACGGCGTCGTCGCCTATCGGCCGACCCGAGCCCAGCAGGAGATCTGGCTGCTCAACCGCGCCGACCCTCATGCGACCGTGTACCACCTGCCTGTGCGGCTCACGCTCGCCGAACAGATCTCCGCCGACGCCGTACGGATGGCGCTGATCGACGTGGCCACCCGGCACGAAGCCCTACGGACCGTGTACCCGGAGGTCGACGGGGAGCCCGTCGCGCAGGTTCGCGACCAGGACGAATCGGCTGCTGCCGCACCGGTCACCAGCGCGACCCTGGACGCCTCCGGCGTCGACCACGCGGTCTCGGCGCCGTTCGACCTGCGGACCGAGGTTCCCTGGCGAGCGGTGCTCGACGAGACCGGCGACGCCGTCGAACTGGTTCTCGTCGCCCACCACATCGCCGTCGACGAGTGGTCGCTGCACATCGTGCTGGAGGATTTCGCCCACGCGGTGCGTGCGCGTGCCGCCGGCGCAGGACCCGTCTGGGAGACCGAGGCCGTCTCGTTCAGTGCGGTCCTGGATGCGCGAGCCGCCGGCTCGACGACCGCGTCAACGCCTGCGGCGGAGGTCTTCTGGACCCGATTCCGGCGGGATGCACCGGATCGGCTCGCCTTGCCCGAACCCGCGGCGAGCACTGCGGCGGGGTCCGGACTCACCGCCGGACCGGCGGTCCACACGTGTCGGCGGATCGGGCGCGCGGTCACCGATGCCGCCGCCGCGCAAGCGCGAGAGTGCGGCACCACCGTCAACACGCTTCTGTGCGTGGCCCTCTCGGCAACCCTCGGTGAGTTCACCGACTCCGACGACGTCGTGATGTCGATGCCGGTGTCCGGGCGGTTCACCAGCGAGGAACTCCGCCCGGTCGGCATGTTCGTCGAGACGGTGCCGGTACGGGTGACCGGTGCCCGCGAGACCTCGGTCGCCGATGCGCTCGCGGTCGTCGGGGGAGACCTCGGCACCGCCGTCGCGCTGGCCGACGCCGCGCCGACCGGACTGTCCGACGTCATCTTCGCGTATCACGCGACCGCACCCGATCTCGTCGCATCGGCGGTGTTCACCGACGGTGCGACGCTGCGTACCCGCGACGCCCGAACCGCGTTGGAGTTCACCCTGATCGACGACGGGGACGGGCTGTCCGTCACCCTGACGATCGCCGAGAACCGCGTGGACGTACCGGTGGCCGCGCGACTGCTCGACAGGTTCGTGGAGGCCGTCGCGGCCCTGGCCGCCGCGGCGCCGGATCAGACCGTCGCCGAGTGTCTGTCGCCGGGCCCGGTCACCGAGCCGGGCAGCAGCCGGACCGCCGGCGTCGCTCCCGTCGGTGTCGATCCCATTCGGGCGCTCCTGCGCCACGCCGTCACACACCCCGAGGCGACCGCGGTCATCGTCGGCGACGAGACGCTCGACTACCGCGGTCTCGTCGACCGGGCTCGTGCCCTCGCGACGCGCCTCGTGTCGTTCGGGGTGCGGCCCGGCGATCGCGTGGCCCTGCTCATGGATCGTCGCGCCGACACCGTGGTGGCGATCGTCGCGACCCTGCTGGCCGACGCGGTCTACGTCCCGATCGACCCCGATCACCCGCAGGCGCGGATCGACCTGATCCTGGCCGGGACCGCCCCGGCCGCGGTCATCGACAGCCGCCTCGAGGTGACGGAAGGTCTGGGTCGTCAACGCGCGCAGCCGATGCCGGGTGCCGCCTATGTCATCCACACCTCCGGCTCCACCGGCCTGCCGAAAGCCGTGGTGGTGACCCGGCAGAACGTGGCCGCACTCCTGGGGGCAGGACTCGATCTCGTCGAGGCCTCCTCACGGGACGTCTGGGCCTGGGTGCACTCCTACGCGTTCGACTTCTCGGTCTGGGAGATCCTCGGTGCGCTTGCCTCCGGCGGCAGCGTCGTCGTGGTGGACCGTGCGACCGTGCGGGATCCCCGAGCTCTCGCCGAGACGATCGTACGGCACGGGATCACCATCCTCTCGCAGACCCCGACCGCGTTCAGCGGAATCGTCGACCTGGCAACAACTCCCGCCCCGCCGGAACTGCCGTCACTGCGGGCCGTGGTCTTCGGTGGCGAGACCCTCGCACCGAAGACGTTGCGCGCGTGGGCCGCCGAACATCCCGGTACCCGACTGGTCAACATGTACGGCATCACCGAGACGACCGTCGTCCTCACCGCCACCGACGTCGACCTCGACGACGAGCGCAGCATCATCGGCACGCCGTTCGACGGCGTCGGATGGATGGTTCTCGATCGGCGCCTGCGACCGGTGCCGACCGGCGCGGCCGGCGAGCTGTATCTCGTCGGCGAGCAGGTCGCGCTCGGCTACCTCAACGCTCTCGGCCTGACCGCGACACGGTTCGTCGCGGATCCGTCGGGGACCGGCCGGCGGATGTACCGGACCGGCGACCGGGTCCGTGAGGTGGCGCCGGGCCGACTCGCCTACCTCGGCCGCAACGACGACCAGGTCCAGATCCGTGGCCACCGTGTGGAACTCGGCGAGATCGTCTCCACCCTCCGTGGGATCCCCGGCATCGGCGATGCGCGCGTCCTGGTACGACCGGGCCGTCGCGCAGGCGACGAACAGTTGCTGGCGTTCGTGACCGAGGACGGCCTCGCCGACTTCGACGTCCTCGACGACCTCGACGAGGCGTCGATCCTGGCCGGCTGCGCCACCCGATTGCCGGGGCACGCCGTGCCGTCCCGGGTCGCGATCGTCGACGGTTGGCCGATGACCAGCACCGGGAAGATCGACCGAGACAAGCTCTTCGCGGTGATCAGCGACACCGCTCCGCCGGTCGGACGGGCACTCGGCCCGATCGAGGAGACGGTGGCGTCGGCGATCCGCGCGGTCGTCGGGGAGGACGTGGGTCACCTCGGCGCCGACACGAACTTCTTCGCCGCGGGCGGTACGTCGCTCTCGGCGGCACGCCTGGCCGCCACGCTCGCCGGGATGGGGTACCGCGTCGAGGTGGCCGACATCTTCGAGTACCCCACCGTCGCGGAACTCGCTGCCCGGCTCGCCACACCGGGGACGTCGACCGCCCCGCCGCGGTTGTCCCTGTTGTCGGACGACCGCGAGATTCCTGGAGACCTCCCGCTCACGCCCGAGCAGATGGACGTGTGGTTGCGGTGGCGGACCGAACCGGAGTTCACCGGCTACCTCCTGCCACTGGCGTTGCCGATCGACGCGACACCCGGGGACCTACGTCGTGCACTGGCCGCGATCGTGACCCGGCACGACGCACTGTGCACCGGATTCCCGATGCGCGGCGGGGTCCCGGTGCAACATCGGTGGGACGACGCCGATGTCCTCGATCACCTCGAACGGCAACTCGGTCCCGATGCCCCGGAAGTGTCGGCGTGGGACGCCTCGGTGTCGGAGCCGTCGGTGTCGGACATCTCCGGGCCGGACATCTCCGGTCCGGATGCGACCACCGTCCTCGCGTCGATGGCCACGCCCATCGACCTCGCCTCCGCGCTTCCCTGGCGGGTCCGGATCGTCCGGATCGACGGGGCCACCTGGCTTCTCGGCGTGATCCACCACATCGCCGCCGATGGTGAGTCCTTCGCGATCCTCGCCGGCGAACTCGACACCGCACTCGCCGGTGCGACGCTGCCGACGAGCGGAACGGACTATCGGCGGTACTCGGTCTGGCGGGACGAGACGCTCGAGTCGAGGCGGGCAGAGCTCACCGCGTTCTGGCGGGACGCGTTCGCCCGGCCGGTGGAACAGCTCCGGCTCCCCGAGGTGAACCTGCAGGCGGAAACCGTTGCGCCGGCGGCGGAGACGATCGTGCACCGCGCGCACGCGCATCTCGACGCGACCGTCACCGCGTCGCTCGAGGCGCTGACCGTCGCCCGGGCGTCGACCCCGTTCATCGCGGCCCACACGGCACTCGCCGCGGTACTGGCCAGGCAGTCGGGCGCACGGATGGTGACCATCGGCACCGCCCTGTCGGGTCGTCTGGACCCGGGTCTTGTCGGTGTGCCGGGGCTGTTCGCCCGCGCGGTGCCGCTGCACACGCCGATCGACCCGGAACTCACCTTCGTCGAACTCCTGTCGCGGGTGACGACGGTGGATCTCGGTGCCTTCGCCCATGCCGATCTGCCGCTCACCGAGATCTCCGAGATCGCCGACCCCGGTCGTGCCGGCGCCGGAACCCCGTTGTTCGAGGTGTCGTTCGGCGCGGTGCCGGACGCGATCGTGGAGTGGGTGGAGGCCGAGTTCCCGACCGGGTCGGCCGACAGTGCCGCCGCCGGGGTTCTGGGGATCCCGCTCTTCGGCATCGACGTCTCGATGTACCGGCACGGCGGTGCCCTGCACCTGACGATGTCCTGCACCGATTCGGTCGCGACCGCGGGCCGACTGGAGGCCCTGTGCGAGCTGGTCGTCGAGACGTTGCGACGCGGCGTGCTCGCGCCCGACGAGCCGGTCGTGTCGCTGATGAGCGCGGACGGTGAGGACGCGACGCGCCCGGAGTTCGAGCCGGAGGCCTTCGACGCGCTGCTCACGTCGTACGGTTCCGCGTCCCCGTCCGACATCGCGATCGTCGACTCGCGACATCGCATACCGGGATTCGGGGCCGAGATCACCGAGGCCGACTTCGACCGGCTGTCCACACATCTGGCGCGGCTACTGGTCGAACAGGGGGTCGGCGCGGGCGACGTGGTCGTCGAACTGCTCCCGAGATCGGCGTTCGGCATGGTCGCGACTGCCGCGATCGCCCGCGCGGGAGCGGCTTTCGTCAACATCGACCCCGCCGACCCGGTCGAGCGTCGGAACCTGATCCTCGGTCGGTGCCGTCCGTCGGTGGTGCTCACCCTC
Organism: Gordonia sp. YY1; assembly: GCF_009872315.1. Taxonomy (NCBI): domain Bacteria; kingdom Bacillati; phylum Actinomycetota; class Actinomycetes; order Mycobacteriales; family Gordoniaceae; genus Gordonia; species Gordonia sp. YY1. Next base: position 122,521 of record NZ_WXYI01000010.1, on the reverse strand, counting down.
TCCGGGATCGACACGGCCGGGATCGGCACCGCGGTCGTCGCGCTCGACGACCTGTTCGCCGAGCTGCCCGCGGTGGTGCCACCCTTCGCCGACACGGAACGTATGCGGGCGGTGACACCGGACGACGTCGCCTACGTGACCTTCACCTCCGGAACGACGGGTGTGCCGAAAGGCGTCGCCGTCACCCATCGCGGTCTGGCCGGGTGGGCTCGTGACACCGTCTCACGGCTGCGTCTGAGCGCTGCTGACCGTGTGATGCACACGTACGCAACGGGTTTCGATGCACACCTGATGGGCGTCCTGCCGCCGCGGATCGCCGGTGCGACGGTGGTCATGTGCCCGCCCGATGTCATCGCGGCGGACGAACTCGCCGACCTGGTCCAGGACGCCGGTGTGACCGTCCTGCTCACCACCCCGTCGGTGCTGGCGACCCTGCGCCCCGGCGACCTACCGCACGTCCGGCACGTCGCGGTCGGCGGTGAACCGCTCGGGGCCGGTCTGATCCGTGAGTGGACCCGCGGCCGCACCCTCAGCAACGAATACGGGCCGACCGAGGCGACGGTCGCGGTGAGCAGTGCGCGGTACACCGACCCCGTCCTCGGCGCCGTGCACATCGGACGGCCACTCGACGGCGTGACCATGCACGTCCTCGACCCCATGCTGCGTCCGGTTCCGGACCACACCGTCGGAGAGCTCTACCTCTCCGGGAACTGCCTGGCACGTGGGTATCTCGACGATCCGCGGACGACCGCGGCCGCTTTCGTCGCCGGTCGGTCCGGCACGCGCATGTACCGGACCGGAGATCTGGTCCATCGCCGCGGCGACGGGACCTTCGTGATCCACGGCCGCACCGACGACCAGGTCAAGATCCGTGGAGTCCGTCTCGAACCCGCAGAGATCGATGCGGCCCTGTCCCGGCTGCCCGGTGTCGCGACCTCGGTGACCGCGGCCCGCGCCACCGCGGCCGGCGAGAAAGTCCTGGTCTCCTGGGTCGTCGGCGAGCCCGATGCCGTCCTGCGCACCGACGACCTCGCATCTCGGCTCGCGCATGTGTTGCCGCGCACCATGATTCCCGGTTCTTTCATCGAGGTCGAGGAATTGCCGATCGGCCGCAACGGTAAGATCGACGTCGCATCGCTGCCCGCACCGGACTTCGGTGCCGCCGGTGCGGTCACCGCTCGCCGCGCATTGTCGGGGGAGACCGAACTGCTCATCGCATCGGTCTGGGCGGAGGTCCTCGACCGTCCCGCCGACAGCTTCGACGCGGACTCGGATTTCTTCGCCGACGGCGGCACCTCGCTGTCGGCGACACAGGTCACCTCGAGGCTGTCCACCTCCGCCGGCGTCGATGTCGCCGCACGCCTGCTGTTCGAGACGCGGACCATCGGCGAGTTGGCCCGCAGCGTCGACGCCCTGGCCTCACAGTCGTCCGACACCGTCGCCGCACTGTTGCCGACGCCGGCGCGGCTTCCCGTACCCGATCCCTTGCCGCTGGCTTATCCGCAGCGCCGCATGTGGATTCACCACCACTTCGATCCGACCTCGACCGCCTACCACGTACCGGTGGTGATGCGGATCCGTGGTCGTGTCGACGTCGCCCGGCTGCGCAAGGCCGTCGACGAGGTCGTGGGCGCTCACGCGGTGCTCCGCACCGTCTACCCGGACTCGCCGACCGGACCGGTGCAGCGCCAGATCGAACACCGCAGCCCGGTGCTGGCGCACCGCCTCGTCGAGGTCGGTGACGATGACATCGGCACCGTGCTTCGCCAGCAGGTGACGGAATACCTGCGTGCGCCATTCGATCTCGAGAACGAACCCGGATTCCGTGCGACGGTCTTCGAGGCGGACACGTCCGAGGACACCACGGCCGACGCCCCCGAGCTGTACCTCGCGGCCGTCCTCCACCACATCGCCATCGACGGCTGGTCGATCCGCGTGCTGCTCGCCGATCTGATGCGGGCATACGAGGGTGAGCGACTGGCGGTGGCCGCCTACGAGGCCTTCACCTACGCCGACTTCGCCCAGTGGCAGATGGCGCGACTCGGTGACCCGTCCGATCGGGAGAGCCTCTACGCGCGTCAGATCAGCTACTGGACAGCGACTCTCGCCGACGTTCCGGAACCGCTACGGTTACCCGGCCACCGCGAGCACGATGCCACAGCCGGCACCGGTCGGATCACCGCGTCGGTGCCGGCACTCGCGATCCATCAGACCGCGAGGACGTTGTCGGCCACGGTCTTCCAGGTCGCGCACGCAGCTCTCTCGGCGACCCTCGGTCAGCTGACCGGCCACTGGGACATGGTGATCGGTGTCCCGGTCCACGGACGATCGGCCCCCGAATGGGAGCCGGTGGTCGGCATGTTCGTCAACACCGTCGCGCTCCGCACCCGACTCCGGCCGGACACACCGGTCCGAGACGCCGTCGAGCAGGTCCGCGACGTCGCGCTGGCCGCGCTGGCGCACAGCGACGTCCCCTATGAGGACGTCGTGCGGGCGGTCCGGCCCGCGGCCCGGAACGGCGACGATCCGCTGATCTCCGTGCTGCTCGTCAGCCAGGACGTCGTCCCCGAGGCGTCCGGTGAGATCGCCCTGGGCGGCGCGGTGGCCTCCCTCATCACCGAGGCCACCGCCACGGTCGATGCGAAGTACGACATCGAGGTGGTCCTCGCGGAGAGCGACGGCGAACTACAGGTCACGCTGGTGCATTCCGGGCAGATCCCGGACGGTGTGGCACACGCGTTGCTCGACGAGTACACGGCGGTGTTGCGCGGTGTGGGCGAGGTCGGGAAACCGTTCCCGCTCGTCGCGGTGACTGCCGGGCCCGACGGGGTCGCGGTGGCCGCACCCGACCACGGAATCGCCGAATCCGGCGACCGCACAGTCGAACTCGATGACCCCGCGCCCGGTACCGCCGATCTCGTCTCGCGAGTCGGAACGATCATGGCCGAGCTGCTCGAGGTCCCGGAGGGCTCGGTCGCGGAGTCTGCCGACTTCTTCGCTCTCGGCGGTACCTCGCTGTCGGCCACCAGGGTGACCTCCGCGCTGGGGCGCCACCTCGGCATCCGCGTGCCCACCCGTCTGCTGTTCGAGCATCCGACACCCGCCGCGCTCGCCGCCGCGGTGTCCGCGCTGGCCGACGCCGATCCGAACCACCCCGTCGATGCGGCCGAGGAGACCTTCGACCCCGCGGACGCGCTGTCGGAGGAGATCCCGTTGGCGCCGACGCAGCGCCGTATGTGGGTCGGGGCCCAGATGCTCGGGCAGGTCCCGATCTACTCGGTACCGGTCGTGGTCGGGATCCCGGCCGGGGTGACGAGCGCGGCCGTCACCGCTGCACTGGACGCACTCGTCGACCGGCACACGGCACTGCGGACCCGCTACCTGGCCACGCCCGACGGGCCGCGGCAGCGGGTCGTCGACGGATGGCGGCCGCTGGTACGGCATCTGAATGCCTCCGCGCTCACCGGCACCGCCATCGCCGACGAGTTCTCCGAACCCTTCGATCTCGCCGGGGATCCGCCGGTGCGGGTGTGGCTGCTGTCGGAGCGCAGCGTCGGAGACGCCGAAACCCCCAGCGTCGGGGACGCACCGCTCGCGGTGGTGCTCGTCGCCCACCACATCGCGATGGACGGCGAATCCGCGGCCATCGTCGAACGCGAACTCACCGCGCTTCTGACCGGGGAGGCCCTCGACCGGCAGCCGGCGGGCTTCGACGTTCTCGCGCGCCGGATGGTCGCCGAGGAACGGAACTCACGCGCCGAACTGATGCATTACTGGCGGGAGGCCCTCGACGGATACAGCGGGGAACTCGACCTCGCCGAGCATCGTCCGTCCACCCGCGACCTGCGCACCTCGGTGATCGAGTTCGCGGTCGACGACGCGCTCGCCCAATCCATCTCGTCGACGGCCCGCCGCGCACAGGCGAGTGACTTCCATCTCCTGCACGCCGCGACCGCGCTCGCGCTCGCGGCCCAGACCGGTGTCGACGACATCGCGGTGGCGACACCGGCCTCCATGCGCCGTGACGGGGACAGCGCCGGAACGGTGGGCATGCTGATCTCGACGGTTGTCCTCCGGACGCGGCTGACCGCCGGGATGACGGTCGGCGGGTTCATCGAAACCGTTCGCGACGCCGACCTCGCCGCGCTGGACCATGCGGCCATCGCCTTCGACGACGTCGTCGCACTCGTCGATCCACCGCGCGTTCCCGGGCGCCACCCCCTCGTGCAGGTGGCCTTCTCGGTGGTCGAGGCCACCGGCGTCGGCCCGGGCCCCGCCGGTTTGCCGTCGGCGCCCGGTGCGGATGCGCCGCCGGATCCCCGTGCGGATGCGCCACGCACCGCGATGGATTCGCACAGCGAGTTCGACGTGCACATCGTCGCCGTCCGTTCCGGCAACAGCTGGCGACTGCAACTTCATCACGCACGGGATCTCTTCGACGACAGCGTGATCCGCGGGCTCGGCGAGCGACTGATGGCCGCCGTCGCGGCGGTGACCGGCGACCCGGCGCGTCGTCTCGCCGCGATCGAACCCCTCACCGCGGCGGAACGCGAATTCGTCAGCCGCCGTGCACGTGTCCCCGCGCCCACCGGGACCGAACCACTGCTCGCCGACCTGTTCGCCGAAGCGGTTGCGTCGCACGGTGATCGTCCGGCGATCGCCGACGGCACGCGCACCCTCACCCATCTCGAGTTCGACGCGTGGGTGTCGGAGACGGCGCGTGCCCTCCGCGCACGCGGCCTCGGGGCGGGCGACGCGGTCGCGGTGGTCGTCCCGCGCTCCATCGAATCGGTGGTCGCCATCTGGGCGGTGAGCCGCATCGGCGGGGTCTGCGTCCCCGTCGACGTCACCTATCCCGCGGCCCGGATCGACCACGTGGTCGCCGGGGCACACGCGACGGCCATCGGTCGCGGTGACATCCCCGAACAACCGACGGGACCGGTTGCCTCGGAACCGATCACACGCGTCTCGCCGGACTCGCTGGCCTACGTCATCACGACGTCGGGCACCACCGGCACGCCGAATGTCGTCGGCGTCACCCATCGGGGCGTGCATCGCGTGGCCGCGCTCGGAGACGTGCAGTCCGGCGACCGGGTGGGGATGGCGATCAGCCCGGGCTTCGACGCGACGTTCCACGACATGCTGCTGCCGCTGGCCTCGGGCGCGACGCTCGTGGTCGTTCCCCCCGAGGTCGTCGGTGGACGCGAACTCGCCGAGTTCCTCGACCGCACCCGGGTCAGCGTGTTCACCGCGACGCCGTCGGTGATGCGGACGATGCGACCGGAATCGATCACGGCGCTGCGGCTGGTCTACATCGGCGGCGAGGCGCTGCCGGCCGACCTCGCGGCGGCCTGGTCGGAGCGGGCGCAGGTTCTGAACATCTACGGCCCGACCGAGACGACGGTGACGGTGTCCACCAGTGCCTACCGTCCGGGCGAGCCGGTGCGGCTGGGGCACCCGCGCCCCGGGATCGGCGCCGAGGTCCTCGACACCCGGCTTCGACACGTGCCGCCCGGCGTGGTCGGCGAGCTCTACGTGAGCGGAACCGGGGTCGCCCGTGGTTATCTCGGGGATCGAGCGCTGACCGCCGCGACCTTCGTCGCCGGGAACGACGGGCGTCGCCGCTACCGGACCGGCGACCTCGTGCGGTGGGATCGCGAGACCGGCGAACTGATCTACGTCGGTCGCGCCGACCGCCAGATGAAGATCCGCGGCCAGCGCGTCGAGCCCGCCGAGATCGACGCCGTCCTGGTGGGAGCCGGGGCCCGGCGCTCCGTCACAGTGCTGCGGCCCGGTCCGGCCGGTCCCGCCCTGGTGTCCTATGTGGTCTCGTCGGTGCCCGCCGACCGGCTCGCCGACACCTGCCGCGCGCTCCTGCCGCGGCACATGGTGCCCAGCCGGATCGTCGAGATGGCCGAGCTGCCCCTGAGTGGTGCGGGCAAGCTCGATCAGCGGCGTCTGCCCGAGCCGGTGTGGTCGGAATCGACCCGGGAGCCCGAGACGCCCACGGAGTCGACGGTCCGCGACGCGTTCCGGGCGGTGCTGGACGAGCACGGCGTCGGCATGGACGACGACTTCTTCGGGATGGGTGGCAATTCCCTCGCCCTTGTGCAGCTGCGCGACGAACTGACCCGCCGCACCGGGATCACCGTCGACGTCGCGGACCTGTTCACGCACCGCACGCCGGCCGAGGTCGCCCGCGTCGTCGGCGCCGTCTCCTCGGGCGGGGGCACCGGGGTCGACCAGCGCGTGGTGCCGCTCTCGCGGGTGGGAGCCCCCGCGCCCGACGCCCCCGACCCCGCTGCCCCGGGGTCCCACGGCCCGCTCGTGTGGTGTGTGCACACCGCCACGGGGATCGTCGAACCGTTCCGCGCCTTCGGCGCATCGCTGGACTCGGCCGTGGCGTACGGCCTGCAACTGCCCGAACTGGTCGTCGCCGCCCGTGCCATGCCCGCGACCCTGCCGGAGATCGCGGCCCTGCACGTCGCCGCCGTCCGGAGCCGTCAGCCGGCCGGCCCGTACCACCTGGTCGGCTGGTCACTGGGAGGGGTCATCGCACACGAGATGGCCCGTCAGCTGGTGGCGGCCGGGGAGCAGGTCGCCGTCCTGATGGTCCTCGACTCCCGGACCCCCGACGACCTGCAGGGCGTCACCGACGACGAGCTGCTCGGCGCGGACCACCCACTCCGCGCCGTGGCCGAACGACACGACCCGCAGGCAGTTCGGCGGTTCGAGGACCGGTCACGCACGCTGGCGGCCGCGCTGCGGTCCTACGAATTGGGTCCGGTGCCCGTCGGTAAGGTCATCTACGTTGCCGCCGAGGACAATCCGGACATCCAGAGCTGGGGACGGGCGGTCCGGCACGATGCCGGGACCGCGGTGCCGGAGGTGGACGTGATGCCCGCCGGTGTGACACATGCGCAACTGGGCGATCCCGACGTGATGCGTCGGCTGGCCAGGAGAATCGAGGAGGAATGGTGACCGGATCCGACCGGGACGCGACGTCGACGGGGCTGTCGATCCTGTTCGTCTGCACGGGCAACATCTGCCGCTCGCCGATCGGCGAACGCGTGCTGACCGGTCTGGCCGACCGCATGCGGGCCGCCGGCACGGAACTCGCCGTGACCGCGAGCAGTGCCGGCACCGGCGCACTCAACGGTCAGCCGATCCACCCGCATTCGGCCGCGGTTCTCACCGAACACGGTTACGACGCCTCGGGTTTCGAGTCCCGATACCTGCGTCCGCCGATGCTGGTGCAGGCCGACCTCGTGTTGTGCATGAGCCGCGACCACCGCGCCGCGGCCCAGCAGATGGCGCCCGCGCGCTGGAAGCGGGTGTTCACCCTCACCGAGTTCGCCGCGCTGTCGGAGACCGGCACCCCGGACGAGAACGGCACACTCGCAGCAATCATGGCGGGACGGGGGCGCGTCGATCCCAACTCCTCGCTCCTCGACATCGTCGACCCGATGGGCCGTCCGCGTGAGGACTTCGATCGTGTCTTCGCCGAGATCGAGCCGAAGGTCGAGACCGTCGCCGGATGGCTGGCGGCACAACAGGTCACCGAGACGACAGGGGAGAGCCGATGATCCGCCGCATCGCCGGAAACCGGGCGGTCCAGATCGTCGCCGTGATCGTGGTGCTCGCCGGCGCGCTCGTCGCCTGGCTCGCGTACTCGGCGCTGAAGGTCAAGGGCGATCTGGAGTCGGTCCGGACCGACGCCTCGAAGGCCCGGACCCTGATGCTCGACGGCGATCAGGCCGGAGCCGCGCAGGCCGCCGCGGCTGCTGCCGACAGTGCGCAGGCCGCGTCCGATCGGTCCCACGGCATCATCTGGTCCGCGGTGGCCGCGATCCCGGGGATCGGGTCTCCCCTCGAGTCGGTGCAACAGATGAGCGACGCCGTCGAGGCGCTCTCCGCCGACGTCCTCCTCCCGGCCGCGGACCTCGCCGGCGTGCTGAACCCGGATCGGCTCCGGACGGGGAACACCGTCAACCTGAAGCTGCTGCGGGAGGCACAGCCGGAACTCAGCAAGGTCGCCGCCCGCTCGACCGAGGTGGCCGGCGAGGTGGCGGCGATCGACCCGAGCTGGCTCGGCGTGGTCGCCGACGCGAGAACCCAACTCGCCGAACAGGTCGACGCAGCCGAGTCCACCCTGGTCGCCACCGACATCGCCGCGAAGCTCATCCCGCCGATGCTGGGTTCGTCGGGGCCGCGCAACTACTTCCTGGCCTTCCAGACGCCGTCGGAAGCCCGCGGAACCGGCGGCCTGGTCGGCGGTTTCGGCCTGCTCAACGCGACCGGGGGGCGCGTGACGGTTCCGGAGCTGGGGGCCAACTCGGAGTTCCGCGACCCGGCGACGCCGAAGATCAACCTGGGGCCGGAGTACGACTCGGTCTATTCGTATTACAAGCCCTACACCGACTTCCGCAACGGAAACCTCAGCGCGCACTTCCCCGACGCCGCGAAGATCTGGCTGGCCAACTGGCGCGCCCAGACCGGCCAGCAGCTCGACGGCGCCATCGCACTCGACCCGATCGCGCTGAAATACGTGCTCGAGGTCGTCGGAGCGGTGACACTGCCCGGTGGGGAGAAGATCACCGCCGACAACGTCGTGCCCATCACGCTGTCGACCTCGTATCAGCGGTTCGCCGATGACAACGAGGCGCGAAAGGCGTACCTACAGTCCATCTCCGAGGCCGTCGTCAAGAAGCTGATCACCTCGGGCGGCAGCACGCGCGGCCTGCTCGAGGCGCTCGGACGCGGCGTCCACGAACGCCGGATCATGGTCTACAGCACCACGCCCGCCGAACAGGAGATCCTCGAGACGACCAAACTCGGTCACCAGATCTCCGACACCGACGCGCCGTACCTGCAGGTGGCCATCGGCAATGCGTCGGGCAGCAAGCTCGACTACTACCTGCGTCGCGAGATCGACTACACCTCAGGCGATTGCAGCGGGGACACCCGAGAGAGCACGATCACCGTCACCCTGACCAACACCCTCGACCAGACCGGGCTCACCGACTACGTCGCCGGTGGCCTCGGCACGGAACTGGCGGTGCAGAAGGGCACCAACCTCGCCAACGTGGAGTTCCTCGCCACCAAGGGCGCGGTCCTCAAGGAGATGACTCTCGGCGACGCCGGTGCCTTCTACGTCGAACAGACCCTGCACGGCCGGCCGTACTACTCGACCCGGGTCGGCGTGGCACCGGGACAGAGCACCACGATCACGTTGAAGATCGACGAGCCGACCTCCGCGGCGGGCGAGGCCGTCGTCCCGGTTCAGCCGCTGGTCGACGACCCGACCGTCACGGTCGACGTGCCCGCGTGCGGGTCGCGGAAGTGACCGTGCCCGCGTGCGGGTCGCCTCAGTAGTAGTACGGGAAGTCGTCCCAGCGGGGATCGCGCTTCTCCAGGAACGCGTCCCGGCCTTCCACGGCCTCGTCGGTCATGTAGGCCAGGCGCGTCGCCTCACCGGCGAACACCTGCTGTCCCATGAGCCCGTCATCGGTGAGGTTGAACGCGAACTTCAGCATGCGCTGAGCGGTGGGTGACTTGCCGTTGATTTTGCGGGCCCACTCGATGGCGGTGTTCTCCAGCTCGGTGTGCGGCGCGACGCGGTTGACCGCGCCCATCCGGTGCATGGTCTCCGCATCGTAGGCCTCGCCGAGGAAGAAGATCTCCCGGGCGAACTTCTGGCCGACCTGCTTGGCGAGGTAGGCGCTGCCGTATCCGGCGTCGAAGGAGCCCACGTCGGCGTCGGTCTGCTTGAACCGGGCGTGTTCGGCGGAGGCGAGGGTCAGGTCGCACACCACGTGCAGCGAGTGGCCGCCGCCCGCCGCCCACCCGTTGACCACTGCGATGACCACCTTCGGCATGGTCCGGATGAGCCGCTGGACCTCGAGGATGTGGAGCCGTCCGCCCTCGGCCTTCACCCGCGCCTCGTCGACCGAGCCGGCGCCGGCGCCCACGACGTCGGTGTCGTGGCTGGTGGCGTACTGGTAGCCCGAACGGCCGCGGATGCGCTGGTCGCCGCCGCTGCAGAAAGCCCAGCCGCCGTCCTTGGGGCTCGGGCCGTTGCCGGTCAGCAGGATCGTGCCGATGTCGGGCGAGCGGCGCGCGTGGTCGAGTACCCGGTAGAGCTCGTCGACGGTGTGCGGGCGGAAGGCATTGCGGACCTCCGGCCGGTCGAAAGCCACTCGCACGATGCCGTTCTCGCGGCCCTCACCGACATGCCGGTGGTAGGTGATGTCGGTGAGGTCGGTGAATCCGGGCACCTCGGCCCACTGGGCCGGATCGAACGGCTGGTCGGTGGTCTGGGTGTCGTCGGCGCTCATGCGCTCAGACTAGTGACCGCGGACGGCCGTGGTCGCGGCGGTCCGGAGGAGCCGGAACCCGGTGGAGTGGAACAAATGTCCTGTTGAGTACCGCTTGGTCGCGGACCATATATGATGCGAATTTTCAGTAAATTACCAGTTCGGGGTGCTTTGCTTTACCTATGAACACGTGGGGGTGGATTCTCGTCGTCGTGGCCGTGTGGTGCGCAGTGGCCGCGGTCGTCGCCGTCATCGTGGGGCGGGCGGTGAAGATGCGGGACGAAAAAGAGCGTGGGCCACGCGGCGTCCCCGACTTCGTTCCCGGCCAGGCACGGGACCTGGCCCGACACGGGACGTGCGTCGATCTGGATGCGCACCGTCGTTTCGATCGGCACCGTCCGGACCCCGGCGGGGAGCACCGGTCCGGCCACTGAACCGGTCTTCGTATACGGTTGACCGGTGAGTGAAGTCAACGACCATGCCGTAGAGACCGTTAACGACCATGCCGTAGAGACCGTCGAGGAAGACCCGCACGAGGGCGGGTTCCGCGCCCACATCGACGTCAGCACCGATCGTGGCGGTTCACGGTACGGCGAGTTCAGCGAACAGGTACGCCTGCTGATGGACAATGCGCGCTACGCCTGCCCCGACGACGAACTGGTCGACGACCTCATCGAGCACCTCACCGCCGTCAACGAGCGCCTCGCGAAGGTCCGCATCGACGAATGGCATTCGCCGGCCGGCACCCGGATCGACCTGCCGTCCCGCGGCAACATCACCCTCCCGCCCTACGAGGTCGTCGAGGTCACCGAGACCGGCGTGATCGCCGACCTCGTCTTCCGCGACTTCCACCTCGGCGGCAACAACGCCGCGCACGGCGGGCACATCGCCGTCGCCTTCGACGACATCGGCGGCTTCGCCTCGGCCGTCGCCGTGCAGCACATCAGCCGCACCGCCTACCTGAACGTGCAGTACCGCTCGATCACCCCGCTGAACACGACCCTGCGCGTACACGCCTGGGCGGAGCGGGTCGAGGGCCGCAAGGTCTTCCTCAAGGGCACCATGCACGACGGTGACCGCCTGTGCGCCGAGATGGACGCGCTGTTCATCAAGCTCAATCCCGGCCAGGCCTAGACGGTCGGCCGGCCTGGCCGGTCAGGCGCGGCTGATCAGACCTCGAGGCGCCGGCTGCGTACCGCCGGCGAATCCGATCGGGACACCCGCAAGGCGATGGTGACGGCCTCGTCGTCGGCGACCGGACACAACTCGTCCATCTCGCGACGCAGGCCCGCGAGAAGGTCGCCGTGGTTGTCCGACAGCGTGTGCGCCGTCGCGTCGTCGAGGGCGTACAGGAAGGCCGGCGTCATGGGGTGCACGGTATAGCCGAGTTGCTCGGCGGCCACCCACAGCTGTTCGACGACGAGCCCGGCTCGCATGTAGTCCGCCCGGGTACGCCCGCTCTGGACCAGGAGCAGGATTCCCGACGCCGAGGCGACCCGCGCCGCGGCGTCCGCCCCCAGCGCCGCGCCGCCGCCCCACTCGTCGAGCAGGGACATCACGTCGCCCCGCCGGAGCACGTCGAGCATCCCGGCCATCGCCGGCGGCAGATCGAGAGACGCGATGTCGATCCCGGCACCGGCCGCGGGGTCGGCGGTGAGTTCGGCGAACATCTCGCGGTGCAGCGCGGGGGTCAGGAAGCGCGCCCGGTCGGAGCGATCCGAGATCGTCGCGAAGGTCGCGATCCGCGTGCGGTCGGACAGGGGCACGAGTCGGGTGGTCTCGGTGTCGGCCACAGCGGTGAGTCGGAGCAGGTCCTCGTCGCCGAGCGGTGAGCCGTCGCCGGGTCCACGCCGGGTGCTCCGCGCGAGCAGCGCCTGAAGGTCGCTTTCGTACTCGGGCGCGTGCACTCCCGCACCGAGGCCTTTGAGCCGGACACGTCCGAGAACCGTCTGGTCGTCCTCGACGATCTCGATGTCGTCGAGCACACCGCGACTGGCCGCGGCGACACGGGCGTTGTGCAGGGCGGCACCGACCGCGACCGCGGAGGCGCGGTGCTCGACGTCGAGCGTCGAGGTGCGGTCCCGGTCGAGGGCGATGGTCACGGTGTCGTCGTCGACGCTGATCCGCCACGGCTGCTGGTTGCCCGCCGACGGGGCTCGCGCCGCGGCGTGCGTGATGAGATCGAGGTCGGACATCTCGTCGACCGGGATCTCGTTGTGCGCGAGCGATTCGGCGGTACCTGCGTCCGTGCCGCCGGCACCGTCGAGGGGATCGCTGAGGCCGTCGAGCCAGGTGTCGCGGTCGAAGCGCACGCGCCCGGACGGCAGCGGACGGCCCTGGACGAGGCGGCGGACCGCGGCGGCGACGGTCGCACCGCCGAGCAGCACGTCGCCGGCCAGTTGCGGCCAGGCCGTGACCGTGTGCCCGAGTTCGATCGCCGACGCCGCCATCGGCGCGGTGACCCTCGCCGGTTCGAGGACCTTGACGGCCAGGGGGGTGAGATGTGCCCGGTCCAGACCCACCAGGTCCTCGATGCGGAGATCCCCGGCCAGACCATGGAACAGCGGGCGCTCCGGTTCGAGATCGAATCGCTCCACGTCGAGGGTTCCGCCGTCACTCGTCTCCATCAGCACCGGAATACCCAGTTCGCGGCAACGATGCCGTACCAGCACCTTTACGTCGAATGAATCACATTCTTCGACGACGAGGTCGAGGCCGTCGAGGAATTCGTCGATGTTCTCGTTGGTTATGCCCTCTGTGAACACCGAAGTCGTCAGGTACGGGTCGATTTCGGAAATACGTCGGGAAGCCACGATGGCCTTATTTGTATCGATATCCAGCAATGTTGCCGGAATTCGATTCATATTCGTCAATTCGAGGTCGTCGAAATCCGCCAGACGTAATTCGCCGGCCAGTCCCTCGAGGGCCAGGGTGAGGGCGATGGCGTGGCCGACGCTCAATCCGACGATCCCGATGCGCAGCTTGGCGGCGGCGTCGAGATCGGCCGCGGTCAGCTTATGCCTGTTACGGTCCAGCCGCAGCCGACGATAAGAGATCGGACCGGGGATCTTCACCAGCGATTTGCGCCACGGAAAGTACGCGAATCGACATTCTTCATCCCGGACCGAGGGGTCGACCGGAGGCAGGATCTCGTCGAGTGCACGTCGGGTCTGGGTGGTCATGTCTGTCACGTCGATCGCGTCGTCGTCCAGGAGAGAAACGGGGACTTCGGACTCCGAGTAGACGTTGGCCGCAGTGGCCGGCGTGTAGTGCATACCTCATGGTGGCTTACCCGACTCGGCGTCGCCAACCGGGGCTATATGTGCGGATTTTGGACGAGAAGAACGGTTCTGCACCAGCATAAAATTGCCGCTGTGGCAACATAACACGCGGGGTCGGGGGAGATCTCGCAACGAATTCCTTATTTATGGAAGGCGCAATACTGCGATGAAAACGATGAAAACCGCCAGTGAAGTGGTACAGACCGGCATGCTTCGGGCCACCGCCCCGGAGGCCGGTACGGAGTACACGGTGATCGCGGCCAGTCCGCGACGGGAGCGGCTCCTGTGGGACAAGTACCTCGCCGGGGCCGCCGCGTCGTACGACCGGCACGGCTGTGCGGCCGCACTCGATTACGACGAGGTCTCCTCAGGTGCGGGAACGGCCCTGTTCTTCGCCGTGCTCGACGAGTCCGATCAGGTCCGCGGCGGCCTGCGCGTCCAGCCGCGGTTCAGCGCGGCGGCGCAGTCGCACGCGCTCGTCGAGTGGGCCGGACAGCCCGGTCAGGTGCAGTTGGTGAACGCCATCGAAGAGCGGCTTGCGGGCGGGATCGTCGAGGTCAAGACGGCCTGGGTGGATGAGCGATCACCCATCGCCAGGTCTGTGGCCGGGCAGCTGTCACGGTTGGGGCTGGTCATCATGGAGATGTCGGGCACCGATCACATGATGGCCACTGCGGCCGATCACGTGCTGCGGCGCTGGCAGTCGGGCGGCGGCCGCGTCGACGAGTCGGTGCCGCCGACGCCGTTCCCCGACGAGCGCTACCGGACCCGACTCATGTGGTGGGATCGGGCCCGCCTCCAGGAACACACCACCGAGGAGACCTGGCGCCGGATGCGGATGGAAGCCGATATCCTGCAGTCGCCGCGACATGCTCAGCGTCTCCCGGGCCGGGTGTCCATCTCCAGCAAGTCGGCCGGACGCTGGTAGAAGACCTCGTACAGGCTTGCCGCCGGCGGCGATGCCGGTGGGTCCTCGGCGGCGTGGGCGCTCAGCGTGCCGTCGTTCCACACGACCGGATCGATCGTGTCGATGACGGTGGTGTCCCGGCCGCTCTCCTTGGCCCGGTACACGCATTCGTCGGCGCGGCCCAGCAGGTTCCCGATCACGTCGTCGGTGGAGCCGGCATCGCCGTTGCGCGAGGACACCAGCGGTGCACAGACGCCCCCGACACTGACCGTCACCGGAGCCGTGGCGGCCACCGCGGCCCGGAGACGTTCGGCGCAGAGCCACAGCTCGTTCTCGTCGTGGACCACGTGGAACAGCAGGAACTCCTCGCCGCCGTAGCGGCACACCTCGGAACCGACAGGGGCGTGTTCGCGGATGGCGGCGGACGCGGACAGTAGGACGCCGTCGCCGGCGAGGTGCCCGTACTCGTCGTTGATCCGTTTGAAGTGGTCGACGTCGAGAAGCAGGATGCCGATCCGTCCGGTGGACGAGCGTGCGGCGGACAACAGTTGCGACGCGCGGATGAGGAATCCGCGGCGGTTGAGCAGTCCGGTCAGGGGATCGATCCCGCAGAGACGGGTCTGTTGGTCGAGTACGGCCTCCATCGACTTGCGGAGGGCCACCACGAGGAACACGGGCACCACGATGATCCCGAACATGGACCCGAAGCTGATCAGGAACGCCGGCCCCGACGTCGTGGTGACGCCGAGGACGACCACCGCGCAGAGGGTCGCGATCGCCAGATGCGACAGGATGAGCCGGGTCGACGCGGTGATCGCGCCGATGGCGGGAATGGCCGCGACGATCGCGAGCACGAGGGCCGAGGAGCGGGGGTCGGCGAGGATCAAGGATGTGCCACCGATGCCGACGATGCCGAGGCCGCCCAGGACCGCGAACTCCGGATCGGTCAGCCGGCGACGGAGCATCGTGACGGTGAACACCAGCGCGATGAACGACCAGATGACCATCAGGATGATCATCTTTCCGGGCTTCAGGGTGTCGGGTGCGAGGACGCTGATGATGGGCAGCGGGAGCACGCCACCGGTACTGATCAGCGTTGCCATGGACCGCGCATCGTAGCGGCGCATCATGTTTCTGATCAAGGCCATACGCCGGGACCGCTTTCCGTCGTTTCGGCCGAGCGAGCGACCACGGGTTCTCCGAACTCGGTGATTTACGGGATCAAAATCATAACCCGAACTAACGAATCCTGAGTGGCGTTGCACACAGGACTGGCTCCCACCTTAGCAGCCGTTTTCTAGCCTTTCTAATTGTTTGCGGGGCGTGATCAAAAGAGAATGCGGCCCGCGGCACCCCCGAATCCGATGGAGGTCAATCGACAACGAGAGTCGCCGGATACAGAAGGCGCAGATTTCCACCGTCACGACACGGATCATGCGCTGCATCGACGATTGCCGTGGCGCCACTTCCTCTGAGTCCGCGGATCATATCCGATGTATTGCACCGGTTTCGGGTCGGGGTTGTCCTGTACAGGACGAGCCGGTCTGCGGTTAAAATCCTGCCGAGGAACGTGGCGTTCGGGCCGCGGCGGGGGGATCGGACGACAGTAGATGATGCAGTGTTGAGTCGCGGCGCAACGGTGATCGCCGTCGAGGTCGACCCTTACCACCGTGCCGTCGTCGCCTACGGGCACGGCGCCGTCGTGTCCATCGCCGAATCGTTCGTCGCCCAGGTCCTGATGCCGATCAGTCCACGTGCGCGGTTCGAACGCAGGTCGGATCTGCAGTGGCTGATAACTCTCTCGGCCACCGATGGCGGCCATGACGCGCTCATCGACGCGGCACGGCGCAAACTCGGTGCGCACACCGTCAGCGACGGAGATCGCAGCGGATTCCTCGACGTCTGCATGGGCGTCGCCGTCGGCGCCGACCTCGACGGGGTCTCGGACGAGGCCGATCTGGTGCGTCACGCCGACGCCGCCCTGTGCGTCGCCCTCACCCGCCGGGTGCATGTCGAGTTCGCGCACCCGAGTATGGTGCGGCAGATCAGCGCGGAGGTCGACCTCACGGCATGGCTCACCCGGTCCGTCGAGCGGGACTTCTCGGTCTTCTACCAACCGATCGTCGCAATGCCCGACCGTCGGGTGGTCGGCTATGAGTCGCTACTGCGTTGGCACACCGAATCCGGAGTGCTTGCCCCAGATGCGTTTCTCGCGGTGGCCGAAGGCATCTCGCTGCTCGCGCCGATCGGCCGGCATGCCATCGGGGAAGCCATCCGGGATCTCGCCGCGGACATCTCCCGGATGACCGGTGACGAGGGTTTCGTCTCGCTCAACCTGTCCTGCCAGCAGCTGTCCGACGACGGCCTCGTCGCCTACATCGACGGTCTGATCCGCGACTACCGCGTCGATCCGGCCCGGGTCTGGATCGAGGTCCGCGAGGATCAGGTGATCCGCCTCGAGACCTCGGCGGCCCGGACCGTCAACGCGCTGCACGACCTCGGGTGCACCATCTGCGTCGACGACCTCGGCGCCGGCTTCTCCGCCCTTCGTTATGTGCGGGACCTGCCGGTCGACGTCCTGAAGGTCGATCGCACGCTGATCGACCAGCTGGTCCACAGTCATTCCGATCGTGCTGTGGTGCGGGCGATCTCGGAGATGGCGGCGGCCACCGGTCTGCGGATGGTGGCGGAGGGCATCGAGAGCGACGACGTGCTGGAGGTCCTCACCGAGTTCGGCTTCGACTACGCGCAGGGCTTCTTCTTCGGCCGTCCGGAACCGCTGTCCACGTGGACCGGCCGATAGTCCGGTAACGGACCGCCGGTGACACACCCGGACGGCCGGTGCGCCGTTGTCCGGCGAACCGACCGTCCGGTGCGATCTCCCCGATGATGCTCGGGGACATGGGTTTCGGGTTAGGTGACAGTTCCGGTCTCGATGGCCTGCGGACTGTTGTGGCTCTCCACCTCGATGCGACGCGGCTTGGCCTTCTCGGCCACCGGGATGGTCACGGTGAGCACGCCGTTGTCGTAGCGCGCGGAGATGCCGGCACTGTCGATGGAGTCACCGAGGGTGACCTGGCGGCGGTAGGTGCCGGAGAACCGTTCGCTGGCCAGCCACTGGACACCCTCGTCGGACGGGGCACTTCGCTGGGCGGACAACGTGAGTACGCCGTTGTCGACACTCACGTCGATCGAGCCAGGGTCCGCGCCCGGCAGGTCGGCGACGAGCATGTAGTGGTCGTCGACCTTGTAGAGGTCCAAGGGCATGAACTTGGGTGTACGCGCGGTTCCGGCCGCCGAACCGGTCAGCATGCCCCGGGCCCAGGCATCCATGTCGGAGAAGGGATCGAAACGCAGCACAGCAGTTCACCTCCTGTCTCACAAGGCTGCTCGCCACTCGGCAGGCGAGCAGCTCAACGCTGTACTGACACCGAAGATAGCACCGGTTCGCGCACTCGTCTAGCACTCTCGGGTAGAGAGTGCCAGACGATGTGCGAACCGGTGCTCGAGCGGCCGGTTCAGCCGAGTTCGGTTGCCTCGATGGTGAATCCGGCGTCGCGCAGGCGGTCGATGAGTGCATCGCCCATCGCTGCCGCGGTCGTGAGAACCCCGGTGCGGGACGGTAGCCGATCGCGGTCGAGCGCCAGCGCCAGGGCGCTCTCGGCGAGCATCACCGCGGTCGCCTTGTATCCCGGGTCGCCCTGGGCGCGCATCTGCGATCGGTAGCGACGGCCGGTGGTCGTCCGCGTGAACGTCTCGACCACGAAATATCCACTGTTGCGGGACTTCTCGCTGGGGCCGTCGCCCGGCTTGGGCAGGACGCGGTCGAGGAGGCGGCGGGTGGGGCCGAAGCTCATCGCCCCCATGAAGACGCCGGTGCCGACCGCGACCGCGCCGGCCGCCAGCGTCGACACGGCCGGGACGCCGCCGACGTTCATCGTCTCCGCGTAATGGAAGTTCGTGCCGTAGGCGTTGTCCAGCAGCGCATTCGAACGACGAACGATCCGGGTGTTGTGTGCCGCCATGAAGAACGGGGCGAGGGTGCCGCGCAGCGAGGGGTCGACCTTCTTGGCGCTGATGATCGACAGGTCGCTCGGTTCGTCGGACATGCTGACCCGCGGGACCTCGCCGGGACCGCCGGACAGGGCCTGCGGGTTGAGCATCAGGCGCCGGGCCTGCGAGTTCCTGGCCTCGTCGGCGATGACCCGCATCGAGTCGATGGTGCCGCCGGACAGGCCGCCGCGCATCGACTTCACCACCAGGGTGGTGTCGGTCATCTCGCCCGCCCCGTCCTCGGCGACCTTCTTGTAGAGCGCGTAGGTGGTGAGGTCGGACGGGACGGAGTCGAATCCGCAGGAGTGGACGATGCGTGCACCCGAGGCGACGGCGGTGTCGTGCGCCTTGTCGATGGAGTAGCGGACGAAGGGGACCTCGCCGGTGAGGTCGACGTAGTCGGTCCCGGCGGTCGCGGCCGCGACCACGAGTGCCTCGCCGTATTTCAGGTAGGGGCCGACCGTGGTGCAGATGACCTGCGTGCGGGCCACCATCGCATCGAGCGCGGCCGGCGAGTTGGAGTCGGCGACGATCAGGGGCCAGTCGTGCGCCCGGAGCGGCAGTCGTTCGCGCACCTTGGCGAGCTTGGACTCGTTGCGGCCGGCGAGCGCGACCTTGGTGCCGATCGGAGCGTGGTCGGCGAGATACCGGGCGGTGATCTCGCCGACGAAGCCGGTGGCGCCGTAGACGACGACGTCGAACTCGCGGCCGTGCGAACCGGCGGCGGGCCGGTTCTCGTTGCTGGATGTCTCGGTGGTGGATTCCCCGCTCATCTCTCTGACCTTACGTGGGACGCGGGTCACATGTGACCGGGGAGTCAGATCCTTGTTCCGCCGCCGCGCCGGGACGCGGCCCGTGCCGCGAACGGCGCCACGAAGAGCATGAGGAGCACCCGCAGGATCTGGGCCGCGACGACGAAGGCCACGTTGCCGCCCGCGCCGGTGGCCGCTGCCAGGACGGCGTAGATGCCGCCGGGGGTGGTCGCGAGATAGCAGTCGAACATGGACTCCCCGGTCCATGCCGACAGTGCAACGCCGAGCAGCGCGCAACCGACACCGATGGCCAGGATGAGGACGAGCGCATAGGGCAGAACGCGTCCGATCTCTCGAAGACGCTCCATGGTGAAGCCGAGTCCCGCCTGCCAGCCGATCAGCGCGTAGGCCACGGTGAGCAGGATCGGAGAGACCGCGGCGTCGCCGGCGATACCGGTGAGCTCGGCGGCCGCCGAGAACGCGAGCGGACCGAGCAGCCCGGCGGCCGGGAGGTGCAGTAGTCGTCCGACGGGGATGCCGACTCCCAGGCACACCCCGAGCAGCAACAGACCCCACGCCTGATCGGTCCACGACGCCGGGAGGATCTCCACGGCGCCTTCGCCTGCTCCGAAGACGAGGGACGCGACGAGCGGGATGGTGACGGTGACGAGCGCGACCCGTAGGTACTGGATGACCGCGACCATCCGTTCGTCGCCGCCGAACTCGCGGGTGAGGGCGACCAGCCCGGAGGCGCCGCCCGCCACGAGCGCGAGCGAACCGGTGAGCGGGTCGACGTCGCGATGCAGTCCGAGCAGAGCACCGCAGACGATCGAGATGGCCAGGGTTGCGACGCCGATCACCAGCACCGGGAACCACGACGAGCCGAGTCCGCTCACCGTCTCTGGATCGGCCACCGTGCCGATGTAGACGCCGAGCACGCCCTGCGACGACACGAACGCCCAGCGTGGCACGATCGGGGCGTCGGGATCGTCCGTGGAGGTGCGGCGTCGCGGCGCCCGCCCGGCGATGGCCAGCAGGCCGGCGACGACGAGACCGGCGAACAGGGCCGCCGCGTCGACGTCGAAGATGTCGAGGATCAGCGTCGCGGCCGCGGTCAGAACGGCCAGCAGTGTCCAGCGACGCATTGGAACCACAGTAGGGCAGCACCCCGGCGGGCGCCGCGCGAGGGCGAGGCGGGGTCAGGCAGGTACTGCGGTGCCCAGGCTCAGGGCCCCATGCGGTTTCGGGACTCCCGGTTGATAGAAGGAGTCGACGTTGCCGAGCGTGAAGCCCGCCGCCGTCAGTTCGTCTCGTACGTCACGGGTCAGGTGACAGCCGCCGACGAGGCGCTTCTGGATCGGCTCGAGGCGGTGCTGCCAGCGGCGCACCTTCTCGTCGGGCGCGAGACCGTGTTCGAGGAAGCCGAGGGTGCCGCCCGGACGCAGGACGCGGCGGATCTCGGTGAGGGCTGCGCGCAGGTCGGGGATCGTGCACAGCGTGAACGTCGACAACGCGGCGTCGAAGGAGTCGTCGTCGAACGGCAGTACCTGGCCGTCGAGCCCGGAGCGCTCGATGGGCACGGACGACCCCGCGACCCGGTCGGCGGCCATCCGCCAGCCGACATCGGAGGGTTCGACCGCAGCGACCTCGGTGATCGTGTCGGGATAGAGGCCGACATTGAGACCCGAGCCGAAGCCGACTTCGAGCGTCCGCCCGCTCAGCGGGGCGCAGGCGCGTTGCCGCAGTGGTGTCAGGGCGGTCATCCCGCATGCCAGGTGAACCAGATGCGGGACGACGCGGTCGTCATATAACCCCACGCGACCAGGGTAACGCCGCTCCCGGCGCATCGCCCGGAGTTCGAGTCCCTAGGCTTGAGGAATGAATCGACCGGGTCCGAATCCATCGACGCTGCAGGCGCGGGTCATCGTCGACGAGTTGATCCGGGGTGGCGTGCGGGAAGCCGTGCTGTGCCCGGGGTCCCGGAACGCGCCGCTGGCCTTCGCGCTGCACGCCGCCGACGTCGCGGGCCGGCTGCGGCTGCACGTCCGCATCGACGAACGATCGGCGGGTTACCTGGCACTGGGACTGGCGGTGTCGTCGAAGGAGCCGGTGCCGATCGTCATGACGAGCGGCACCGCCGTGGCGAACATGGGGCCGGCGGTCTTCGAGGCCAACTACGCCCGCGTGCCGCTCGTGGTGATCAGCGCCAATCGGCCCTATGAGCTGCTCGGATCGGGCGCCAACCAGACCGTCGAGCAGTTCGGCATCTTCGGCACCCAGGTGCGTGCCGCGATCAGCCTCGGCCTCGCCGAGCAGGACCTGGACACCAACAGCCAGTGGCGGTCGGCCGTCGGACGCGTGCTCGCCGCCGCGCGCGGTGCACGTACCGGAAACGCCGGCCCGGTCCAGTTCGACATCCCGCTGCGTGAGCCCCTCGTGCCCGATCCGGACGAGGTCGGTGACGATGACCTGGGCTCGTTCGCCGGACGACCCGGCGGACTGCCCTGGACGCAGGCGCCGGTCGGCAAGCTCGACGTCCCGCTGTCCATCGACCTGTCGCTGGACACCGTGGTGGTGTCCGGTCACGGTTCCGGTGAACATCCCGCGCTCGCCGGTGTGCCGACGGTCGCCGAACCGACCGCCCCGCATCCGGCGACCCCGCTGCATCCCCTCGCCCTCGACTCGGTGCGTCCCCGCCAGGCGATCATCTGCGGTCGTCCGACCCTGCACCGCGGGGTCTCCCGGCTGCTCGCCGACCCCGAGGTCCGGGTCTACGCGCTGACCACCGGCCCGCGGTGGCCCGACGTCTCGGGCAACGTCTATGCGACCGGTACCCGCATCGAGGTGGCCGGTGAACCACGGGAGGACTGGCTCAAGGAGTGCGCCGCGGTGCAGGAGCGGGTGGTCGGGGCGGTCGCCGCGGAACTCGACGAACCGGGTCCGACCACCGGCCTCCACGTCGCCCGTGCCGTCAGCGACGCGATGGCGCCGGGCGACCAACTCGTCGTCGGCGCGTCGAATCCGATCCGCGACATCGCGCTGGCCGGGCGGGTCGCCGAGGGCGTGCGCGTCCTGTCCAACCGTGGCGTCGCCGGCATCGACGGGACCAACTCGACGGCCATCGGCGCCGCACTGGCCCTCGACCACGAACGTCCCGGGGCTCGCACCATCGCCCTCATGGGTGACCTCACCTTCGTCCACGACGCCACCGGTCTGGTCATCGGGCCGGGGGAGCCGCGGCCCGACTCGCTGCGGATCGTCGTCGCGAACGACGACGGCGGTGGGATCTTCGGTCTGCTCGAGCAAGGCGACCCGCGCTACAACACCGGGCAGTACGCCGGCGCCTACGAGCGTGTCTTCGGAACCCCGCATCACACCGACATCGCGTCGATGTGCGCGGGATTCCGCATCCCACACCGGCGGGTCGGCGTCGACGAACTGCGCGCCGTACTGGCCGAGGAACCGGCGGCGGGCGGAATAGAGGTGATCGAGGTCGCCACCGATCGCGATCGGCTGCGATCGGTGCACGCGGCGATCGCCGCCCGGCTGCGGTAGTCCCGCGACGGCGGTCCCGTCGCGACCGACGCCGCCGGTTACCCTGAACGGCATGAATCCGGTGATCCAGCGGCGCGTGCAGCTCGGGCTGCTCGTCGTCGGTCTGACCATCACCGCGATGGCGCTGTCGCTGATCGCCGGCTGTTTCAAGAACGACTCGGCGATCGAGGCCAGCAAGGCCACCGTGATGGCCGAGGTGGTCTCGGTGGACGCACTGCACGCCGCCGTCGACTTCCAAACCCCCGACGGCTCGTTCCACAGTCCGCGCTTCGGTCTGCTGTATCCCACCGAGCTCAGCGAGGGACAGCGCATCAGCGTCGAATATGCCGCGTACAACCCGGATCTCGCGCGACCGACCGGGCGTACCGCGATGCTCTCGATCATCCCGGGGCTGTCGGTGGCCGTCGTCGGGTGGCTGGTCGTCGGCCTGCTGATGGTCGGGGTTGCGGAGTTCAGCCGACGCCTGGCTCGCCGGAATGCGGAGAAGTCCGGCGGTGACGATTCGGCCGGTGCCGATTCGGGCAGTGACGATTCGGCCGATGCCGACCTGGTCGGCGAGAACGCGGACTCGGCGGCTGCCGCCGAGGACCCGGTTGTCGACGTTGTCGAGGACCCCGGTCCGGGCGCGACCGACGCGGAGTCCCTCAGCCCGCGATGACCGTGGTGGTTCCTCCGGAGACCACGAGTGCCTCGTCGTCGCGCAGGAAGTGCAGCGGATGGTCGGCGAACTCCTGACGCGTCCGGTCGATCGGTCCGCGCCCTCCGACGGTTCCCTCCGCATGCGGTACGACCGTGACGTCGATCAGTTCCAGGCCGGTGGTCGAGGCCAGGGGCGCCGCCTCGGCCGGGTTGTCGAGTAGCGCGAGCGGCGCGATGTCGGGACCGGTGACGGCCGCGCCGGCACTGACCCCGATGTAGGGCAGACCGAGCCGGACCGCTGCGACGAGAGGACGGTCGGCCCCGGCGTGGCGGAGAGCACCCAGGAGATGGAAGACATTGCCGCCCGCGACGAACACCGCGTCGACCTCGCCGAGCGCGCGGGTGAACGTGGCCGCCGGGATGAGTTCCGGATCGATGTCGACGACCTCGAATCCCTGCTCGCGCAGGGAACCGCGGTCGAGGTCGAGCCAGGCCTGGTCGGGATAGATCGACGACGCGGTCGGGATGAAGCCGATGCGCGCACCGGTGCCGACGCGCGGCACGAGGAAGTCGTGCACCGGGGTCAGCCATCGGCTCAGCAGGAGTAGGTCGGTGTCGGGCACACGTCCACTGTGCATCACGCCCGGGATTCGGGTCGTCGGGTGTTCACCGGGTGTTGCGGGACGTGTCACGCACTGCGTCACTGCCCGTCAGGTCGACGGGTCAGGGTCGGGGCATGCGCGTCGCGATCGTCGCCGAGAGCTTCCTCCCGCAGATGAACGGGGTGGTCAACTCCGTCCTGCGGGTCGTCGAGCATCTGGAATCCACCGGCCACGAGGTGGTCGTCATCGCCCCGGACACACCGCGGAGATGTTCTTCTGCGCCGCGGATCGTGGGGCGGCGGACCGCGGTGCACCTGGTGCCGTCGGTGCGGGTTCCGCGGGTGACGTCGCTGCCGGTCGGGGTTCCGATGCCGCTGCTGTACCGGGTGCTGCGCGACTTCGGGCCCGACGTCGTGCACCTGGCCTCCCCGTTCGTGGTGGGCGCGGCGGGCGCGGTCGCCGCGCGCGCGCTGGGCGTGCCGGTGGTCGCGGTCTTCCAGACCGATGTGGCCGGGTTCGCGGCGTCGTACCGGCTGGGTGCGGTGGAGAAGGCGGCCTGGCGATACACCCGCCTGTTGCACGAGATGTGCGATCTGACGCTGGCGCCGTCGAGCGAGACGATGACCGCCCTCGCCGTGCGCGGCGTGCCGCGGCTCCGGAAGTGGGGGCGCGGCGTCGACCTCGACCTGTTCGCGCCGGACCGTCGGGACGAGGCTCTGCGCGCGCAGTGGCGGCAGGACCGCGACCACGCGCTGGTGTGCGGATTCGTGGGTCGGCTGGCGCCGGAGAAGCATGTCGAACGGTTGGCCGGGCTGTCCGGGGACCCGCGGGTGCGGTTGGTGATCGTCGGCGACGGTCCCGAACGCGCTCGCCTCGAACGCTTGATGCCGGATGCGGTGTTCACCGGCGAGCTCCGCGGCGACGCGCTGGCCCGGGCGTACGCCTCGTTCGACGTCTTCGTGCACGCGGGCGAACACGAGACGTTCTGTCAGACGATCCAGGAGGCGATGGCCAGCGGCCTGCCGGTCATCGCCCCCGCTGCCGGCGGACCGTGCGATCTGGTGACGCCGTTCCGCACCGGGTACCTGCTCGAGGTCGCGCGATTCGAGGCCGCCCTGCCGGCAATCGTCGACTCGCTGCACGACGATGCGGTGCGGGCCGCGTTCGGTCGGGCGGCACTCCAGGCGGTGCGGTCACGGACCTGGCCGTCTGTGTGCGCCGAGCTGGTGGGGCACTACCGGTCGGTGACCGGGGCGGGTGCCGCGGCCGAGTTCGACCGGCCCGCCTGATCGCCGGGACACCGGTCGCGGTGGCGGCGTGCGGCGTACCTCACGCTCGTCGTGGCGCCGGCGCGCGGTAGCGTGAGCGGCATGGCATCGACGGGCGCGAACCCACCTCAGCGAGCAAGTCTGGAGAAGGATCCGGCCGAGGTCGCGGCCATGTTCGACGGCGTCGCCCGACGCTACGACATCACCAACACGGTGCTGTCCTTCGGGCAGGATCGCGGGTGGCGCAAGAAGACACGCAAGGCGCTCGACCTGCGTCCGGGTGACATCGTGCTCGACCTCGCGGCCGGGACCGCGGTGTCGACGGTCGAACTGGCGTCGTCGGGTGCCCACTGTGTGGCCGCCGACTTCTCACTCGGCATGCTCAAGGCCGGCGCCCACCGCGACGTGCCCAAGGTCGCGGCCGACGCGCTCTCGCTCCCGTTCGCCGACGACTCCTTCGACGCGGCCACCATCTCCTTCGGGCTGCGCAACGTCAACGATGTCCCGACTGCGCTCGCCGAGCTGCGTCGTGTGCTGAAACCCGGTGGGCGACTGGTGGTCTGCGAGTTCTCCACGCCGACGTTCAAGCCGTTCCGCACCGTGTACATGGAGTACCTGATGAAGGCGCTGCCGGCGGTGGCGACGAAGGTGTCGAGCAGCCCGGACGCGTATGTCTACCTGGCCGAATCGATCCGGGCCTGGCCCGACCAGTTCGCGCTGGGCGACCTGATCCGCGACGCCGGCTTCGACCAGGTGCGCTGGCAGAACATGACCGGCGGGATCGCGGCGATCCACTCCGCCCGGGCCTGACGTCCCCGACGCCACTTCGAAAACGACGTCGCATGCGACCTCGATCCGGTCCGGCGACGTCAGCTGGCGTCGCAGATCCCGAATCGGTGTCGCATGCGACTTCGGTTGTGGGGCAACGAGGTAGGAGTGCGTGCAGTCCGATCGGTGGGTAGCGAGCTGGCGAGGAACCCTTCGCTACCGTGGTAGCGAGCTTGCGTGCGGTCTTTCTGTTCCTTGAGTAGCGAGCTTGCGAGCAACTCTCCGCTCTCTGAGGCGAGTTTGCGAGGAACCTTCCGCTCCTTGGGTAGCGAGTTTGCGAGCGGTCTTTCTGTTCCTTGAGTAGCGAGCTTGCGAGCGTATCGAAAGGCCCCTCTACCAGACACCACCGACAAGTCCGGAAATGAATCTGATCCTCGATACTCGTTGCGAGGCAGCCGAATTGCGCCTACAGTCGAGTTATCGAACACGTATTCGAGTCGACGTCTCCAGGGGGTGACCACATGACCGATCACGCACTGCGCGATGACACCACCACACCGCCACCCTCGGGTCCCGCCGTGTTGGTCGGCCAGATCCACACCCTCATCGATCAGCTGCAGACAGTGAACCTGACCGGGTGTTCGGATGCCGAACTGGTCGATGTCGCGGTAGAGACCGAACGGGCGATCGCGCGACTGACTTTCGCCGGCGATCGTCAGATCGTGGAAGCCACCGAACGTGATCTGCCGCGCAAGACCGGGCATCGCAGCATCATCCAGTTCATGACCCACCGCCTGCGGATGGCCAATCCCGGTAAACGTCTCGAACAAACCCGGGCCACCGCATCGTTTCCTGATCTGACCACCGGTGAACCCCTCGCACCCGCACATCCGGCGCTGGCCGAGGCGTTCGCCGCCGGGCGAGTCGGGTCCGCGCACGTGCACGCGGTGCTCGACGTGCTCGACCAGATTCCGCACGCCGTCGCCCATGATGTGCAGGTCGCGGCCGAACAGCAGATGGCCGAGATCGCGGTCGAGCACACCCCGGCCGACATCACCCACCTCGGCGCCCGACTCCTGGGCCATCTCGACCCGGACGGCACCCTCGCCGATGATGCGGATCGGCAACGTCGCCGCAACTTCTGGCTCAACCGGCAACGTGCCGACGGGACCGCGAAACTCAACGGCACCCTCACCCCCGAGTTGGTGGCGCGGTTGGAGATGATGCTGGCCGTGTGGGCGAAACCCGGCATGAACAACCCGCATGATGCTGAATCCCCGTGCGGGTCGATCGAGGACGCCGACCCCGACCAGCTGGCAGCCGCGGCCGAGCGTGATGACCGCAGCCCGGCGCAGTTGAACCATGACGCGTTCAACGCGCTACTCAAAGCAGTGTTCGACGACGGCATGCTCGGCACCAGTCACCGCGGACTGCCGGAGCAGTTGATCGTCAAAGCTGACCTCAATGATCTGATCCGTGAAGCCGGGGTGGCGACGACGGCGACCGGCACGTTGATCCCGATCCCGGATCTGATCAAGCTGGCCGCTGATGCGCAACCGTGGTTGGCGGTGTTCGAAGATGCCACCGCGGTCCCGTTGTACTTCGGACAAGGCAAACGATTGGCCACTCGCGAACAACGCCTGGTGTCCTTCGCCCGGCCCGACGGCGAATCGTGCTCCACTCCCGATTGCCGCGTACCCGCCGCCCACGTGGAAATGCATCACGCCCAAATCGATTGGGGTGACGGCGGATTCACTGACATCACCAACCTCACTCCCGCCTGCACCCGACACCACCACATGGTCGGTAACCAACCCGGCCAATACACCACCCGCATGGTCCGCGAAGGACCCGATGAAGGCCGCTGTACCTGGCAGCTGAACGTCGAACCCGGTGCCCCTCCGAATCCGGAGCGGATCAATCGGCGACCTGATCTACCGCGCCGGTTCGCCGAACATTTGAAACAGGTACGCGAGGAGATCCACGGACCCGACCCGGCGTCCGGCGATGAAACACGCCTCGAGATCCGCGAAGTCATCGGCCACCAATCCGAGGCGCCCGTAAACCGGGGTCTGTCTCTCAAGGACCTGTCGCCCATCGAACTGCGATGCGCCGCACTCCTCGGACTCAACAAGATCTGAACCCCTCCAGCGCGGTGACTCTCCGAGCTCGGAGAACCGCAGGGTCAGGAGCCGGTGGCCTGCCGCGCGTCCTCGGCGATCAGGTCGTGCGGGACCGGGCAGCCGGTAGGCGCGGACTGTGCTGCGCCGGAACCCTTCTCGGGATTCGACGCGCCGGGGACGGGGCAACCGGCCCCGAAGGTGCCGAGTTCCTCGAGGCGATAACCGTTGGGGTAGCTGCGGATCTGCTTCGTCTGACGGCCGAACAGCGGCTCGGTCCGCGGCGGGAAGAACAGCCGGATCGCGAGACCGCGGGCCTTCAGTCCACCACGCACCAGAATACGTTCGACGAGGGTCGGCTTCGGGTACTTGAACGCGTTGAGCAGGCGATCGTCCATGAGCGCGAACGACATCCGGCGTACGACCGCGCGGGAGAGCAGCTTGTAGGGCATGAAGGTGCCGAGCAGGTCGAGGGTCGAGTCCGCGACGGCCAGGGCGTCGGGGCTGAACGCGAAGTTGGCCGTCTCGTAGTCCTCGTAGAACTGCTTGAAGCCCTCGTAGGTCTCCGGGATGTCCTTGATGCCCATCAGCTGACCGAGCCGGCGATAGTAGTTCGTGAGGCCCCGGATCTCGTGGCTGGTGAGCTTGCGCCACTCGTAGGCGTTGACCCACTCCACCGGGCACACCACGAAGGTCGCCAGCACGTAGAGGAAGTCGCCGTTGGAGATGTCGTACATGCCGTGCATCTGGTTGATGCGCCGGATGCCGGCGCGTCCCAGTGGACTGTCGCGCCGTGCTCGATCGGGGCGTCGAGAAGGAGGACCGTGTCGTCGTAGCGCTTCTGCGTCGACTCGGTGAACTGGCTCGTCTTGTACAGCAGGTCGCCGATCGACGGCACCGCGTAGGTGCGGAACAGGGCGAAGCTCAGCGCCTGGGTGATTCCCCAGGGGAACTCCTGGGTGCCGAGTGCCCGTGCGATCGACGTCGGGTCGTTGTCGGCGTCCATCCGATCGATGTCGCCACGCAGGTGATAGCGCTGCGTCACCCGGTTCTGGACGGCGTGCTTGGCGCGGGTGGCGAGAGTGGATGCAGTGGGCATCGTGCATCTCCTGGGTCGGCGGTGGTCTCGATTGTTGCATGTGTGTGGCCGAGGCCACACAGGTTGGAACATTACCGCCTCTATGTCTCATTGGGTGTGCCGGGGTGGTGAGACGTCGCAATTTTTCCCGCGTGCACGTTTCGGTCCGGTCGGCGACCGCTTCCCGGCCGCTGACCGGATTCGATCGGCGGCTGGGAAACGACGCCGCGGGACTGCGCCCGCCGGCCGCGTATCGAGGTTCAGGCGAACGGCGGCCGCGGATCGATGCGGCTGGAGATGCGACCGACGGTCCGCCAGGCGCGGGCGACGAGGTCGGCGTCCTCGTCGGTGATCAGATTGCCCATGACGCGGACGACCAGTGACATCAGCTGCGGTGAGCGGATGCCCGGACGGCCGAGCGTGGGCACCGTCTGCGGCATCGTCAGGAGTCCGGCGAGGCGTCGGGCGGCGGAGAACGCCAGCCCGTAGTGGCCGACGAGGATGTCGCGCCAGCGGTCGGTGTAGTCGTCGGCACCGAGGAGTTCGACGGCCAGCCGGGCGGTTTCCATCGCGTAGTCGATGCCCTCGCCGTTGAGCGGGTTGACGCAGGCGGCGGCGTCGCCGATCAGCATCCAGTTGCGGCCCGCGACCCCGGTCACCGCGCCACCCATCGGCAGCAGGGCCGAGGCGATACGGACCGGCGGTCCGCCCAGTGCCCATTCGTCCTGCACCATGGCGGCGTAGTGCTCGAGGATCGGTCGAAGTGCCATGTGCGCCGGTCGTTTCGAGGTCGCGAGCGCGCCCACTCCGACGTTGACCAGTCCGCCGCCCGCGGCGCCCAGGGGGAACACCCATCCGTAGCCGGGGAGGAGTTCGCCCTCGGGGCCGCGCAGCTCCAGATGCGAACCCATCCAATGGGAGTCGGCACGTGCCGATGGCGCGTACGCGCGCGCCGCGACGCCGTAGGCCGTGTCCCGATGCCATTCGCGGCCAAGGGCTTTGCCCAATCCCGACCGCACGCCGTCGGCGACGATGAGGTCACCCACCCGCACGGTGTGGGTGTCGCCGCCGGCGGAGAACGTCACCGCGCCGACCCGGTCGCCGTCCATCGTCACGTCGATTGCCTTGGCGCCCTCCACCATTCGGACGCCGGTGCGCACCGCGTGGGCACGGATCGCGTCGTCGAACTCGGTGCGGGCGACCGCGCTGCCGTAGGCGGGGAAGCGTCCCGAGGGCCAGCGGACCTGCTGACGCGCGCCCCACCCGTTGAGGAGCAGGCCGTCGATGCGCGGCCGGTCGGCCACCAGAGAGCCGAGGCCCAGGGCGTCGAGCTCGGCGACGGCGCGCGGGGTGAGTCCGTCGCCGCACGTCTTGTCGCGCGGGAACACCGCGGCGTCGACCAGGACGACGTCGCGTCCGGCCGCGGCGGCATGCGCGGCGGCCGCCGACCCGCCCGGTCCCGCGCCGACCACCAACACGTCCGCGTGGTCGGGGAAGGGGGCAGCGTCCTGGGGCGTCGTCTTCTCAGGGCTCACCCGAACAGTATGTCCGTAGCCCCGACCGGATAGGCTCGGCAGGCAGGTGGGGCGACGAGGACACTCGGGCATCCGCCACCACGAATTTGCCGGATCAGACGAGATGGGGCGGCCTAGCTGTGAAGTCCACATTCGCCGGGTTGGACCTGGTATCGGATGAGTTCGCCGAAACGGTGCGCTCCTCGTTGCAGAAGGTCGAGGACCTGCTGCTGAGCGAGCTCTCGTCCGGGGACGACGTCATGACGGAGGCGGCGACCCACCTGGCCAAGGCCGGTGGCAAGCGGTTCCGGCCGATGTTCGCCATTCTCGCCTCGCAGTTCGGGCCGCGTCCCGACTCGCAGGACGTCATCACGTCGGCGACCGTCGTCGAGATGATTCACCTCGCGACGCTGTACCACGACGACGTCATGGACGAGGCCTCGATGCGCCGCGGCGCCCCGAGCGCCAACGCCCGCTGGACGAACTCCATCGCGATTCTCTCCGGCGACTTCCTGTTCGCCCGCGCCTCCCGCCTGGTGTCGACGCTGGGCCCCGAGGCCGTGCGCATCATCGCCGAGACCTTCGCCGAACTCGTCACCGGCCAGATGCGGGAGACCGTCGGGGTCAAACCCGGCGCCGACCCCATCGACCACTACCTGCAGGTGGTGTGGGAGAAGACGGGTTCGCTGATCGCCGCCGCCGCACGCTTCGGCGCGATGGCCTCCGGGGCGACCGCGGACGACATCGAGCGGCTGTCCCGGATCGGCGACATCGTCGGCGTGGCCTTCCAGGTCTCCGACGACATCATCGACATCAGTTCGGTCTCGGTCGAGTCGGGGAAGACCCCGGGCACCGACCTGCGCGAGGGTGTCCACACCCTGCCCGTCCTCTACGCGCTCACCGGCGACGACGCCACGTCGGCGCGGCTGCGTGAACTGCTCGTCGGTGCCGAGGGCGGATCACGCCCGCTCACCGACGACGCCGAGGTCGCCGAGGCACTCGAGTTGCTCGGCTCGTCGGCCGGTATGGCCGCCGCGCGGGCCAAGCTGCAGAGCTTCGCCGACGAGGCCCACACCATGCTCGCGGAGCTGCCGGAGACGCCGGCACACAAGGCGTTGTCGTCGTTGGTGGACTACACCGTCGAGCGGGTCGGGTAGGGGCTTCGACGCGGTGCCTCGCTGCGCTCGGTACCGGCTCAGCCGGCAGGGGGCTCAACTGGCAGGTGGGCTCAGCCGGCAGTTCCTGCTGGCCGAGTAGCGACGACCGAGCGAAGCGAGGACGCCGCGTATCGAGGTCACTGCCCGTTGCGGGCCATCTCCTGCAGACGCCGGATGCGTTCGGCGGTCGGCGGATGGGTGGAGAACATCTTCGCCATGCGGTCGCCGGCGCGGAACGGGCTCTCGATCATCATGTGTGACTGCGCGGCGATGTCGGGCTGCGGCGGCAGCGGGGCGGCCTGGACCCCGCCGGAGATCTTCGCCAGCGCGGAGGCGAGAGCCAGCGGGTCGCCGGTCAGTTCGGCGCCTGATTCATCGGCCTGGAACTCGCGTGAACGTGACACCGCCATCTTCACCAGGGTGGCCGAGATCGGTCCCAGGAAGGCGATGAGGAGCATCGCGAGCGGATTGGGCCCGCTGTCGCGGCCGCCGAAAGCACCCATGAACATCGCGAAGTTGGCCAGGCCGCTGATGACGGCGGCCATCGCGCCCGCGATCGAGCTGATCAGGATGTCGCGGTTGTAGACGTGCGACAGCTCGTGACCGAGCACGGCACGCAGCTCGCGCTCGTCGAGCAGCTGCAGGATGCCCGTCGTGCAGCACACGGCGGCGTTCTTGGGGTTGCGGCCCGTCGCGAAGGCGTTGGGGTTCTCGGTGGGCGAGATGTAGAGCGCAGGCATCGGCTGGTGGGCCGAGGTCGCCAGCTCACGCACGATGCGATAGATGACGGGCGCCTGCAGCTCGGTGACGGGCTGGGCGTGCATCGCCTTCAGCGCCATCTTGGCGCTGTTGAAGTACACGTAGGCGTTCATGCCCACGGCGAGGACAACCGAGCCCCAGAGGATCAGGGGGCTCTGGAACAGCGCACCGATTCCGACGATGATCGCCGACATCACACCCAACAGGGCTGCGGTCTTCAATCCGTTGAAATGCATCGCGGGTCCTCGTCTGTCGCGCGCCGACCGGTGGATGAAAGGCGCCTCGTTCATTCAAACGACGCAACGTCCGTTTGGGTTTCCGGCGGACCCGGTGCGATCTTGCACACACATCGCAAGCGGCCGGGCGTCGTGGGCTCGGTGGGGTGAACGGCGACATCCCCGCCCGGCACGGATGGCGGGCGGGGACGTCGTCGAGGTCAGCGGTAGTTGACGAACTGCAGGGCGATGCCGAAATCCTCGCCCTTGAGCAGCGCGATCACGGCCTGCAGGTCGTCGCGCTTCTTGCTGGAGACGCGCAGCTCGTCGCCCTGGATTTGAGCCTTGACGCCTTTCGGGCCCTCGTCACGGATCTTCTTGGAGATCTTCTTCGCGTGCTCGGAGTCGATGCCCTGGACCAGCTTTCCGCTGATCTTGAAGGTCTTGCCCGATCCGACGACCTCGCCGGCGTCGAACGCCTTCAGCGAGATGTCACGGCGGATCAGCTTCTCCTTGAACACCTCGAGACCGGCCTGCGCGCGCTCTTCGGCGTCGGAGGTGATCACGATCGTCTCCTCGCCGGACCACTCGATACCGGTGTTGGTACCGCGGAAGTCGTAGCGCTGCGACAGCTCCTTGGCAGCCTGGTTGAGGGCGTTGTCGACTTCCTGGCGGTCGACCTTGCTCACCACGTCGAACGATGAATCAGCCATGTCCGACAGGTTATGCCATTGCCGCCGCGGGATCGGTGACAGCCCGCAGATACCCGTCCCTGACCAGCCGGTTTGCATGCGGACGTATGGTTCGTTGTATTCTTCACCGCGTTGTTCGAACGACCGTCACGGCGGCCGTGGGAGCAGCACGGCAGGTTGCCCGAGCGGCCAAAGGGAGCGGATTGTAAATCCGTCGCGCAAGCTACATAGGTTCGAATCCTATACCTGCCACGGCGTGGTCGATGTTCACGAAAACTGCCCGACAGACGGTCTCTGACCAGCGATTTGTCTAGCACGGACGTGAGTGTGTAACCTCGTTAAGGCTCTCGGACAGAAATGCCCGGGGCACGCCCCCTTAGCTCAGTCGGCAGAGCGTTTCCATGGTAAGGAAAAGGTCGACGGTTCGATTCCGTCAGGGGGCTCGCTGGACGAGAAGTCCGCGGGGCGGTGTAGCTCAGCTGGTTAGAGCGCACGACTCATAATCGTGAGGTCGAGGGATCGAGTCCCTCCACCGCTACACATCGGGTCCGACCGGAACCGAGCGCAAGGGTCGCCAGCCCTGAGGGAACTGCCGAACCCGACCACGTACCACCCGAAAGAAGGCAATCAAGTGGCCTCCTCAACAGATGTTCGCCCCAAGATCACCTTGGCCTGCGAGGTGTGCAAGCACCGTAACTACATCACCAAGAAGAACCGCCGCAACGATCCCGATCGCCTCGAGATCAAGAAGTTCTGCCCGAACTGCGGCAAGCATCAGGCGCACAAGGAATCGCGCTAGACAACGCCTGTCGGCGATTCCGGTACAAGAACCAGCACACGGGCTGCCTCTGCGAAGAGGCGGCTCGTTTTGCTTGTTACCGGGTAGGGGGTCGCCCGGTCACGAGGTGCTTCGCACAACTAAATAGACTCAATCGAGACAACACGCGCAGCGCGGCGCGGGTGGGTCGTCGACAAGCGGCCCACGTAGTCCGGTCCGGGCCCTCCCGGATCGGTCATGCGAAGGGAGTAGTAGTCAATGTCAGACGCGAGTGGAACAGACCTCCAGGAGCGGATAGCCGAGTCGAGGAACGGCGGCGCCAAGCTCACCCCCGAGGAGATCGCCGCGCACACCCAGTCGCTTGTCGGCTTCCACTACACCGTCGACGACTACTACGAGATCGGCCGCGAAGAGGTGCGTAAGCACGCCATGGCTGTGCAGGACGCGCACCCGACCCACTGGAGTGAGAAGGGTGCCCGCGAATTCGGGCACGAGACCCTGATCGCCGCGCCCACATACGTCTCGGTCCTCGGCATCATCGCGCAGCGCAAGCTGTTCGAGGACGTGATCACCGGCTACGACATGTGGCAGATCATGCAGACCGATCAGCGCCTCGTCTACCACCAGCCGATGAAGGTCGGGGACCGCCTGATCTGCGACGTCTCGCTCGAGTCGTTCCGTCACGTCAGCAGCCCCGAGATGATCGACCTGATGGTCACCAAGAACGTCATCTGGAACCAGCACGACGAGCCGGTCATGACCACCTGGACGTCGCTGGCCGCTCGTCCCGGCATGGACGTCGATCCCGAGCTCGAGGCCTCGCTCGACCACGTGATGATGAAGATCGACGCGATCGGGGAACCCGGGCACACCGTCGAGCCCAAGGCCGGTCGGTATGACCTGCCCGACCCGACCCAGTCGCCCGGCGCCTACGCCGCGGTGAACTTCGACACTCTCTCCGTCGGGCAGGAACTCACGCCCAAGCGGTACTTCCTCACGCGCGGCAACCTGTCCAACTACGCCGGTGTCGCCGGCGACCCGAACCCGATCCACTTCTCCGACCATGTGATCAACGCGGCCGGGATGGACGACGTCGTCGCCCACGGCATGCAGACGATGGGCCTCGGTGCCAGCTTCGTCTCCGAGTTCATCGGTGATCCGGCCGCCTTCTGCGAGTACAACGTGCGTTTCACCAGTCCGGTGTACGTCCCGGCCGACGACAGCGCCGCCGTCGACTTCACCGGCAAGGTCAAGTCCCTGGACCCGGAGACCCGGCGCGGCACGATCGCGATCACCGCGAAACAGGGCGACCGCCGGATCTTCGGCCGCGCCACGGTGGTCGTTCAGTTCAACTGACGCTTCCCGACACCGACGGGGCCGACCGAACCGCGTTCGCATGCGACATGGTTCAGGCGGTGCGACGTGGATCGAGTCGTGCATCCGGGTCGATGTCGCGTGCGACTTCGTGTCCTCGGTTCAGGGCGTCTGGGTGTCGATCCGGCGCAGCCGGCCCGGCTTTCGACACCCCGGGACGTGAGCGTCTTTGCAGGTCGCGGCGCGATGTCAGCCATGTCGGTGGTGGTGTCTCGGGGGCTCGCCGGGTGTCGCGGGGCCCGCGGCGTGTACGGTCGTCGAGGGAGCAGATGGAGCGCGTTTTGGGTCCACAGCCCCGGTGATCTACACTGAAGTGTCTGATTGATTCAGGCTTGCGCGCTACCCATAGGGTGGCGCGTTGGTTTTGTCGGCGATGAATCGCAGGCGCCGGTCGCGAGACCGGGATTCGATCGGATGGCAGCGGAACCACCTCGGTGGGGAAGTCGCAAAGGGGCGTAGCTCAATTGGCAGAGCAGCGGTCTCCAAAACCGCAGGTTGCAGGTTCAAGTCCTGTCGCCCCTGCCCTGGTGAAGGGCACACGTTGACGAGAGGACCGCGAAGTTGAGCAAGCGAGACCGGGCTGCCCGCGCCAAAGAAGCCGCCGAGGGTTCTGCGGCCGATTCGGCAGCGGCTGAGCTCGACGGTCGCGACGAGGCAACTGGCGGTGCAGCGGCCGACGAGACGTCGACCGGCGCCGCCAAGGAGCTGCGTCCGTCCGGCAAGCGCTCGGCTCGTGGACGTCGCTCGTCGACCGGTGTATCCGGAACCGACGGAGACGCCGACTCCGACACGGGGTCGTCGGTAGCCGTCAAGGAACGCAAGAAGAAGAAAAAGGCGTCTGCTGAGGACAGTCGGAATCCGTTCGTTCGGATCTGGTTGTTCCTCACGCAGGTCGTCGCCGAGCTGAAGAAGGTCATCTGGCCGACGCGGCGCGAGATGATCACGTACACGATCGTCGTGCTCGTGTTCGTCATCGTGATGACCGCGTTCATCTCCGGCCTCGACCTGGCCTTTGCCAAGGGCGTCCTCTGGTTGTTCGGCTGACCCACGCGGTGGGTGGCCGGGCGAGCGGGAGCCGACCGGAGATGAACCATAAGGAGCGTGGGCTGCAGTGAGCACCCCGGAGAACGAACTCGCATCGACCGACGCCGTCGACGTGGCTGACACCGACGTCGACGCGGCCGTGACCGACGAGGTCGACGAGGCTGCAGTCGACGAGGCCGGTGACACCGACGTCGAGGCGGCCGCCGAGGGCGACGACGCTCCCGCGACCGACGTCGCCTCTGAGGACGCGTCCGCCGAAGAAGCGCCTGAAGAAGAGGTCGATCCGGTCGAGGAGCTGCGCAAGCAACTGCGCCGCGCGCCCGGCGACTGGTACGTGATCCACAGCTACGCCGGCTACGAGAACAAGGTCAAGGCCAACCTCGAGACCCGCGTGCAGAACCTCGACGTCGGTGACTACATCTTCCAGGTCGAGGTCCCGACCGAAGAGGTCACCGAGATCAAGAACGGTCAGCCCAAGAAAGTCAACCGCAAGGTGCTTCCGGGCTACATCCTCGTTCGCATGGAACTCAACGACGAGTCGTGGGGCGCCGTTCGCAACACCCCGGGTGTCACCGGTTTCGTCGGGATGACCAGCAAGCCATCGCCGCTGTCTCTCAACGAGGTGCTGCAGTTCCTCATGCCGCGTGTGGAGGCCAAGAAGCCCGCCGCCAAGGGTGGGGCCGCCGAGGGCGTCGAAGCCGCAGCTGCCGCCGCGTCGAACGTCATCGAGGTCGACTTCGAGGTCGGCGAATCGGTCACCGTCATGGACGGCCCGTTCGCGACGCTGCCCGCGTCGATCAGCGAGGTCAACGCCGAGCAGCGCAAGGTCAAGGTGCTCGTGTCGATCTTCGGTCGCGAGACACCGGTCGAGCTCGGGTTCAATCAGGTCGAGAAGATCTGACCCTTCGAGGCTCGCTTCGCTCGCACCTCAGGGAGCGGGGAAAGCAGCTTCGCTCGCACCTCAGGGAGCGGGAAAGCAGCTTCGCTCGCACCTCAGGGAGCGGGGAAAGCAGCTTCGCTCGCACCTCAGGGAGCGGGGAGCAGGTTAAACACAAGACTTCTACGTCTCCAGCGGGCGTGGATTCGCAAGGAAACAA
The DNA here is from genome assembly GCF_009872315.1 of Gordonia sp. YY1. Lineage (NCBI taxonomy): Bacteria > Bacillati > Actinomycetota > Actinomycetes > Mycobacteriales > Gordoniaceae > Gordonia > Gordonia sp. YY1. The sequence goes on along the minus strand of NZ_WXYI01000010.1, from coordinate 84,552 downwards.
GCAAGGAACAGAAGATGCCTCCCAAGAAGAAGAAGCTCGCCGGGATCATCAAGCTCCAGATCCAGGCAGGCCAGGCCAACCCGGCCCCGCCCGTGGGTCCGGCGCTCGGTCAGCACGGCGTGAACATCATGGAGTTCTGCAAGGCCTACAACGCGGCGACCGAGTCGCAGCGCGGCAACGTCATCCCGGTGGAGATCTTCGTGTACGAAGATCGCTCCTTCGACTTCAAGTTGAAGACCCCGCCGGCTGCGAAGCTGCTCCTGAAGGCCGCAGGTCTCCAGAAGGGCTCCGGCGAGCCCCACACCAACAAGGTCGGCAAGGTGAGCATGGACCAGGTCCGTGAGATCGCCAAGACCAAGTCCGAGGACCTGAACGCCAACGACATCGACCAGGCCGCGAAGATCATCGCCGGTACTGCTCGGTCCATGGGCATCACGGTCGAGGGCTGATCTCGATACGTCCTCGGCTAGCGCCTCGGACTACTCGATCAGCAGGACCGGCAGGTCCGCTGATCAGCAAACAGAACCCCGTGGGAGGGCCGGCTCGGCCCGCACCACACACCCCGCCGTTTCAGTGCGGAGAAGGAACAGAGCAATGAGCAAGAAGAGCAAGGCCTACGCGGCCGCGGCCGAGAAGGTCGACAAGTCCAAGCTGTACAGCCCGCTGGAGGCTGTGGAGCTGGCCAAGGAAACCTCGTCGAAGAACACCGACGCGACCGTCGAGGTCGCGATCCGGCTGGGCGTCGACCCCCGTAAGGCAGACCAGATGGTTCGAGGCACCGTCAACCTGCCGCACGGCACGGGTAAGACCGCCCGCGTGATCGTGTTCGCCGCCGGCGACAAGGCCGCCGAGGCCACCGCCGCCGGTGCCGACGAGGTCGGCGCCGAGGACCTGATCGAGCGCATCCAGGGTGGTTGGCTGGACTTCGACGCCGCGATCGCCACCCCGGATCAGATGGCCAAGGTCGGCCGCATCGCGCGTGTCCTCGGACCGCGTGGCCTGATGCCGAACCCGAAGACGGGCACCGTGACCACCGACGTCACCAAGGCCGTCAACGACATCAAGGGCGGCAAGATCAACTTCCGCGTCGACAAGGCAGCCAACCTGCACTTCGTCATCGGCAAGGCCTCGTTCGACCCGGCCAAGCTGGCCGAGAACTACGGCGCCGCGTACGACGAGATCATGCGTGCGAAGCCGTCGGCAGCCAAGGGCCGCTACATCAAGAAGGTCACCGTCTCCACCACCACGGGTCCGGGCATCCCGGTCGACCCGCAGGTGAGCCGCAACTTCGCCGAAGCGCCGCAGGCCTGATCCGGTAGTAGGCGCTCTCGCGTAGACAGAGACCACGAGGGGTCCGGCAAATCACTGCCGGGCCCCTCGTGTTCTGTCTCCCCGTTCTTTTCCTCGGAGGTCATTGGCTCGTGGTGAGAATCCCTGCCGGAACCCGTCGTCGTGGTGGTGCGGTGACCGCCGCGCTGCTGACGATGTTGCTTGTGTTCGTCGGCTGTGGTGCCGACGATGGCCGGAACGACGTCGCGGTGGGGTCGGGGACGCCGTCGAAGATCGTGTCGCTCAGTCCGACGACCACCGAGATGCTGTTCGCCGTCGGTGCGGGTGATCAGGTGGTCGCCGTCGACGACCAGTCCGACTATCCCGCCGAGGCCCCGCGTACCACACTGTCCGGGTACACCCCGAACCTCGAGGCGATCCTCGCCTACGACCCCGATCTCGTCGTCCTGACCGACGACAACAACGACATCATCGCCGGTCTGGACCGGGTGGGCGTCGAGGTGCTGCGGCTCCCCGCGGCGAAGAACCTCGACGAGACGTACGCACAGATCCAGCAGATCGGCGAGGCCACCGGCCACGCCGAGAAGGCCGATCAGCTCGTCGCGTCGATGCGAGACGAGATCGAGCGGACCGTCCGGACCGTCCCGCTGCGCGAGGTGCCGCTGACCTACTTCCACGAGCTCGACGACACGTATTACACCGTCACCGACGACACCTACCTCGGCCAGATCTACGGGCTTCTCGGCCTGCGGTCGATCGCATCCGGGCAGAACGGCTATCCGCAGCTGTCGACCGAGTACATCCTGGAGAGCGATCCCGAGATCATCTTCCTGGCGGACTCCCAGTGCTGCGCGGTCACACCGGAGAAGGTCGCCGCGCGTGCCGGCTGGAGCGACCTGCGTGCCGTCGTGAACGGGCAGGTCCACGTCCTCGACGAGGACATCGCGAGCCGATGGGGTCCGCGCGTCGTCGACCTGGTCCGGGACGTTGCCCAGATCGTTTCCGGCGTCGACGGACAACCCTCGAACTGAGATGGTGAGCCGTCGGGTCGGGGTCATCTGCGGGGCCGTCGCGGTGCTGCTGGGCGCATGTCTGCTCGCAGTCCTCGTCGGCCCGGCCGGACTGACACCGAAGGGCGTTCTGCTCGACCTTCTCGACCGCCTCCCGCTCGTCGACGTCGAGTCCGGGCTCACCCGGCGTCAGCAGACGATCCTCTGGGAGGTGCGGATGCCGCGGGTGGCACTGGGCGCGCTGGTCGGTGCGATGCTCGCCGTCGCCGGTGCCGCCTATCAGGGCGTCTTCCGCAATCCGCTCGCCGACCCGTATCTCCTCGGCGTGTCCAGCGGCGCCGGGCTGGGCGCGACCGTCGCGATCGTCCTCGGCGGCGCGGCCGGCACGATCGGCCTGCCGCCCGCGGCGTTCGTCGGCGGCATCGTGGCCGTCGCAGCGACGTATGCGCTGGGCCGCACCGTCGGCGGTGGCCGCACCGAGGTGGTCATCATCCTCGCCGGCGTCGCGGTCGCGGCCTTCGCGAACGCCATCCAGACCTTCCTCATGCAGCAGCACGACGACACGCTGCGGCAGGTCTACAACTGGATGCTCGGGCGCCTGGCCACCGACGGCTGGTCCGAGGTCATCACCGTACTGCCGTACGTCGTCGCGTGTGTCGCCGTCATCGTGCTGTTCGGGCGCACACTCGACGTCATGGCGGTCGGCGACATCGAGGCGTCGAGTCTGGGGATCAGACCCGAACGGGCGCGACTGCTGCTCGTCTGCGTGGCGACCCTGGGGACCGCGGCCGTGGTGTCGGTGAGCGGGTTGATCGGGTTCGTGGGCATCGTGATCCCGCATGCGGTCCGGCTTCTCGTCGGACCCGGACATCGACTACTGCTGCCGCTGTCGTTGCTGGTGGGCGCGGCGTTCCTGGTGCTCGCGGACGTGGTCGCTCGGACGGCCATGTCGCCGTCCGAGCTGCCGATCGGTGTGGTCACCGCGGCCATCGGCGCGCCGTTCTTCCTCGTCGTCCTCCGGCGCAGCGGTCGGAGTCCGCAATGACCGCCTCGATCACCTGCCGTGGTGTCTGCGCATCCCGTGGGGGAGTGGAGGTCCTGCACGACGTGGACCTCGAGATCGGCTCGGGCGCCTGGGTTTCCCTGGTCGGCCCCAACGGTTCGGGCAAGACGACGCTGCTCCACGCACTCGCCGGTCTGGTGGCCTCGACCGGACGGATCGACGTCGCGGGCGTCGACCCCGGTCGCGCCCGTCGCCGCGAGACAGCCCGCGCCGTGGCGTTGATGCCGCAGCGGCCGATCGTGCCGGAGGGCACGTCGGTGCGCGAGCTCATCGGTCTGGGCCGCACCCCGCACATCGCCCGGTTCAGTGGTGAAACCCGTTCGGACCGTGAGGTGGTCGACGACGTCATCGAGCGCCTCGACCTCCAGGAGTTCGCGAACCGGTCCGCGTCCGCGCTGTCGGGTGGTGAGCTGCAGCGGGTCGTGCTCGCGCGGGCGCTGGCCCAGCAACCGCGTGTGCTGCTCCTCGACGAACCGACCAGCGCCCTCGACATCGGCCATCAGCAGCAGGTCCTCGACCTCGTCGACTCCATGCGGCGGGCCAGCGAGCTGACCGTCATCGCCGCGATGCACGACCTGACGTCCGCGGCTCAGTACGGGCAACGACTCATGCTCCTCGACCGGGGACGCATCGTCGCCGACGGTCCGCCCGCCGAGGTGCTCACCGCCGAACGCCTGCGGGATGTCTACGCCGCGAAGGTGGAGGTGCTCGACCGTCGTGACGGCCCGGCCGTGCTGCCGGTTCGGGATTCGGGAACATCGCGATGAAGGTCACGCTAATGGGCACGGGCGCCGCCGACGGTTGGCCGAATGCGTTCTGCCACTGCGTCTCCTGTGATGATGCGCGCCGTCTCCGCGACTTCCGTGCCCAGACCGCGGCACTCGTCGACGACGTGCTGATGCTCGACTTCGGGCCCGACGCGCCCGGCGCGGCGGTCCGCCACGGATGTTCGCTCGCCGGGGTGCGACATGTCCTGGTCACTCATGCACATGCCGATCACCTTGCGCCGCAATCATTGTTGTTCCGGTCATGGGTCGAGCGCTCCGGCGATCTGGAGGTCATCGGGCCGGCTGATGCCCTCGACTCCTGTCGAGCGTGGGTGGGTCCCGGCGACCCGGTGCGGTTCACTCCCGTCGTCGCCGGTGATCAGGTGCGGGTCGGGGAGTATGACGTGCGAGTGCTTCCCGCACGCCACAAGGTCTTTCGCGACGGTGATGCGGTCCTCTACGACGTCACCGGCCCCGACGGCACGCGGTTGCTCTGGGCGAGTGACACCGGCGTCTGGCCGGGTGAGTGGTTCGGGGCGGTCGCGGGCGCCGCATTCGACGCGGTCTTCCTCGAGGAGACCTTCGGCGATCGCGAGGACCTCTCCGACGGTCATCTGGGGTTGACCGGTTTCGCGACGATGGTCGAGGCCATGCGGAAGGTCGGTGCCGTCGTCGACTCCACCGACGTCGTGGCAGTTCACCTGGGACACCACAATCCGCCGGTCGGCACGCTGCGCGAGCGGCTTCGAGGTCTGGGTGCGCGCGCGGGACGAGACGGGGAGGTGCTCGACATGGGTGGACCGGTGCGGCGTCGGGTCTTCGTCACCGGCGGAGCGAGGTCGGGGAAGTCTCGGTACGCCGAAGGCCTGCTGGCCGGCGTCGACGACGTCGTCTATGTCGCTGCGGGCGGTCCGCGCACCGGCGATCCCGAATGGGAGCGCCGTGTCGAAAGCCACCGCCGGCGCCGGCCGGCGTCGTGGACGACGGTCGAGGACACCGACGTCGCCGGTGTCCTGCGGTCGGCGGCTCAGCCGGTCCTCGTCGACTGCCTCGGTACCTGGCTGACCGCCCGGATCGATCACCACAATGCCTGGGAGAAGGGCGATCTGGACACCATGCGAGCCGATGTCGACCATCTCCTGGACGCTTGGCGGACCTGTGCGGTCCCGGTCGTCGCGGTCAGCAACGAGGTCGGCAGCGGTGTCGTCCCGGCCACCGCGTCGGGCCGGTTGTTCCGCGACGAGCTCGGCCGTCTGAACGCCGGAATCGCCGACCTCGCCGACGAGGTGGTTCTCATGGTCGCCGGGCAGCCGGTCACCATCCGCTGAACCGCCCGCAGCATCGCCACTTCCGGGATGGGGTGACGGCTCAGTTCAGCCAGTCGTTGCCGCCGAGACCCAGCTGCCGGACGTCGAGGGTGGGGGTGATCCCCGACGCGGGGACGAGATCATGTGCCTCGAGGACCGACCGCAAGGTCTCGGCCGCGTCGATGTTGAGCGGACTCGACACCCACATCGCATAGGGAAGGTTCACAAAGCGGTTCTCGCGCACGGCCTTCAGGTTGCGGCCGGCCGGATTCGTGCGCAGCGCCTCGATCTTCGGCTCGACGGACTGGCCGGGATAGTCGACGAAGACGATCAGATCGGGGTCGGCCGTGGTGATCCGCTCCCAGCTGACCGCGGTCCAGGTGTCCTGGACGTCCTCGGTGGCGTTCCGCGCGCCCGCGGCGTCGATGATGCCCTGCGGTCCGCCGAAAGCGCCCGACGAGAAGATGGTGTCGGAGACGCTGTCGAAGACGAAGACCGTCGGCTTCTCCGTCGGTTGCGGTGCGCTGCGGAGGCTTTCGAGGCGGTCGGCGATCTCGTCGGCCGCCTTCGCCCCTTGCTCGGGATTGCCGGTGATGGTGCCGATGTTGCGCAGGTCGGTGTCGAGCGCGACCCATGGATCCATCGTGCCCCGCGGTGCCTGACCGTCGGCCTGACGGCATGCCTCCGAGAGCTGGTACACGTCGATGCCGTGCGAGGCCAGGATCTCCGGGGTGATCCCGCGGGACTCACTCATGCCGTAGTTGTATCCGGCGTACAGGACCTCAGGTTTGGCCCCCGACGATGTTCTCGAGCGTGGGCGGTTCGGTGGCTACCTCGTCGAGCGTGTCGACCTGCGGGCCGTATTCGAGTCGGAGAACGTCCTTGTCGCGCGCGAGCGCGCTGACGGCGACCATCTTGTCGCGTGCGCCGGCCGCCAGCGCGATCGCGATCATCCCGCCGTCGTTGGCGAACAGCCGATCGAGAGGCTGGTCGAAAGTGACCTCGGCGCCGCAGTTGGTGACGGTCACGGTGTCGGATGCGGTGGCGTCGGACTCGGTGCCGCAGCCTGCGGCCACCCCTAGGAGAACGGTTACGGGGGCGAGTGTGGGTGCGACTCGGGTGATGGTGCGGTTCATCGGTTTTCCTTGCTGGTGTGGGCCTGCTGCGCAGTGATGGGAGAGTTCAACAGGAGATGCGGGAGACCGGTCTCGGGGTGCGACACGACGGTGCCGGACACATCGAAGACCGAGGTAAGCAGATCGGGTGTCAACACCTCGACCGGCGGGCCGTGCGCGGTGATGCCGCCGTCGAAAACGACAGCGACGGAGTCGAAATGGCGGAGGACGAGGTCCAGGTCGTGCATGGCGGCGATGACCGTGGCGTCGAGGTCGTCGAGGATCTGCATCAACCGCAGCCGCCAGGCCGCGTCGAGATGGTTCGTCGGCTCGTCGAGAACGACGATCGGCGTCTGCTGGGCGATCGCGCGGGCGAGCACGACTCGATGCCGTTCGCCGCCCGACAGATGCATACACGACCGGCGTTCCCAACCGCCCAGTCCCACCTGCTCCAAAGCGGACCGGATGATCTCGTGGTCGTCGGAATTGCCTGTGGACCAGGCAGACCGGTACGGCGTGCGTCCGAGGCCGACCGCTTCGGCGACCGTGAGTTCGGCCGACGGATGTTCATCCTGACCGACGACCGCGATCGACAGCGCACGACGCCGCGCGGGAAGACGATCGAGATCGTCGCCGGCCAACCGGATACGCCCGGTCGCCGGTCTCTCGAGACCGCACAGGGTCCGGAGCAACGTGCTCTTCCCCGCCCCGTTCGGGCCGACGATGGCGAGGCGGGTTCCGGCCGGGACGTCGAGGTCCACCTCGCGCAGGATCGTGCGGCCCCCACGACGACAGCTGACGGCGCTCGCGCACAGGGTCATCGAACGTGTGCCGGAGCTCATCAGGACCCGCCGCCGAACACGTACTGGCGTCGTCCCATCAAGAACAGGAAGATGGGTGCGCCGATCAGTCCGGTCACGATGCCCAGCGGCATCTCGCGTGGTGAGGCCGCCACTCGTGAGATGACATCGACCCACACGAGGAACAGGGCACCGCCGCAGACCGCGACGGGGATCATCGCCCGGTGCGTCGCGCCGACCAGCAGGCGAGCGGCGTGGGGGACGATCAATCCCACGAATCCGATTCCGCCCGCGACCGCGACCAGGACTCCGACGAGAATGCCCTGGACCGCGAACAACGCGTTCCGCATGGCACGCACGGGAACCCCGAGGGACGTCGCGGTGTCGGTGCCGGCCGCGTAGGCGTCGAGCCAGGAGTGGATCGCCAGCATCGCGAACACCGTGAGGGCGACGACGACGCCGGCGATCTGGACTTTCGCCCAGGTCGCGCCGGCGACGCTGCCCAGCATCCAGAACATCACGTTGTCGGCGGCATGCGGGTCCGCGGCGGTGAACACCAGCAACGAGGACAGCGCCATGAACGCCGACGACAGGACCACCTCGGAGAGGATCAGGCGCAAGGCGGTCAGTCCGCCCTGCGCCCGGGCCACCGCGTACACGGTGACCGACGCCACAAGTGCGCCGACCAGGGCGCCGCCGGACAACGCCCAGACGCCGAGGGCGGCAAACGAACCGAGCGTGATGACGGCCGTGGCGCCGACCGCGGCTCCGGCGGACACGCCCAGAAGGTACGGCTCGGCGAGCGGATTGCGGACAAGGGCCTGCATGACTGCACCGGCGAGGGCCAGACCGGCGCCGACGATCGCCGCGAGAACCGAACGCGGCAAACGTAGATCCCAGATGATGACGGAGTGGGCGGCGTCGAGCTCGTCACCCCGGAGACGCCCGGCGACGGTACGCCAGACATCACCGATGGGTATGGTCTCGGCGCCGAAAGCGGTGGCGACAGTAATGCTCACCAGGGTGAGAACGAGAAGGATCAGGGCAAGAGGCATCGACGGAAGTCGCCCTACCGACGTGTCGGTGGCGATCATCGTCGTGCCGTCGGGAGGACGGGGCACGGGTGGTACTGCCTTCGGTCTGGGCATCTGTGCGCGAGATACCGGGTGGACTCGACGAGAACGGCAGGTATTCGGACTCGGGTTCGTCCGGACCCGACGCCTTCCCGGGTTGCCCCAGTGGCTTGATGTCGGGTCCGTCCCCCATACCGCTGCGCGCCAGTCCTGGATTCGCACCAGGTTCCCTGGCACCCGCTTGTGCAGGTGCGACCGATCTCTCCGGTGAGGTTAGCAATACGGACACCGAGGCCCCACCCTCGCGTAGCCGGGCGAGTGCAGCCCGGAGGTCGTAGGCTGGGGCCGGCAGAGCAACGACCAGACGCGAATCGAACCGAGGCGGACGGTGATCCGATGGACGGACGGCCCACGAAACTGGCCATCATCGGCGCGGGCGCGGTGGGCACCGCGATCGCCTACTCAGCACTGATCCGGGGGGTCGCGCGGACCGTCGCCCTGCTGGACATCAAGGCGACGAAGGTCACCGCGGAAGTGCTCGACCTGTCGCACGGTCTCGAGTTCGTGCCCCGTGCCGACATCATCGGCTCCGACGACGTGTCGGTGTGCGCCGGCGCCGACGTCGTCGTGTTCACGGCCGGCGCCAAGCAGAAGCCGGGTCAGTCGCGTCTCGAATTGGCCGAGGCGACAATAGGTTTGACACGATCGATTCTGCCCGGTGTGCTCGAGGTCGCGCCGAATGCGATCTACCTCATGGTGACCAACCCGGTCGACGTCGTCACCTACGCCGCCCAGCGGGTCACCGGCCTGCCGTCGAATCGGCTGTTCGGTTCCGGAACCGTTCTCGACTCGTCGCGCTTGCGGTTCCTCATCGCGCAGCACTGCGGTGTGGCGGTCCAGAGTGTGCATTCCTATATCGTCGGCGAACACGGCGACAGCGAGATCCCGCTGTGGTCTTCGGCGACGATCGGCGGGGTGCCGCTGACATCCTGGAAGGCCTTGCCCGGCCGACCGGCCATGGACTCCGTTGCCCGCGAACGCATTCGGTCTGAGGTCGTGCACGCCGCCTACGCGATCATCGAAGGCAAGGGTGCGACCAACTACGCCATCGGCCTCGCCGCCACCCGGATCGTCGAAGCTGTGCTCGGCGACGAACACCGGGTGCTGCCCGTCTCGACGGTCGCCTCCGGGTTCCCCGGGCTCGAGGACGTATGTCTGTCCCTGCCGACGGTCGTCGACCGCGGTGGTGCGCAGACGCGACTCGAGGTGCCGCTGTCGCCGGACGAGGAGGCGGGTCTGCTCGTATCGGCCGAGACCCTGCGCGGGATGCAGGCGCGATTCGGGTTGTAGCGCGCTCCTTCGGTCCCGTGACGACCTTGCATGGCGCACTGTCCATCGGCCGGACCAATCTCGCGACACAACGCGGATACCGACGACGCTGCCGGGTTAGCTTTGCCTGGTCACATCGGTCTAGGGAGAGTTCGACGATGAGTGCTTCGCGAAAGATGGTTCTGGGGTTCGTCGCTGCGGCGTCGATGGCAGTCGCGCCGCTGATGGTCGCGGCACCCGCGTCGGCCGCGACCGACTACGCCAACTGCACGGCACTCAACGCCGACCACCCGCACGGCGTCGGCGAGCCCGGTGCCGTCGATTCGACCTCCAGCACCCCGGTCACGAACTTCACCGTCGACCAGGCCCTCTACGACGCCAACGACGAGAGCGATCGCGACAAGGACGGCATCGCCTGCGAGAAGCAGTGACCGCGATTCCACTCCGGTGACGTGTTCACCCCGCGTCGTGTTCGGCGAGACCCGCGCGACATCGCCCGCTGGTTGTCCGCGGGCGGAGCTCCCGACCCTGGCCTTTCCGGCCCGTCGGCGGCCCGATGGAACCGATCGGGCCGCTGGATAGTCTGAAATACATGCGCGACGACAAGCTGCTCACCCGGATCTCCGCCCTCCTGCGACAGGCGGAGAACACCGACAACGAGCACGAAGCCGAGACGTTCATGCAGGCCGCACAGCGTCTGGCCACGGCGTCGTCGATCGATCTCGCCGTGGCCCGCGCGCACGATCCGGCCGCCCGCAAGAAGGCCACCCCCATCTCGCGGCAGATCAAGATCGGCGAGCCGGGCAAGCGCGGCCTGCGCACCTACGTGCAACTGTTCGTGGCCATCACCGCGGCCAACGACGTGACCGTCGACGTCGCGAGCAACTCGACCTTCGTCCTCGCCTACGGCTACGAGGCCGACATCGACGCCTGCGAGGCGCTCTACACGTCGCTGATCATCCAGATGGTCGCCGCCAGCGACGCCTACCTGAGGTCGGGGGCGTACAAGGGCGAGACATTCGCGCGGGTCGTCACGAAGGGCAGCGGATGGCGTGCCCGCCGGGTGATCGAGGAGAAACCGCTGTCGCCCATCACGGCGCGACTCAACTTCCAATCGGCCTTCGCCGAACGCATCGGCAAGCGGCTCACCGAGGCGCGCGACGCCGCCCGCGAAGAAGCCCTCGCCGCCGAGCGGAGGTCCGGTGAGCCCGAACGTTCGACGGCGCTGGCGTTGCGCAACAAGGAACTCGAGGTCACCGACTTCTACAAGACCGAGTCCACCGCACGCGGCACGTGGCGACCGTCGAGTGCATCGGCCGGCTACTCCGAGGCCGCACGGAAGGCGGGCGACCGCGCGGGGCGTCGGGCCAAGATCGGTGCCGACCGCGAATTCGGCGGTGCCCGAGGGGCTCTGGAGGCCTGACGGCGCTCGACCCCTCGCCGATCGAGGGTGCTGCGGCCAGGGATCCGTCCGACAGGTGGGCTTCGCCCGGAGTTCACCGCACGTTAGTCGGTGTCGATAGCGTGATCACCTGACCGCATCACGGCTTGACCAAGGGGGAATCCGTGGAATTCAGGCACCTGGTTTCGTTCCTCGCGATAGCCGAGGAACTCCACTTCGGCCGGGCCGCTGCCCGTCTCCACCTCACCCAGCCGTCATTGAGCGCCCAGCTCCAGAAACTGGAACGGTCGTTGGGCGTGCAGCTCGTGCAGCGCACCTCGCACGAGGTCAAACTCACCTCGGCCGGTGAGGCCTTCGAGTCCCACGCCCGGCTCATCGTCCTGCAGATGGAGAAGGCGGCCACCAGCGCCAAGTCCACCGCCGAGGGGCTGTCCGGGTCGCTGAACGTCGGATACAACCTGCCGGCCGGACACCACGTCCTGCCGACGGTGATGACGCGGATGAGCAAGGACTATCCGGACATCTCGATCTCGCTGTGGGAGAAGCGGACCGGACCGCAACTGGCGGCACTGTCGGACGGCACGCTCGACGTCGCCCTGGCGTACGGGCGTCCGCACACCCGACAGTTCCGGTCGCGTCGGTTGCTCGCCGACATCCCCATCGTGGCGATCGTCGGCCGCGGCCATCGGTGGGCCGGGCGGTCCGGGGTGCGCTTCGCCGAACTCGCCGCCGAGCAGTGTTTGCTGTTCCAGCGCGAACAGACCCCCGCGATGTACGACTCGATCGTGAGGGCAGCGGCCGAGGCGGGTATCGAGATGACCCTCGCCGGCACAGCGGACGATCCGGGCGCGGCTGCCTACATGGTGGCGGCCAAACCGTTGGTCGGTTTCGCGTCGCTGCCGCGTGCGGTGGCCGTGGGACGGGGTGTCCCGGGGCCGGGACCCGTCGCGGTGAAGCTGTTCGACCCGATCCCGGTCATCGACCTGTACGCCGTGTGGCGTGCCGACGACACCAGCCCGGTGGTCGCTCGCTTTCTCGACTGCCTGGGCGACGAGGCCGACTCCCGGCGTCTGGTCGGCTGACGCGGGCGACTCGCGTGCTCGTCGGGATGACGCGAATGCGGGCACCTCGAGCAAGACCCGACGCCTACTTCAGTCCGGAGCGCACGAACGCGTTGACGACGTGGCGTTGCATGAGCAGGTACAGGACGAACACCGGGAGGCAGGTCATCCCGGCAAGGGCCATCATCGCGCCCCAGTTGGTGCCCTCGGCCGTCATGAAACTCCGCAGGCCGATCTGCACGACCGAACCCGCCCGCTGCAGGATCATCGCGGGCCAGAAGTACTCATTCCACGCATTGATGAACAGGAGGATTCCGAGCGCCGCCAGCGCCGGCCGCAGGTTGGGCACGACCACGGTCCACAGGATCGACCACGACCCCCGGCCGTCCAACTCGGCGGCCGTCACCAGCTCCTTGGGGAAGGACTCCAGGTGCTGGCGCAGCATGAGCACGGCGAGAGCCGAGCACATCGTCGGCATCACCACGCCGGCCAGCGTGTTGAGCAGACCGAGCTGCTGAAGCAGAACGTAGTTCGGCAGCATCGTGACCTGGAAGGGCACCAGCCAGGTGCCGACGAAACCGAGGTAGAGCAGTCCCTTGAAACGGAATTCGAAGACGGCGAATCCGTAGGCCGCGAGCAACGCGACGAGTAGCTGCGCGACCATCGAGCCGGTGGCGACCGCGCAGGTGTTGAGCAGCAGACGGACTACATCGGTCTGCGCCCCCGCGTCGGCGAAGTTCTGGAATGACAGCGGCCACGGCAGCGGGGCCAGCGAGTACTGGTCCTCGGGTCGTCGCAGCGCGGTCGCGACCATCCAGTAGATCGGGAACCCGCAGGCCACCGCGATGGTGGCGAGGACGAGGTGACCGCGTATCCGTGCACCGCGGGTGACGCCGCGGGCGCGTGACTCGCGGGCGGGAACCGCACCCACCGCTGTCGCGGCGTCACGCGTGGTGGCGGCGCCGGTCAGGTCGTGGGTCCGCAGGTCACTTGTCGTCATGGAAGGTCACCCGTTCCGATAGGCGGACCAGCCCGGCGGCGAGCAGTCCGAACAGGACGAAGACGACGATGCCCATCGCCGCACTCATGCCGGCATCGAAGGTCTGGAAGCCGTACTCCCACAACAGGTAGTACACGTTGGTGGTGGCACCGGACGGACCACCCTGGGTGAGGGTGTCGATCAGTGGGAAGGTCCACTGCGCGCTCAGGAGCACGGTGAGCAGCGTCAGGAGCACGAGGGACGGAGAGAGCAGCGGCAGCGTTATCCACCGGTCGATCTGCGCGTTCGTGGCACCGTCCACGCGGGCGGCCTCGTGGTAGTCGGGGTTGATGCCGGCGATGCCGGCCGTGACGACCAGGACGGCGAAGCCGACGACATGCCACCCGGTGATCACGATGATCGCGAGCTGCGCCGTCCGGGTGTCGTTGATCCAGTTGACCTCGAGACCGAGGACGCGATTGATGGCACCGTCCTCCGGTTCGGCCAGCCACCGCCAGGCCGCCGCCGATGCCACGGGCGCGACGAGGAACGGTGCAAAGATGACGCTCTGGTAGATCACCCGCATCCGGCCGGTGACGCTGCGGCTCGCAAACGCGATCACGACCGGGGCCAGTACCGCGAAGGGCAACAGTCCCACGATGACCTCCACTGTGTGCCAAAGGGATTCACCGACCTCGGGGAGTTCGGTGAGCCGCTGGTAGTTGTCCCCGCCGACCCCGACCATCGGGTTGTCCGGCAGCAGGTTCCACGAGTGGAACGACAGCTGCACGGCCTGCGCCAGTGGCCGGTACGTCCAGATCACCAGCAACGCGACCGCCGGGGCGAGATACATGTACGGTGTCGCGCGGCGGAGGATGCGCCCACGCGATGGTCGTCGTACCCGGGTGGGCGCGGCAGCGGGCACATCCCGGGGCGTCGTACCGGACGGAGAGGGGTTGCCGAGAGGAATCAGCACGGGTCAGTCCTGACGTGCCGGCTCACGCAGTGCCGCCAGCGTCTGTGATTCGTCGGCGTCGTACACCGTCTCGGTCGGGGTGGCCTCGACCGCGGTCGCGACGACGGTGCCGTCCACGACGTCGATGCGACTGAAGCCGTATCCGATGTGCCCCCGATGCCGCCCCACCGGGGCGAGGGTGTCGAGACGGTAGGCGAGTGCCGGCCCGACCCACACCGGGATCCCCGCCAGTGAACCGCCTCCGGTGAGATGCGAGTGCCCGCAGACGATCATCCGCACATCGGATCCGGCAAGGGCCTCTGCCAGCCGGTCGGCCTCGCGCAGGCGCAGCAGGTCGATCGGCGCGATCGCCGATCGCAACGGCGGATGGTGAAGCGCCAGCACCGTGGTGCCCGACGGTGCGGGCGTTGCCACCTCGTCGCGCAACCAGGCCAGCTGCTCGGGTTCGAGCCATCCGTCATGCCGGCGCGGACGGGTGCTGTCCAAGGTGATCACCCGGGTTCCGCGCAATAGATGCACGGTGTCGTGCGGCGCATCGGGATCACCCGGCTGGTCGAACAATCCGATCCGGAATGCTTCTCGTGCATCGTGATTGCCCATCGCGTAGATCACCTGTGCGCCGATCGACCCGGCCGCGGGCTCGACGAGGTCGCGCAACCTGCGGTAGGCCCGGACGTCCCCGTTGTCGGTGAGATCACCCGACAACAGCAGCGCATCCACGCGCCTGCCGGAGGCGACGATCCGCTCGAGCACCTCGCCGAGGTTGCGGGCGCTGTCCACGACGCCCCGCAGCAACTGTCCCGGGGGCACGATGTGGGTGTCGGTCAGTTGCAAGATGGTGCAGTTCGTCGTACTCATCGAGCCGGCATCAATCGGGTCGACTGGCGCTGCGCCTCGCTCAGCGCGGCCTGTGGGTCGGCACCCTGGTAGACGACCTTCTCGACGGCTGTCATCAGGTTGCTCTGGATCTGCTTGTAGCTGTTGCCCGGCATCGACCGCCAGGGTTCGAGTCGTTGCAGCTGATCCAGATTCGGATCGATCAGCCCGCGGTTCTCGCGTGCCCATTCGCTCAGGTGAGCCGGGTCGTCGACGAGGCCGGTACGGAGCGGCAGGTATCCGATGCCCTTGGCGATCGTCGTGAACGCGTCGTTGCCGGTCAGATAGCGGATCAGCTCCCACGCCGCCCGCTGCTTGGCTGGGTCCTTGGCGAAGATGTACAGTGCCACACCGGAATTGGTGGGTACCGTGGGATGTTGGCCGAAGGCCGGCATCGGTGCCGCGCGTAGTTCCCACTTGTCTTTCGCGCCCCCGAGGAACGTCGCCTGCATGGAACTGCTCTCCAGGATCATGCCCATGTCGCCACGCGTGAATGCCTCGTAACCCTGCTTCTGCGTGAATGCCGGTGTGCCACCGGACTTCACGAGCTGCTGGGCCATCGTGGTGACCGCGATCGCGGCGGGGTCGGCGAATGACAAGGTGGTGCGGTCCGGGGAGATGACCTGTCCGCCGGCGGAACGGATCAGGCTCTGATAGCACCAGTCGGTGGCCGATTTGGTCAGGCAGTCGATGTAGACGCCGCCCTTGCCGGTCCGGGCGGCGATCGCACGGGCTGCTCCGGCGACCTCGTCCCACGTGGCGGGAGGCTTGTCGGGGTCGAGGCCGGCGCGGCGGAACAGGTCGGCGTTGTAATAGAACACCGGGGTCGACATCACGAACGGAATTCCGAAGGTGACGCCGTCGGACACACCGAGCGTTCGCACGCTCGACGCGTAGGGGTGGCGCTCGGCGAAGTGCGCTTCGACGGCGTCGGTGCCGAACAGTGCCGAGAGTGGCTGGGCGCCGAGCTGGTCGACGACGAAACCGAAATCGCCGAAGCCCAGCTGTGCGACGTCGGGGGCCGAGCCGGCCACCGACTGGTTCTGCACGCTCGAGATGGCGTCGCGGGCGGGGTTGGGGCTGTTGCCCTGCGGTTTCTGGGCCTTGACGGTGATGTTGGGGTGTTTCTTGCTGAAATCGGCGATCAGTGTGTTGAAGGTGTCGGTCCATGCACCGGCCAGACCGTAGTTGTAGCTCTCGAAGACGATCGTGACCTTCTGGGCCGGATCGAGTTCGGGCACCGCGACGGCGGTTCCCTCCCCGGCGGTCGAACCCATGCTGCAGGCGGACAGTACGACGGCGGTGGTGGTGAGTGCGGCGACGATCGCCACTGCTCTGCGACGCAGGGACCTGCGACTCATGATGCTGCTCCTTGTCGGATGAGGGTGTTCTCGCGGGTGGTGGAGGTGTCCGGCTTCCACTGCAGACGCCGGCCGCTGGACCGGTCGAAGAGATGGATGTCGCCGGCAGCGACGGACAGGCGGATGTGGTCGCCCGCGCGCGCCGTCGGGCGTCGGACGCGGGCCTGCAATGTCGTGGTGTGGGCGCGCAGGTGCAGGACCTCGTCACTGCCGACGTTCTCGACGGTGAGGACCTCCGCGGCGATCTGGCCGCGCGGGTCGAGCACCATCCGTTCCGGCCGGATTCCGGCGGTGACCTCGTGCGGGGCATATCCGCCGGCCGGCGTGGGCAGGTCGATCGGTAGGTGAATCCCGGGTGCGCGCACCACCATCCGGTCGTTCTCGGAGGCCACCACGGCGTCGAACAGGCACATCGGCGGGGCGCCGAGGAACGCGGCCACGAAGGTCGACGCGGGTTGGTCGTACAGCTCGTCGGGCGCGCCGACCTGCTCGACGTGGCCCGAGTCGAGCAACACGATGCGCGTCGCCATCGACATGGCCTCGATCTGGTCATGGGTGACGTACAGGAACGTGGCGCCGATGCGATCGTGCAGGTCGACGAGTTCGGTCCTGGTGGCCGAACGCAGCCGGGCATCGAGATTCGACAGCGGTTCGTCCATCAGATAAGCGCCCGGTTCCTGCACCATCGCACGGGCGAGGGCCACGCGCTGGCGTTGTCCGCCCGACAGGGCTGCCGGGCGGCGTGCGAGCAGTTCCGTGAGTGCGAGCGACGACGCCACCCGCTCGACCCGTCCGGTGATCTCAGCGCGCCGGACAGACCGGGCCCGCAGCGGGAACGCGACGTTCTTGGCGACAGTGAGATGCGGATACAGGGCGTAGCTCTGGAACACCATCGCGAGACGCCGGTCTCGGGGCGGCAGATCGGTGACGTCGTGGCCGTCGATCCGGATCTCACCCGCGGTCGGCTCGGCGAGACCGGCGATCATCCGCAGGAGCGTGGACTTGCCGCATCCGCTGGGGCCGAGGAAGACGATGAACTCGCCGTCGGCGACGTCGAGGTCTATCGAGTTCAGCGCTCGTGTGGACCCGTAATCCTTGGTGAGTCCGGAAAGCTCGATCCGGCTCACGACGAGATCGCCTCCGGCAGCGACCGATCCGGGCGGTCATCTGGATGGTGTCGTGCGGTTCCTGCGGTCATGGTGTCCCCTCCGGTTCACGATCTGCGCAGACACAGTGTCGGGCGCGGACGGTGACGAGGGGGGATGGATAGGCAGCGCCTATCGTGCGAGAGCGGGCGGCCCGGAGCTCACACCGGCGGGCGGTACCAGGAGGCGGTCGGCACGGTGAACGGTGTAGGCGTTCCCGCCCACCGCTGAACCCGGCGTCCCACGCGGCCCTCGTCGGTGACCACGGCATGCACGACGATGGCGGTCACGACCAGGATCGCGGCGAAGACGAACAGCCAGCCGATCGCGACGAAGACGATGCCGAGCGTGCCGAAGTAGCGGATGGTGCTCGACGCCAGCGTGGGCAGCGCGACGCGGCTCCCGGCCAGCAGCACCGTGATCAGCAGGCCCGTGCCCACGCCGTTGAGCACCAGGAGGCGGAGCGGGACCTGGGTGGAGACCAGCAGTCGCGGGATCACGGTGAACGTGGCGGACCAGATCATGACCGTCACCACGAAGATCAGCACGATGCCGAGCAGCCCGCTGCCCCCGAGATAGATGCCGAAGAGCGATTCGGCCCGCAATCCCGTCGACAATCCTTGCGCGGTCACGGCGGCCGGGATGAGGAACAACACGACCACCCAACGCCAGAACGCTCGCCATGGCAGTTTGGTGACACCCCAGATCGAGACATACATTCGGCCGAGTGCACGTGACAGGGAGGTGGCGCCGGCGATGGTCATCAGTGCGCCGATGACCCCGAAGGTGGCGAAGGACTGCGGGTCGTCGACCGACGTGTGGTCGAGGCGGCTCACCGGGATGCCGAGTTCGGTCAGCGCGTCGTCGACGACGTCCGTGCCCGGCAGGGTGAGCACCAGGATGACGATGGGCAGGATCGAGGTGAACGCCTGCGCGGCGAGGGTCATCGCCCGGTCGGTCACGTCACCGCGGGCGATGTCGGTGAGGATGCGCAGGCTGAGCGTCGCACCAGGGAGTCGGAGCACGCGTTCGGCGAACGCGCGCACGTCGGGACGGCGCATGAAGACTCCCATCGGGTACAGCGGACCCTCATCATCATTGGTGATGCCGTGAGCCCCCGTGACACCGGGCGTGCCCGGTACTACGACGCCGAGCGACTCGTGTTCCGGCTTTTCGACACCGCGTCGTCGTCGCGCACCGTGCAGCTGGCCGGGACCGAACTCACCTTGCCGGCCGAGGCCCGGTTCGCCTCGATCGAGGCGGTGCGTGACTACGTGCGGCGGGTCTTGGAGCTGCCGAGCGTACGATCGCGGTTCCCGCGCGCCGCCGAGCCCGTGTCGGTACGCGAGCGCCGAGGTCAGAGCTCGGCGCACTACGCCCGGTCGACGACGGTGTCCGGAAACGAACTCGTGCGCGCCGAGATCGCGATCCCGTCGTCGGCCGAGGGGCGGTGGGCATTACGGGAGCTGGTCGTTCTGCACGAACTCGCCCATCATCTCGACGACTCCAGGGGCCCGGGACACGGACGAGGCTTCGTGCTCACCTTCATCGAACTCGTGGGTATGGTCCTCGGGCCCGAGGCGGCGTTCGTCTTCCGCGTCGTCCTCGCCGACTCGGGGATCGGCTGATCGGGTTCAGTGGCCGGTGATCGCCTTGGCCGAATGGCCGATCGTCGCATCGCCCCCGGCCATGATCCGCATGAACTCGCGCTGTTCGGCCATCCCACGCTCCGCGGCCCGTTCCCGTCCTCCCGGTCGCTGGGCGGCGATCGAACGGATGATGTTGACGGGGAACCGGATCGCCGGATACCACGGCAGGACGAACGGCAGTCCCAGGGTGTGCATCGCACCTCGTCCGAGGAACGCGCTGGTGATCGAGAGATGTTGCGAGCGCGCGATCTTGCGCCGCAGACCCGCGAACCGGCGATAGTCCCACTGGAGTGGGTCGTCGGCCATCGGAACCGAGAGCTGCCTGGTCGTCTCATCCGGGGTCGAGAGGACGTACGAGGTTTGGTGGAGCACACGGATCGCGTCGCGAAAATCCCTGGGCAGGAACTCGTCCTGGACGCCGAGAAGCCAACCGGTGTACCGCGTGAGGTGTGCGACGGCGTCGTACTCGCCGGGCCGATTGACGAGTCCCATCATCACCGCTCCGAGGCTGGGCGAGACGAGCGCCCCGATCAGCGTCGCGGCCATGTCGGTCTGGTTGATGGGAAGTCCCCAGGCGTCGGAATCCCAGTCCGGGAGGGCGGCGACGTGGCGTCGGACGAATGCATGGATCAGCCGGACGTGCAGCGTCGATCGATAGCCGACTCCCTGTGGCAGCAAACCGTTCTCGGTGATGACGTCGGTGGCCCACTGGGTGGTCTCGGCGAAGCGCTTGTTCGAACCCTTCTCCAATGCGCCGGTGCGCAACAGGGTCTGGTTGAAGCCGGAGAACTGGTAGCCGCCCAGCAACGCGACGTCACGTGCGACGTACAGGCCGTCGGCGCCGCCGCTGCGCATGATCCGGGCACCCTCTTCGATCAGGTCCCGGTCGACCCAGTCCGGGGTCTTCTCGTAGACCTCGAAGAACTCGCGGAGCGGAGCCGGGGCGTCGGTCACCGAAGCGATGCCGTTCTCCAGCGCCTGCTCGAACAGCGGACGCGCCTGCGTCATCCCGGCCGTGTGCATCCACTCGACCAGGCGATCGGCCGGTTCGTCGCCGACGGTGAGGAGCTCGCCGATGTGGCGGAAGAGTTCTCGGTCGGGTTTACGCAGGCCCAGCAGAAGGCCGACGGCCCACAGGCCGGTCGGGATCTTGCACGGACCCGATGGGTGTCGCGTCGGGATCGTCGTCGCGGTGGGGAGCGGTGCAGGGGGGATCGGCGCGGCGGGGCCCGGGGGCGCCTGCGGTGCGGTGGAGGCGACCCGTGAGGTGGTCATCGGACGTGCACTCCGATCGGAGACGTTTCGAACAGGGCTGTCATCGAAACGTAGGTCTCCGGCGCCGCAGAGTCAATGGGACGGATGAAAATATTCGTCCCAAATGGCTGGTCGCAGGATCGGGATGTCAGACGGTGGCGGCGTCCTCCAGGTCGGAACGCAACCCCTCACCGGCGAGCAACGTGAGGTAACTCGGATGCGCGGGGTCGAGGACCAGGCGCTGCTTGCGGCCGCGTGCCTTGATCAGGTCGGGCACGACGGTGAGGTAGCGCGGCAGGCTGGCCGCGTAGACGTCTACGCGCAGACGGTGGCCGGGTTGCAGTACCGCGTCGGTGGGGACGAGGTCGACATCGATGCGGACCGGTTCGTCGGCCGGGACCGGCAGTTTGTGCTTGTGGGACAGGTAGTGGTGCGCCGACAGCAGGCTGCCGTCGGTGGTGTACGTCGACTTGCTGCGGTCCAGGGCGCGATTCGACGCCGACAGTGCGCCGTTGGTGAGTACGGTCGACGTGCCGTCGGGCGCAACGTCGTTCACGGTCACCGCCCAGATCGCCTCGTGCGCGGTGGTCGCGACGTTGAGTCGCAGGTTCATCGCACCGCTGACCGGGGTCGCCTCGAGAACCGGTGCCGTCGTGAACGACAGCGCACCCCGCTCCTGGAAACGAGCGTCCTTGGCGTAGTCGGCGCCGAGGACCATCGTTGCGCCGGCAGTCACCTGGGTCATGTCGCGCGACCGCAGTCCGCGGGTGTCGGGACGGATGTGCAGCGATGAGACACCTTGTGCGGGAGTCGAACCCAGCGTTCCGTCATGAACGGCGTGATCGGCGGTGGACGAGGTGTCCGGCGTCAGGTAGAGCCGGGTCGGCGCCACGCCGGGCCGCGGGAAGTTCTGTCCGGCCGTCCACGCGCCGCCCTGCTGCAGCATGGTGACCGGACCGTAGAACTCCACTCCGTTGCGGTGCCCCTTGAGCCAACGGTCGAACCAGGCGCGTTCGAGGACGTCGAGTCGCGGCGGCGCGAACTTGCCGCCGTAGCCCGAGCCGACGTCGAGGTGATAGCCGTCGCCGACGATCATCTGCTTGCGGCCCGGTTCCATCTTCAGTCGTTCGTAGACACCGGTGGCGCTGCGACCGAACAGGTCGTGCCATGCGCCGACCGTGAACGTGGGGGCCTCGATGCGGTCGACGATCGGGTCGCGTTCGTCGAAATACGGGTCGTCGAAGATGCGTGGGTCGCGCGCGGTGAGGAAACCCCAGAGCAGCGAGGGGATATCGGTGGCCGGCGACTTCACCCGGTCGATGGCCCACCGCAGAGCGTGGCCGCTGACGATGTCACGAACGATGTTGGCGGGGTTGGGAACCCACTTGAGCATGTTGACCGCCGACAACCACACCGGGATGAACGCCGACGGCATCCCGCCGGTGATGTAGATGTCACGCACGATGTCGTCGCAGCCCTCGACCGCGAAGACCGCCTTCAGCTGTGGCGGTCGCTTGTCCGCGGCCTGCAGCGAGTTGATCGCCGAATAGGACCAGCCGGCCAGGCCGACGGTTCCGTCACACCATTCCTGCTCGGCGACCCAGTCGATGATCTCCAGCGAGTCCTGCTGCTCACGCGGGCCGAGGATCTGCCACTTGCCGTGGCTGGCTCCGGTACCGCGTACGTCGACGACGACCTGTACGTAGCCGCTGCGCACCAGGTTGCGGTTGATGCCGAAGACGTCGAAGACCCCGCCGGACAGCGTCTGGGTGAGTGTCGTGAGGCCCTCGAGTGCGGTGCCGCTGGCGTCGATCGACGCCGACGCCGTGTGCAGGGCTTTGCCGAGCACAGGAGCGTGCAGTGCCTGATCGACGAAGTCGATGGCGGCCCGGTTGTACGGGTTGATGTTGATGATCGCGGGGTAGGGCGTGAGAACCGTCTGACCGAACCGGTTGGCCGGGCGGATCACCGTGGCACGCAGGACGGCACCGTCGCTCATGGTGATCGAGACGTCACGATCGATGACGACGCGCGGGTACAGCTGCTTGCCGTCGACCTGTTCACGCCAGCGGATGGCGTCGGCGCCACCCGTGGGGTCGCCGAGGGGGAGGGTGCCGAAGTGGGGCGCTTCGGTGATGCGCCGCGAGGGAAGTGGCGAGGGAACCGGGCGCGCGCGTCGTTCCGCGGGATCCAGCTGATACGTCATGGTGCATCACCCTGCCTGGGGTGGGGTGCCACACCGTGTGTGCTGCTGGTCGAGATGGCCGGGTGGACACCGACGCCCCGTCGTGTCGGTCGTGGGCGCCAGGCGGATCCGACTGCTTGGGATCCGGTGTGTTCCAGGTCACCTCACACGTTCGCTGAAGAATAGCTCAGCTTCGGTATCGGATGGCTAACCGGGTGGCGTCGGTTTGACCATCGGGGGATCTACGAACGATCACGTTCGGGCAGCGACAGGTCGATCGCGGCGGCGGCCTCGAGGACCATCCAGGCCGACAGCTGCACCGACAGGTCACGTTCGGGGACCTCCGACGGCGTCACGGCACCCGCGACGAACTGGGCTTTCTTGCCGGAAGCCGTTGGTACGACGGCCCTGCGGCGCCAGTCGCTGGGGAAGACCACGTGCCCGCGGATCTCCGTGCGATTGGCCCAGGCCGCGTCGGCGCTCGAGGTCACGATCCGGGCTGCCCGGGCGCGCAGTTCATCCGATCCGCCGACCTCGGGCAGATCGGTGGCGACGAGCGCCAGATAGCGGGCGAGCACCCCGTGGAACAGGCCGCCGTCGCCGCCTCCGCCGCCGTTGATCACCCCGTCGGTGCACGAGTGCTTCTCGACGGCCCCGAGAAGCCGGGCCAGACGGTCCAGGTGACGCTGTTCACCGGTCTCGCGGAAGACCTCGAGTTCGGCGCCGAGTACGACGCCCTGGCAGTAGGTGTACGTGCCGGTCTCGGCCTTCAGCGAACCGTCGGGCTGCTTCTTCAGGCCGTCGATGACCAGGTGGGTCTTCGGGTCGATGAGGTTGGCGTCCATCCAGTCGCACATCGCGACGGCGCGTTCGACGTGGCCGGTGCGGGCGACCAGGATCGCGGCGGGGCCGTTTGCGGGGGCGTTGAAGAACTGATCGGTGGTGCGCCACGGGATTCCGCCGCCGTCCTCGGGGACCCAGGCGTCGAGCATCCGTCGGGTCAGGGTCTCCAGGCCCCGCCGGTGGTCGAGGTCGAGGTGGCGGTCGGCTCGTTCGATCGCCAGGCCGAGCCAGGCCATGTCGTCGTAGTAGTTGTTGGTCCACCGCCCGAGGTTGCGGACCTTGATCCCGCGCAGTACCCGGTTGGCGTCGTCGGCGATGTGCGGATCGAAGGAGCGGTCACCCTCGACACGGTGGATCGCGGCGTCGACGAGAAGGTCGACGAGATGCGCATGCCACCAGTAGTGCCAGGATCCGAGGTGCGCCGCGACGAATCCGATCGGCCAGGCGACGGCCGCCGTGCGCGTCGCCGGCAACCCGAACGCGCGCTGCAGGTGGCGTGCCGCGATGGCGTCCATGGCGGCCTGCGCGCGCTCATTGGGGTCGTGCACCTCGGTCGATTTGGATTGTTGCCCCACGACCACGTAGCCTAATCGTCGATGTGATGCACACCCGTGCGTCGTATCGGTTCAACCAGAGACCGTTGGTCGTCGGGAACTCCCGAACGAAGGCGCGACGAAGTCGCCGGCCCACGCAGGATGAACGAGGAATGTTGTCCCACACATTACGTGTGTGCGTCTTCACCCCCGTGCCTGCGCGCCGGGGCGTTTGTCATTTCCGCCTCCACGGCCCGTCGCTCAGTTGAACCCGACCAACTCAAGTGACGAGGAGAGGAGGCGAAGTATGGCCAAGTCCGAAAAGGTCGCCGCTGTTGCGGAGATCGCAGAGCAGTTCAAGGGCTCCACGGCGACGGTTATCACGGAATACCGTGGTCTGTCCGTCACCCAGATCTCCCAGCTGCGACGTTCCCTCGGTGAGGGTGCAACCTACTCCGTCGCCAAGAACACCCTGGTGAAGCGTGCCGCTGCTGAAGCGGGCGTGGAAGGGCTCGACGAGCTGTTCACCGGTCCGACCGCGATTGCCTTCATCGAAGGTGAGCCGGTTGTGGCCGCGAAGGCGATCAAGACGTTCGCCAAGGACAACAAGGCTCTGGTCATCAAGGGCGGGTACATGGACGGCCGCGCGCTGTCCATTGCCGAGATCGAGCAGATCGCCGACCTTGAGACCCGTGAGGTCTTGCTGGCCAAGCTCGCCGGTGCCATGAAGGGCAACTTGGCTAAGGCAGCCGGCCTGTTCAACCAGCCGGCATCGCAGGTCGCGCGTCTCGCAGCGGCCCTGCAGGAGAAGAAGAACGAAGCCGGCGAATAACTCGCCGCACCAAGCCGATCCCCGAACCGTACGGGGATGCACACCAACCCCGTACGGGGACTTACAGGAAGGACGCCACCATGGCGAAGCTCACCGCTGACGAGCTCATCGATCAGTTCAAGGAACTGACCCTGCTGGAGCTCAGCGATTTCGTGAAGAAGTTCGAAGAGGTCTTCGAGGTCACCGCGGCCGCTCCGGTCGCCGTTGCCGCTGCCGGTGCACCGGCTGCCGGTGGCGCCGAGGCTGCTGCCGAGCAGGACGAGTTCGACGTCATCCTCGAGGGTGCCGGCGACAAGAAGATCCAGGTCATCAAGGTCGTCCGCGAGGTCGTCTCGGGTCTGGGCCTGAAGGAAGCCAAGGACCTCGTCGAGGGTGCTCCGAAGGCTCTCCTGGAGAAGGTCGACAAGGACGCCGCCGAGGCTGCCAAGGCCAAGCTCGAAGAGGCCGGCGCCAAGGTCTCCGTCAAGTAAGACTCTTCTTACGCGACTCACGAGCCCGGGACAGCATTGCTGTCCCGGGCTCGTTGCTGTGTTGGCCTGACTCCCAGACTTCATTTCGACGTTGCGACCTCGATCGAAGTCGCAACGTCGAAATGAAGTCTGGGAGTCGAGCGCTCAGGCGGCAGTGAGCCCCAACTTCATGAGCCAGGGTCTGAGGAGGCCGACCAGCTCTTCGCGTTCGAGTTCGGCCCACGTCCAGCGGACCACCATGATGCCCATGGCCCGGAGGGCATCCTCGCGCCGCTTCTCGCGGATCAATGCCTCGCGCGGGGTTTCTCCGGGGCGCAGACCGTATTTCTGCATCCCGTCGAACTCACCGACGAGCCGACCCTCCCAGTCGAAGTCCGCCCGCGCCTCGCCCTGTGATGTCTGGAACGTGTGCTGGAGACGGGGAAGAGGGAGCCCGGCTGCAATCATCTGGGCGCGGCTCCACGACTCCCCGACGCCCTCTGAGGACGCGTCGGCGAGCGAAAGGGCTCGTCGTGCGGTGCTGGTCCCGGGTCGCCGTAGACGCGCGTCGAGGATGGCCGTCATGACGGATGAATCGGCCTTCATCGCCAGTGCTCGGTCGAAGGCCACCAGTGCTTGCGCGAAGTTGCCGTTCGTGGCGATGTCGACCGCAGTGCGCTCGAGCGTGGTCACCTCGATCCCGTCGACCATCTTGATGTCGCCGGATGTCAGCGGGCCGTTGTGTACGTGCCGATGGCCGCGGACGAAACCGCCCGCGGTGGACTTCTTGGTGAGATGGACAGCCTCGCGGTCGGGGTGGAGTAGTTCGAGCCCGAGGACGGCTGCCGCCGAATCATGGCTCAGCGTCGCCTTGCCGCGATCACGTGCCGAGGTCGCCACTGCGATGGACTGCAGCCGATGGATCGCGGTGGAATCGGCAGCGTCGGGATCGGCCTCCAAGTAGACCCCGGGGGCCAACCGGATCAAGTCCCCGCTGTCCACCGCCGCCGCGACGGTGTCGTCGCTGATGCCGACCCGCAGCGTCGATTCGCGCCGTATGAGTCCGTATCGATCGGTCGGGAACCATGTCATGGGGATTGGACGCACGACGCGTCATCTCCGTTCAATGCGTCCCCGAAACGGACACTCCCGGAGTGACCTGGGACTCTGCGTCGGGCGTCACAACGGGGTCGGTGTCCGACTTTCCTCACCACTTAACATCAGCTAATGTCATCGACGCGGCGTGGTTACCTGCCGGTAGCTTCCGCCGCTGCCAACGCTGAGGGTGCCGGTCGCTCTGTGAGCGGTCGCTGGTCGGTTACAGTGACCCCAACCACAAATGCCACCGGTTGGTGTGCGGTCACACCGTGGCCGCCTTCGGGGGCAGCGATCGTCTGGAGGAAGTTGTGGGTGTTGAGGTCAGTGTCGAGGGGCTCACGAAGTCGTTTGGTTCGCAGAATATTTGGCGTGATGTCACGCTGACCCTCCCGGAGGGTGAGGTGTCTGCGCTGCTCGGTCCGTCGGGTACCGGTAAGTCGGTGTTCTTGAAGACGTTGATCGGGTTGCTGCATCCCGAGCAGGGGTCGGTGATCGTCGATGGCACCGATATCACGCAGTGTTCGGCCAAAGAGCTCTATGAGATCCGCAAGCTGTTCGGTGTGCTGTTCCAGGATGGTGCCCTGTTCGGTTCGATGTCGTTGTTCGACAACATCGCGTTCCCGCTTCGTGAGCACACGAAGAAGAAGGAGAACGAGGTCCGCGACATCGTGATGGAGAAGATCGATCTGGTCGGTCTGACCGGTGCCGAGGACAAGCTTCCCGGTGAGATCTCCGGTGGTATGCGCAAGCGTGCCGGTCTGGCGCGCGCGTTGGTGCTCGATCCGCAGATCATTTTGTGTGACGAGCCGGATTCGGGTCTGGATCCGGTGCGTACCGCCTACATCAGCCAGTTGTTGATCGACATCAACGCCCAGATCGATGCGACGATCCTGATCGTGACGCACAACATCAACATCGCGCGCACGATCCCGGACAACATCGGCATGTTGTTCCGGAAGGAGCTGGTGATGTTCGGTCCGCGTGAGCAGTTGCTGACCTCGGAGCAGCCGGTGGTCAAGCAGTTCCTCTCCGGTGACCGGTTCGGTCCGATCGGTATGTCGGAGGAGAAGGACGAGGCCGTCCAGAAGCAGGAAGAGGCCATGCAGGCCGCGGGTATCTCCGGTGGTGGTACCAAGGAGGACTTCACCGAGATCATCCCGCAGGTCCAGCCCAATCCGGGTATGCCCGAACGCAAGGCGGTCGCCCGTCACCGTGAGCGCGTGCATGCGATGCTGCCCGGCCTGCCGCAGAACGCGCAGGAGGCCATCCGTCGCAGCCAGGAGCAGGAAGACCAGATCCGCGAGGAGAGCCGCGCCCACGCCGAGGATGTGGCGAACGGACGCCACAGCGGGGACAACGAGTGGACGAGCGCTTCCTCGGGGAACCTGGCCGTCGCCGACGCCAAGACCGACGTGATCGACTACGGCGGCAGCGATGCGCCGACAGAGCAGTGGCAGACGCCCGGTGGCGGCGACGCACTGACCAAGCCCAGTCATCGTGCTTCAGACGCAAACGAAGGGCGGACGATCCAGGGATGACCAATGCCACCACGCGTGGCGTCGACCGAATCGCGCAGGCCGGAACGGGCGCCCTAGCCCAGACCGGCAATATCGTTCAGCTCTTCGTCGATGTTGCACGCCAGACCTTTGTGCGCCCGTTTCAGTGGCGGGAGTTCATCCAGCAGGCGTGGTTCATCGCCAGTGTGACGATCCTGCCCACCGCCCTGATCGCGATTCCGTTCGGCGCGATCGTCTCCTTGCAGACGGGTTCGCTGATCAAACAACTCGGCGCCGAGTCGTACACCGGTGCGGCCAGCGTGTTGGTGGTCATCCAGCAGGGGTCACCACTCGTGACCTCGCTCCTCATCGCGGGTGCGGCCGGGTCGGCGGTTGCCGCCGACCTCGGTTCGCGCACCATCCGCGAGGAGATCGACGCGATGGAAGTGTTGGGCATCAACCCCATCCAGCGACTCGTGGTCCCGCGTGTGCTGGCCATGGTCCTGGTCGCGATACTGCTCAACGGTCTGGTCGCCGTCATCGGCATCGGTGGTGGTTACTTCTTCAACGTGGTGATGCAGGGCGGCACCCCGGGCGCCTACCTGGCGTCGTTCGGTGCCCTCGCCCAGCTGCCCGACCTCTGGGTGTCGACGCTGAAGGCCGCGGTCTTCGGTGTCCTCGCCGGCGTCGTCGCCGCCTACAAGGGCCTCAATCCCAAGGGCGGCCCGAAGGGTGTGGGTGACGCCGTCAACCAGAGCGTCGTCATCACATTCCTTCTGCTGTTTCTCGCCAATCTGATCATCACTGCGGTCTACCTGCAGATCGTCCCACCGAAGGGGAGCTAGTCGTGACCGATGGTGGCGGCGGCGTGACGATCGCCAAGAGCAGGCCCGAGTACTACATGTACGAGGCCCGCAAACAGCTGGGCAGACCACTCAAGGTGCTCGACGGCGCCGGTGAGCAGATGTCGTTCTACGGCCGCACGCTCGCGTGGATGCCGAAGACGCTGGTGCACTACACCCGTGAGGTCCTGCGCCTACTCGCCGAAGTTGCCTTCGGCTCGGGCGGACTCGCGGTGATCGGCGGCACCATCGGCGTGATGGTGCTGATGTCGGGCTTCACCGGCGTCGTCGTCGGCCTTCAGGGTTATGCGGCACTCGACCAGATCGGGTCGCAGGCACTGACCGGCTTCCTGTCGGCCTATGTCAACACCCGTGAGGTGGCGCCTCTGGTGGCGGGCCTCGCCCTGTCCGCGACCGTCGGCTGTGGCTTCACCGCCCAGCTCGGCGCCATGCGCATCTCGGAGGAGATCGACGCCCTCGAGACGATGGCCGTGCCGTCGATCCCGTTCCTCGTGTCGACGCGCGTGATCGCCGGGTTCATCGCGGTCATCCCGCTGTACGTGCTCGGTCTGCTGTCGGCGTACCTGGCGTCTCGGGTGGTCACGACGGTCTTCAATGGACAGTCAGGCGGTTCCTACGACCACTACTTCAACCTGTTCCTGCCGCCGGCCGACGTGCTCTGGTCGTTCGGCAAGGTGCTGGTCTTCGCCTTCGTGATCATCCTGGTGCACTGCTACTACGGCTACTACGCATCGGGTGGACCCGCAGGTGTGGGCGTGGCCGTCGGTCACGCGGTCCGCTCGGCACTGGTCCTCATCGCGATCCTCGACTTCTTCCTGGGACTCGCGATCTGGGGCACCACGACGACGGTCAGAGTGGGAGGTTAGCGGTGTCGGTCCTGCGTAGAAGGCTGCTCGGCCTGGTCTTCTTTCTCGTGGTCGCACTGTTCCTCACCGCGACCATCACCAAGTTCAACAAGACGTTCCAGGACTTCACCGACGTCACCCTGATGACCGACTCCACCGGCAACGCGCTGCCCGCGAACGCCGACGTGAAGGCGCGCGGCATGGTCGTCGGCGAGGTCCGTGAGGTGAAGCCGGCGCCCGACGGGTCGGTCGAGGTCATCCTCGGCCTCGACCCGAACAAGGCGAAGGAACTGTCGGACAAGACCACCGCGCGGATCCTGCCGAAGACGCTCTTCGGCGAGCGGTACGTGGCGCTGCAGGTCCCCGAGGACAACACCGGACCGACGCTGACCAACGGCGCGACCATCGAGACCGATCGCAGCGGCAACGCACTCGAGGTCCAGGAGTTGTTCGACAAGCTGCTTCCGGTCCTCGACGCCATCCCGCCGCAGGATCTCAACGCCACGCTGACCGCGCTGTCGAAGGCGTTGTCGGGCCGCGGTGAGCAGCTCGGCACGACGCTCGAAGAGCTCGACCAGATCTTCGTCGAGGTCAACAAGAACCTGCCCGACCTCGAGGGCACCCTCGAGGGCCTGGCGACCTTCTCGCAGACCTACTCGCAGGCGCTGCCCGACGTCGTCGACGCACTGGACTCGTTCCGGACGACGTCGAACACCATCGTCGAACGGCAGGCAGATCTGCGGACGCTCATCGCGACCCTCGGTGTGGCATCCGACGACCTCACCGGCTGGCTGCGCCAGAACCGCACCGACCTGATCGACCTCGCTGTCGACTCGGAAGAGTTGCTCGTCGGACTCGCGAAGCAGTCGCCGACCTTCGTCTGCACGTTCCGCAACTTCGTGGGTCTGATCCCCGAGTCACGCAGAATCGTGGGCGAGGGCACCAAGAACCCGGGTGTGCGGGTGAACCTGCAGTTCATCAATCCTCGTGGCCGCTATCTACCGAACCAGGACGAACCCCGCTTCATGGATCTCGACCCACCCGCCGTCTGCTACGAGCCCCCCACCGACGGTCGCCCGTTCCCGCAGTATCCGGGTGGCAGTCTCGCCGACGGCAGCTACCAGCCGCCGTCACGCAACGCCGGTCCGCGCAACGTTCAGAAGCTGCCGCAGCCGCAGTTCAGCGGCGTGCCTGCCGGTACCGCATCGGTCCGGTCCAACCCGTTCGACGATCCGGACTACCGCAAGCAGCTGCAGGTCATCTACGGCGCCACGAGCGGCCGTTCGCCGGAGTCGGTGCCGACCTGGGTGACCATGATCGCCGGCGGTTCCCTCCAGGGAGCGCAGGTCGAGATCAAATGAGGTCGATAATCGCGCCCCTGGTCAAGCTGATCATCTTCGCGGTCGTCACCGTCGTGACGACCAGCCTGCTCGCGATCACCATCGCGAACGCCGGCGGCGGCGGAGACGCGAAGTTCAAGGCCGTCTTCGACGACGCCACCCTGCTGAACTCCGGCGACGACGTCCGCATCGCCGGCGTGCGAGTGGGACAGGTGGAGAAAGTCGAGGTCTACGACCGCAACCGGGCGATGGTCTCGTTCAACCTCGACCGCGACCGGTTGCCCGACGGGACCCAGCTCTACATCCGCTATCGCAACCTCACCGGCCTGCGGTATCTGGCGCTCGAACGCGGCGCCGGCGACCCGGCCCGGACCGTGTCGCAGGGTCACACGTTCGGGTTGGACGAGGACGACGACTCCACCCACCCGCCGGTCAACCTCACCGAGTTGTTCAACGGGTTCCGGCCGCTGTTCCAACAGCTGTCGGCCGACGACGTCAACAAGCTGACCTCCGAGATCATCGCGGTCTTCGACGGTCAGGGCGGCTCGATCACGCGGCTGGTCAGCGACACCGCGGACCTGACGAACGCGATCGCCGACAAGGACAAGGTGATCGGTGAGCTGATCGGCAACCTCACCAAGGTCCTCGACACGGTCAACCGCAACGACGAGCAGTTCACCAGCCTCCTCGACAACACCGAGAAGTTGGTGACCGGGCTTGCCGCGCAACGCGGTTCGGTGGGATCGGCGATCAGTTCCGTGTCGAATCTGACCTCGGTGACCGCGAACATCCTCGGTGCGACGCGCCCGTCGATCCAGGGCGACATCGCCGGACTGAAGTCGCTGTCCGACGAGATCAACAAGCGCAACGAGGACATCGAGGAGACGCTGACCAACCTCCCGGTCAAGCTGCGCAAGGTCGGCCGGGCCGCGACCTTCGGTTCCTGGTTCCAGTTCTATCTGTGCGGTATCGACGTCGTCGCCGGCAACGGCAAGTCGACGCTGCTGACACAGCCGCTGGTGCCGCTGCCCGACATCAATCACGTGCTCTACACCAGTGCGGCCACCCGTTGCTGGGCTGACGAGAAGCCAGGGGGGTGACCACGATGGCAGACGAGAACAACCGCGCCGACGACAACGGCGACGACGACGCCGCGAAGCAGCCGGCGCAGCACCCGCATCGCCGCTTCGGCGGACGACGCAGCCCGGTCAGCATCGGCGCCATCGGTGTCCTGATCCTCCTGATGCTCGGACTCAGTGCCTTCTACCTGACCGAGGTTCCGCTGCTGGGCGCCGGCGCCCGCTACACCGCGCAGTTCACCGAGGCCGCCGGACTCAGGGCGGGTAATGAGGTGCGCGTGGCAGGCGTCAAGGTCGGCGAGGTCGAGAGCGTGAAGCTCAACGGCGACCGCGTCGACGTCAGCTTCAAGGTGGAGAACACCTGGATCGGCGACCAGACACAGGCATCGATCCAGATCAAGACGATCCTGGGGCAGAAGTACCTGGGACTGAACCCGCGTGGCAGTGAACCGGCCGACCCCGACGTTCCGCTCACCGACACGGTCTCGCCCTACGACGTCATCGAGGCGTTCTCGGGTGCGGCGCAGCAGATCGAGGACTTCGACAACGATCAGCTGGCCGAGTCGATGCGCGTGCTGTCGGATGCCTTCTCCGGTACGGCCGGCAACACCGGACCCGCGCTCGACGGTCTCGCGCGGTTGTCCAACACGATCGCCAGCCGCGACCAGGAGGTGCAGAAGCTCCTCGCCGCGACCAAGGACACCTCGAAGCTCCTGGCCGATCGCAACGAGGAGTTCGTGCGCCTGATCGGCGGCGCGGGCCAGCTGCTCGACGAGTTGAACAACCGGCAGCAGTCCATCTCCGCTCTGCTGGCCAGCACGACGAGCCTCGGCGACTCGCTTACCGGCATCGTGCGCGACAACGAGGAGCAGATCGGCCCGGCGCTCGACGCGCTGAAGGGCGTGAACGAGCTGCTGCAGCGTCAGAACCAGAACATCCGCGACACGATCAAGAACATGGCGCCGTTCTACCGCCTGTACGCCAACGTCCTCGGCAACGGCCGTTGGTTCGATCAGGTCGTGGTGAACCTACTGCCGCCGGCGCTGCCGCAGCAGAACACCACACGGCCGCCGAACAAGACGGCGATGGAAAACAACGGCGGAACGGGGGCAGGCTGATGACCGCACCAGACCTGACACAGATCTCCGGCCCCGGCCGCTGGTTCACCCCGCGGCACATCGTCGCGCTCATCCTCGGGCTGATTCTCGCGCTCGTCGTCGCGGGCGCCCTGTGGTGGGTGTTCTCCGCGATCGGGACCACCAAGATCACCGCGACGTTCAAACGTTCGGTCGGCATCTATTCCGGTTCCGACGTCCGCATCCTCGGCGTGGCCGTGGGCAAGGTCGATTCGGTGACGCCGCAGGGTGAGACGGTGAAGGTGACCATGACGGTCGACCGCGGCATCACGCTGCCCGAGAACGTCCGTGCCGTGCAGATGATCCCATCGGTCGTCGCCGACCGTTTCGTGCAACTGACCCCGGCCTACTCGGGAGGCCCGAAGGCCGGTCGCGACATCACCCTGAACGAGGACCAGACCATGGTCCCGGTCGAGGTCGACGAGCTCTATGCCAGCGTCAAGGAACTGTCGGACGCCCTCGGGCCCGACGGCGCGAACAAGACCGACGGCACCGGACGCCAGGGCGCGGTGAGTGAACTCGTCGCGACGGGCGCCGAGAACCTCGCCGGCAACGGCGAGAAGCTCGGAAAGGCCATCGAGAACCTGTCGAAGGCCTCCACGACGCTGAGCGATTCGCGGAACAACCTCTTCGACACCGTCAAGGGCCTCAACACCTTCGTCGGCGCGCTGCGCGAGAACGACGCCCAGGTGCGGCAGTTCAACACCCAGATGGCGTCGTTCAACAGGTTCCTCGCGGGTGAGCGCGAACAACTCGCAGCCGCGCTGAACAAGTTGTCGATCGCGCTCGGGGATGTGGCCGGCTTCCTGGCCGACAACCGTGAGCAGATCGGGGAGACGGTCAAGGACCTGCAGCCGACCACGCAAGCGCTGCTCGATGAGAAGAACAACCTCAAAGAGGTCCTGACGGTCCTGCCGGTGGCCATGAACAACCTGATCAACGCCTACGACGCGGAGTCGGGAACGCTGGCCCTGCGTCTGACGATCCCGGAGCTGCAGGACCTGATCGGCGCGCAGTGCCGCCTGCTCGATCTGGGCGCGCTGATGCCGGGCAACCCGCAGTTCACGCAGTTCAGCAACACTCTGCGCCCGCTGATCAACCAATGTGAGGCCATCGGCAAGCAGATCACCGACGGGGTGCTCGAGCCGGTGTTACCGGTGCTGCCCTTCGGCATCATGAGCAACAACAAGCTGCAGAAGGCACCGGTTCCGGGCACGGTTCCGGGCAACCCCGACCCGCAGATCAACACGCCTGCACCGTCGGCGACGAAGACCCCGTCGACGAAGCCGTCACCGAGCTCGAGTGCCCCGCGACCCCGGGGAGGCAACTGATGAACCGACGCTCCGTGCGGACCACCCTGGCCGGCGCCGCGCTCTCGCTGACCGTGATGGTGTCGGGCTGTATGTCCGGCGGCATCCAGTCGATCCCGCTGCCCGGCGGCGTCGACACCGGGAGCAGCCCGCGCACATACAAGATCCAGTTCGACGACGTGCTCGACCTGGTGCCGCAGTCGATGGTCAAACGCGACGGCATCCCCGTCGGGCGCGTCACCAAGGTCGAGGTGCCGAACGACGCCTGGTTCGCGCAGGTCACCGTCGAGGTCCAGAACGACGTCGACCTGTCCGACGAGGCGCAGGCCAGCGTCCAACAGACCTCGCTTCTCGGTGAGAAGTTCGTGTCGCTGAGCGATCCGGACAACAGCGCGAACGCGCCGCGGCAGAATCCCGCCGAGCCGATCCCGGTGGACCGCACGCGTACCGCGACCGACATCGAGCAGGTTCTCGGAGCCCTGGCGTTGCTGCTGACCGGCGGTGGCATCAACCAGCTGCAGCCGATCGTCTCGGAGCTGAACAAGACGCTCGGCGGCCGTACCGACGAGGTGCGCAGCCTGATCGATCAGACGGAGAAACTCATCGCGGGGCTCAATCGTCAGCGCGACGACATCGTCGCCGCGATCGACGGTCTCGCGGATCTGTCCGCACGGACCGAGAAGCAGACCGCACAGATCGACCGCATCCTCAAGCAGCTCCCCGAGGGCATCGAGGTGCTCGAGGAACAGCGACCGCAGTTCGTCGACCTGCTGACCAAGCTCGATCAGCTCGGTCAGGTCGGTACCGATGTGCTGGGCAAGTCCCGCACGGCGCTGATCAACGATCTCAAGGCGCTGCGGCCGATCCTGAGCGAGCTGACCAAGGCCGCACCGGACCTGATCACCGCGGCGCCGCTGATGCTGACGCTCCCGTTCCCGGACTGGGTCCTCCCGGGCTTCCACGGTGACTCGGCCAATCTGTTCATGACGCTGGACCTGCGCATCCTCAACCAGCTCGAGGCCCTCGGCGTCGGGCAGGGGACACCGAAGTACTCGCCGCCGGCCCGCGTGAAGGTGCCGGTCAATCCGCGCAACCCGTACTACAACGGCAACGGGCCGCGGTACGGCTGGCCGACGATCACGCTGCTCCCGCCGGCCCCGAACTCACGGCCGGGACCCAACACCCCACCGTCGGGTGGCACCTACCCGGCCTCGGCGCCCGTACCGGCGGCGCCCGGCCAGGGGGTTCTCGACGGCCCGCTCGCGGCCATGGGTCTGGCCCCCAAGTCCCAGGCCCCTGAGTCACCGACAGGAGCAGGACGATGATCGGCAAGCTCGTCAAGATCCAGCTGATCGCCTTCGTCATCGTCGGCCTCGTCGCACTGGCCTACGTCGGCGCGAAGTACGCACGGCTGGACAAGCTGGTCGGCGTCGGCATGTACACCGTCACCGCCGAGCTGCCCGCCTCCGGCGGCATCTTCACCAACGCCGAGGTCACCTACCTGGGTGTGCCGGTCGGCCGGGTCGGTGCGCTCGACCTCACCCAGGAGGGTGTCGACGTCAAGCTCGAGCTCGACTCGGGCGGACCGAAGATCCCGGCGTCGGCGGTGGCCGTGGTGGCATCGCGTTCGGCGATCGGTGAGCAGTACGTCGACCTGCAGCCGACCTCGGCGTCGGGGCCCTATCTCGAGAACGGCTCGACCATCCGGGAATCGCGGTTGCCCGAGCCGCTCGAGGACGTGGTCAAGTCCGCGGTCGACTTCACCTCGTCGATCCCGGTCGACGACCTGCACACCGTCATCACCGAACTGGGTAACGCATTCAACGGCCAGGGGGAGAACCTCACCCGGCTCGTCGATTCCCTCGGCAAGCTCTCGCGGGCCGGCGTCGACAACCTGAGCGAGGTGGTCGGGCTGATCCAGGATTCGAACGTCGTCCTGGCGACACAGGCCGACCAGTCCGACGCAATCCTCAGCTGGTCGCGCAACCTCGACCTGATCACCGCGACCCTGGCGTCGTCGGATCCGGATCTGCGCCGGCTGCTGACCACCGGCACCTTGTCGGCGACGCAGATCTCCGAGTTGATCCAGAAGAACGGCAACGACATCTCCAAGGTGGTGAAGGATCTCGCCGAGGTGGCGCGCACGATCGAGCCGGTCACCTACACGACGTCGATGACGTTCGCGATGCTGTCGGCACTGTCTGCGGGCAGTTACTCGCCGGCTCCCGGTGACGGTCAGATCCACTTCGGTATCGTCCTGGAGACCAACAACCCGGCCTCGTGTACCCGCGGTTACGAGGGGACCCAGGAGATCATCGCGGAGATGAAGCGCAAGAACCCGAACTTCGACGTCCACTACGACGAGTTCCCGTTCAACACCGAGGCCCGATGCAAGGTGCCGTTCGGGAACCCGACGGGTGTGCGCGGCGCCGACCGTGCGCAGTACGCCAACCCGGCGTACCCGCAGCCGTGGGACAACACGCCGAAGAAGGACCCGGACAAGCTGAACCTCAACCCGCTCGCCATGCAGCTCAGTGCGCTGCTCGGCGTGCGGCCCAAGTAACGACGCGCGGCCTGCCGAGCCCGACGCCCCGCCCAGCGCGGGCCGATCGGGACTTAGGCTGTGCTCAGGAGCGATCTATACAGTGTCTTCTGCTATGACTGGCACCTCGACAATCACCGGCCCCGAGACCCCGGATTCCTCGGGTTCGACGACGACCCGCGTGGGACTACTCGCGCTGTCCGTGGTCGCGGTGATCGCGGCACTCGTGTGCGTGGCGGTCTTCGGTGTCCAGGCCATGGGTGCGTACGCCACCAAGGACGCGCGCGACGAGGCGACCCAGGCAGCCGAGCAGGCCGTCCTGAACATCACCACGATCGACCCGGCGAACATCGACGACTTCCGTCAGCGCGCGGAGGGTTCGCTTACCGGCAAGGCCAAGCAAGAGGTCCTCGGCGACGCGACGGACGGCGATGAGAAGGCCGGCGACGAGAAGGCCGGCGAGACCGGCAACGTCCTCGACGTGCTCGCCGAGGCGGGGGAGAACACCGCGAAGCTCAGTGCGCGGCTGCTGCGCAGTGCGCCGAGCGAGGTCGACGACGAGGGTGGCAAGGCGAAGGTCCTCGTCTACGTCCTCACGACTCTCCAGCGCGCCGGGGAGCCGAACGTCGACCAGACGCGCGGCTTCCAGGTCAGCATGACCCGTGAGGGAGACACCTGGAAGGCCGAGAACGTCGCCGGTCTCGAGGGCATCGAGTACGCCGACGCCGGCCAGGCGCCCGCGACGGGAGGCGGAAACTGATGGCACCGACCCCGAACCAGCCCCCGCGCAAGCGACGTCCGACGCCGAAGGTCGCCGGACACACTCGTGCCGCGCGTTCGGACGCCGACGAGGTGGCCACCGAATCCGGTGTGTCCCTGTCGAAGTCCGACGACGCGGAAGTCTCCGTGCCCGCTGAGGAGCGAGGAGCGGAGACGCCGGGCCTCGAAGGGGCCGAACCCACCCCGCCCACGACCAGGACCCGCCCGGTGTCGCGGGTTTCGACCCTGCGTCCCAGCGGAACGCAGACAGGCGCGGACGGTCCGTCGTCGACCGGTTCTGGGCCGTCTCGGCCGGCCCCCGAGCGGGGACCGGCGAAGAAGCGCAATCCGCTGCTGTTGACCGCGATGCTGGCCGGGGTGGCCGTGCTGCTCGGCGTCGCCGCGGTGATCCTGGCCTTCCGGCCGGGCCTCGGGGAGAACCGGGCGTTCGTCGATCAGAGCGCCACCACCGAGCTCATCGGCCAGTCGCAGGAGCAGATCTGCGCGGTGTGGGGACACGAGCACACCGACCTCGGCGGCTGGGCGAAACGCGCCCAGAACGCGCTCACCGGAGATGCGCGCAAGGAATTCGACGAGTCGCTGAAGACCCAGCGCGACCTGATCACCCAGACCAAGTCGGGAGCCGAATGCCGGGTCGACGCGGTCGGCGTCACCAACCTGTCCGGCGCAGGCGACGGCGCGCGTGCGACGGTCATCGCGAACCTCATCATCAGCGAGACACAGAACAGCATCGCCACCAACAGTCTCGCCCCGCGTGTCCAGTTCGCGATGGTCAAGGAGGGGGATACGTGGCGGATCCAGGGCGTCGAGCCCTTCTGATCGCCGCGTGAGCGCCATGTGGACGGGTGACTCGCGGGACAAGTTGGCGAAATTGGCGCGTACCGCTTGACGTTTGGGCGTTGTCGGGCCAGGCTGTGACCAGCGGTCGACGTGCAGGCAGCCACCCGTGCGAAATCGCTTCTTGACGGGCTTGACAAAGTACGTCTATTTTCTGCTACAGTTGGACGTTGCGCTGGCTGCCTCCTGTCCATCTACCGATCCTTCTACGGCCACTCTTAGCTGTGTGTGCTGCGGTGATCGCCGATCTCAGGGTGTCACCAGCGAACGGCCCATCAAGCCACCGCACATCTAGGTTGTGAATAACGTCGTGTTGGAAGGACGCATCTTGGCAGTCAACCGCCAGTCCACCTCAACAATCCCCGGCGCGCCGCATCGCGCGTCGTTTGCAAAGATCAGCGAGCCGCTGGAGGTTCCCGGCCTCCTCGACCTCCAACTCGATTCCTTCGAATGGCTCGTCGGGTCCCCGGAGTGGCGCGCCAAGGCGATCGCCCGCGGAGACGAGAACCCGACGGGCGGGCTGGAGGACATCCTCCACGAGCTGTCCCCGATCGAGGACTTCTCCGGGTCGATGTCCCTTTCGTTCTCCGAGCCGCACTTCGACGAGGTCAAGGCCTCTGTCGAGGAGTGCAAGGACAAGGACATGACCTACGCGGCGCCGCTGTTCGTCACCGCTGAGTTCATCAACAACAACACCGGTGAGATCAAGTCGCAGACCGTCTTCATGGGCGACTTCCCGATCATGACCGACAAGGGCAGCTTCATCATCAACGGCACCGAGCGTGTCGTGGTGAGCCAGCTGGTCCGCAGCCCCGGCGTCTACTTCGACGCCGCGATCGACAAGGCCACCGAGAAGACCCTGCACACCGTCAAGGTGATCCCGGGTCGCGGTGCGTGGCTGGAGTTCGACGTCGACAAGCGCGACACCGTGGGTGTGCGTATCGACCGCAAGCGCCGTCAGCCGGTCACCGTGCTGCTCAAGGCCCTCGGTTTCACCACCGAGGAGATCTCCGAGCGCTTCGGCTTCTCCGAGATCATGATGTCGACCCTGGAGAAGGACAACACCGCCAACCAGGACGAGGCGCTCCTCGAGGTCTACCGCAAGCTGCGTCCGGGTGAGCCGCCGACCAAGGAGTCCGCGGAGAACCTCCTGGAGAACCTGTTCTTCAAGGACAAGCGCTACGACCTCGCTCGCGTGGGCCGTTACAAGGTCAACAAGAAGCTGGGCCTGACGGCCAACCCGATGACCGGCGAGTCGACCCTGACCCGCGAGGACATCATCGCGACCGTCGAGTACCTGGTGCGTCTGCACGAGGCCGACCCGCACACGACCACCTACATGACCGTCCCCGGTGGTGTGGAGGTTCCCGTCGAGGTCGACGACATCGACCACTTCGGCAACCGTCGTCTGCGTACCGTCGGCGAGCTGATCCAGAACCAGATCCGCGTGGGCCTCTCGCGTATGGAGCGTGTCGTGCGTGAGCGCATGACCACCCAGGACGTCGAGGCGATCACCCCGCAGACCCTGATCAACATCCGTCCCGTCGTGGCGGCGATCAAGGAGTTCTTCGGCACCAGCCAGCTGTCGCAGTTCATGGACCAGAACAACCCGCTGTCGGGTCTGACCCACAAGCGTCGTCTGTCGGCGCTGGGCCCGGGCGGTCTGAGTCGTGAGCGTGCCGGCCTCGAGGTGCGCGACGTCCACCCGTCGCACTACGGCCGTATGTGCCCGATCGAGACCCCTGAGGGTCCGAACATCGGTCTGATCGGTTCGCTCTCGGTGTACGCACGGGTCAACCCGTTCGGTTTCATCGAGACCCCGTACCGCAAGGTCGTCGACGGTGTCGTCACCGACGAGATCCAGTACATGACCGCTGACGAGGAGGATCGCTTCCTCATCGGTCAGGCCAACACCAACTTCGACGGCAGCGGCCGTATCACCGACGAGCGTGTGCTGGTGCGCAAGAAGGGCTCCGAGGTGGAGTTCGTGGGCGCCACCGATGTCGAGTACCTCGACGTCTCGCCGCGCCAGATGGTGTCGGTCGCGACCGCGATGATCCCGTTCCTCGAGCACGACGACGCGAACCGCGCCCTGATGGGTGCGAACATGCAGCGTCAGGCCGTGCCGCTGGTGCGCAACGAGTCGCCGCTGGTCGGTACCGGTATGGAGCTCCGTGCCGCCGTCGACGCCGGTGACGTCATCGTGTCGTCCAAGACCGGTGTGGTCGAAGAGGTCTCGGCCGACTACATCACCGTCATGTCCGACGAGGGCACCCGTGACACCTACCGGATGCGCAAGTTCGCGCGTTCGAACCACGGCACCTGCGCCAACCAGCGTCCGATCGTGGACGAGGGCCAGCGCGTGGAGGCCGGCCAGGTCCTCGCCGACGGCCCCTGCACCGAGAACGGTGAGATGGCGCTCGGCAAGAACCTGCTCGTGGCGATCATGCCGTGGGAGGGCCACAACTACGAGGACGCGATCATCCTGTCGCAGCGCCTCGTGGAAGAGGACGTCCTGACCTCGATCCACATCGAGGAGCACGAGATCGACGCCCGCGACACCAAGCTCGGTGCCGAGGAGATCACCCGGGACATCCCGAACGTCTCCGACGAGGTCCTCGCCGACCTCGACGAGCGCGGCATCGTGCGCATCGGTGCCGAGGTCCGCGACGGCGACATCCTGGTCGGCAAGGTCACCCCGAAGGGCGAGACCGAGCTGACCCCGGAAGAGCGTCTGCTGCGTGCCATCTTCGGTGAGAAGGCCCGTGAGGTTCGCGACACCTCGCTGAAGGTGCCCCACGGCGAGACCGGCAAGGTCATCGGCGTGCGCGTGTTCAGCCGCGACGACGACGACGATCTCGCGCCGGGCGTCAACGAGCTGGTCCGCGTCTACGTGGCCCAGAAGCGCAAGATCCAGGACGGCGACAAGCTCGCCGGTCGTCACGGCAACAAGGGCGTCATCGGCAAGATCCTCCCTCAGGAGGACATGCCGTTCCTGCCCGACGGCACCCCGGTCGACATCATCCTGAACACCCACGGTGTCCCGCGTCGTATGAACATCGGCCAGATCCTGGAGACCCACCTCGGGTGGATCGCCAAGGCCGGCTGGAACATCAACGTGGCCGAGGGCGTCCCGGAGTGGGCCTCGAACCTGCCCGAGGACATGTACTCGGCGGAGCCCGACACCAACACCGCCACCCCGGTGTTCGACGGTGCGCGTGAGGAGGAGCTGACCGGACTGCTGTCCTCGACGCTGCCCAACCGCGACGGCGAGGTCATGGTCAACGGCGACGGCAAGGCGACGCTGTTCGACGGTCGTTCCGGCGAGCCGTTCCCGTACCCCGTGGCGGTCGGCTACATGTACATCATCAAGCTGCACCACCTGGTCGACGACAAGATCCACGCTCGTTCGACCGGTCCGTACTCGATGATCACCCAGCAGCCGCTGGGTGGTAAGGCGCAGTTCGGTGGTCAGCGCTTCGGTGAGATGGAGTGTTGGGCGATGCAGGCGTACGGCGCCGCCTACACCCTGCAGGAGCTGCTCACCATCAAGTCGGACGACGTGGTGGGCCGCGTGAAGGTCTACGAGGCGATCGTCAAGGGCGAGAACATCCCGGAACCGGGTATCCCCGAGTCGTTCAAGGTGCTTCTGAAGGAACTTCAGTCGCTCTGCCTGAACGTCGAGGTGCTCAGCTCCGACGGTGCCGCCATCGAGATGCACGACACCGACGACGAGGACCTGGAGCGCGCTGCTGCCAACCTCGGAATCAACCTGTCGCGCAACGAGTCGGCAACCGTCGACGACCTCGCCAACTGATCCTCACCACTGACAACAGAGCTCTGGAAAGGTAACAAGTGCTCGACGTCAACTTTTTCGACGAACTGAAGATCGGCCTGGCCACGGCCGACGACATCCACAACTGGTCATACGGTGAGGTCAAGAAGCCGGAGACGATCAACTACCGCACGCTCAAGCCCGAGAAGGACGGCCTGTTCTGCGAGAAGATCTTCGGACCGACCCGCGACTGGGAGTGCTACTGCGGTAAGTACAAGCGCGTCCGCTTCAAGGGCATCATCTGCGAGCGCTGCGGCGTCGAGGTGACCAAGGCCAAGGTGCGCCGTGAGCGCATGGGCCACATCGAACTGGCCGCACCGGTCACGCACATCTGGTACTTCAAGGGTGTGCCGAGCCGGCTGGGCTACCTGCTCGACCTGGCGCCGAAGGATCTCGAGAAGATCATCTACTTCGCCGCCTACGTGATCACCGCCGTCGACGACGAACTGCGTCACAACGAGCTCTCGACCCTCGAGGCCGAGATGGAGGTCGAGAAGAAGGCCGTCGCCGATCAGCGCGACGCCGACCTGAACGAGCGTCAGCAGAAGCTCGAGCAGGATCTCGCCGAGCTCGAGGCCGAGGGTGCCAAGGCCGACGTGCGCCGCAAGGTGCGCGACGGTGCCGAGCGCGAGATGCGTCGTATGCGCGACTCCGCTCAGCGTGAGCTCGACGGTCTCGAGGAGATCTGGGACAAGTTCGTCAAGCTCGCCCCGGGCGACCTCATCATCGACGAGAAGCTGTACCGCCAGCTCGAAGAGCGCTACGGCGAGTACTTCCAGGGTTCGATGGGTGCCGAGGCGATCAAGAAGCTCCTCGAGACCTTCGACATCGACGCCGAGGCCGAGTCGCTGCGCGAGACCATCCGCAGCGGCAAGGGCCAGAAGAAGCTCCGTGCTCTCAAGCGCCTGAAGGTCGTCGCCGCGTTCCAGCAGTCGGGCAACTCGCCGCTGGGCATGGTCCTCGACGCCGTGCCGGTGATCCCGCCGGAGCTGCGTCCGATGGTTCAGCTCGACGGTGGCCGCTTCGCGACCTCCGACCTGAACGACCTGTACCGCCGCGTCATCAACCGCAACAACCGCCTCAAGCGTCTGATCGACCTCGGTGCCCCCGAGATCATCGTGAACAACGAGAAGCGGATGCTGCAGGAGTCGGTCGACGCCCTGTTCGACAACGGCCGTCGTGGCCGTCCGGTCACCGGCCCGGGCAACCGCCCGCTGAAGTCCCTGAGCGATCTGCTCAAGGGCAAGCAGGGTCGTTTCCGTCAGAACCTCCTCGGCAAGCGCGTCGACTACTCGGGCCGTTCGGTCATCGTCGTCGGCCCGCAGCTGAAGCTGCACCAGTGTGGTCTGCCGAAGCTGATGGCTCTCGAGCTGTTCAAGCCGTTCGTGATGAAGCGTCTGGTCGACCTGAACCAGGCCCAGAACATCAAGTCGGCCAAGCGCATGGTCGAGCGTCAGCGCCCCGCGGTGTGGGACGTCCTCGAAGAGGTCATCTCCGAGCACCCGGTGCTGCTGAACCGTGCACCGACGCTGCACCGCCTCGGCATCCAGGCCTTCGAGCCGCAGCTGGTGGAGGGCAAGGCCATCCAGCTGCACCCGCTGGTGTGTGAGGCCTTCAACGCCGACTTCGACGGTGACCAGATGGCCGTGCACCTTCCGCTGAG
This sequence comes from Gordonia sp. YY1, assembly GCF_009872315.1. Taxonomy (NCBI): domain Bacteria; kingdom Bacillati; phylum Actinomycetota; class Actinomycetes; order Mycobacteriales; family Gordoniaceae; genus Gordonia; species Gordonia sp. YY1. The sequence goes on along the minus strand of NZ_WXYI01000010.1, from coordinate 40,429 downwards.
CGCGGAGGCGCAGGCCGAGGCCCGCATCCTGATGCTGTCGTCGAACAACATCCTGTCGCCGGCATCGGGTCGCCCGCTCGCCATGCCGCGTCTGGACATGGTGACCGGTCTGTACTTCCTGACCTCCCTCAAGGAGGGCGCGGCAGGCGAGTACACCCCGGCAACCGCCGACGACGTCGAGCGCGGTGTCTACTCGAGCCCCGCCGAGGCCATCATGGCCGTCGACCGTGGACAGCTCACCGTTCAGTCGCGCATCAAGGTGCGCCTGACCGGGCAGCGTCCGCAGGCCGAGGTCGAGGCCGAGCTGTTCCCCGAGGGATGGCGTTTCGGTCAGCCGTGGACCACCATCACCACGCTGGGCCGCGTGCTCTTCAACGAGCTGCTGCCGATCGAGTACCCGTTCGTCGACGAGCAGATGCCGAAGAAGCGTCAGGCCGCGATCATCAACGATCTCGCCGAGCGCTACCCGATGATCGTGGTCGCCCAGACCGTCGACAAGCTCAAGGACGTCGGCTTCTACTGGGCCACCCGTTCGGGCGTCACCGTGTCGATGGCCGACGTGCTCGTGCCGCCGCAGAAGGCGGAGATCCTCGACCGTTACGAGGAGCGTGCCGACGGCTTGGAGCGCAAGTTCCAGCGCGGTGCCCTCACGCCGGATGAGCGTCGCGACGCACTGGTGGAGATCTGGAAGCAGGCCACCGAAGAAGTCGGTAAGGCCATGGAGGACTTCTACCCCGAGGACAACCCGATCATCATGATCCCGAAGTCGGGTGCCACCGGTAACCTGACGCAGGTTCGTAACCTGTCGGGCATGAAGGGTCTGGTGACGAACCCGAAGGGTGAGTTCATCCCGCGTCCGATCAAGTCCTCGTTCCGCGAGGGCCTGACCGTCGCCGAGTACTTCATCAACACGCACGGTGCCCGTAAGGGTCTGGCGGACACGGCTCTCCGTACCGCCGACTCGGGTTACCTGACCCGTCGTCTGGTCGACGTGTCGCAGGACGTCATCGTTCGCGAGACCGACTGTGGCACCGAGCGCGGCATCAACGTGCCGCTGGGTGAGAAGCAGCCCGACGGCTCGATCATCCGCGACGCGCACGTCGAGACCTCGGCCTACGCACGCACCCTGGCCGCCGATGCGGTCGACGCCGACGGCAACGTCATCGTCGAGCGCGGCCACGACCTCGGCGACCCCGCCATCGAGGCTCTCCTCGCTGCCGGCATCGCGCAGGTCAAGGTTCGTTCGGTCCTCACCTGTGCCACCGGCACCGGTGTGTGTGCGCACTGCTACGGCCGTTCGATGGCCACCGGCAAGCTCGTCGACATCGGTGAGGCCGTGGGTATCATCGCGGCCCAGTCGATCGGTGAGCCCGGTACCCAGCTGACGATGCGTACGTTCCACCAGGGTGGCGTCGGTGACGACATCACCGGTGGTCTGCCGCGTGTCCAGGAGCTCTTCGAGGCCCGCGTCCCCAAGGGCGTCGCGCCGATCGCGGAGGTCTCCGGCCGGGTGCGTCTCGAGGACGACGACCGCTTCTACAAGATCACGATCATCCCGGACGACGGTTCCGAAGAGGTCGTCATCGACAAGATCTCGAAGCGTCAGCGTCTGCGCGTGTTCAAGCACGAAGACGGTTCCGAGCGGCTCCTCGCCGACGGTGACCACGTCGAGGTCGGCCAGCAGCTCATGGAGGGCTCGGCCAACCCGCACGAGGTCCTGCGTGTCATGGGTCCCCGTCAGGTGCAGATCCACCTGGTCAACGAGGTCCAGGAGGTCTACCGCAGCCAGGGTGTGTCGATCCACGACAAGCACATCGAGACGATCGTTCGTCAGATGCTGCGTCGCGTGACGATCATCGACCACGGTGCGACCGAGTTCCTGCCCGGTTCGCTCGTCGAGCGTGCCGAGTTCGAGGCGGCCAACCGTCAGGTGGTCACCGAGGGTGGCGAGCCCGCCGCCGGACGTCCGGTGCTCATGGGTATCACCAAGGCCTCGCTCGCGACCGAGTCGTGGCTGTCGGCGGCGTCGTTCCAGGAGACCACGCGTGTCCTGACCGACGCGGCGATCAACAGCCGCAGCGACAAGCTGATCGGTCTCAAGGAGAACGTGATCATCGGTAAGCTGATCCCGGCCGGTACCGGTATCAACCGCTACCGCAACATCCAGGTTCAGCCGACCGAAGAGGCACGTGCCGCGGCCTACGCGGTGCCGTCGTACGACGACACCTACTACAGCCCGGACGGCACCTTCGGTGCTCCGGCCGGCGCTGCGGTGCCGCTGGACGACTACGGTTTCTCCAACGAATATCGGTAAGCCGTACTGAGCTGAAAAGCCCTCGCACTCGTTGAGTGCGAGGGCTTTTCGCTTGTCTTCGAGCCTCAGCGCACAGGGAGTGTGGTGACGGTGCGTGTCGCGAGCAACAGGTCGTAGTAATCGCCACCCGGATAGTAGGTCGCGGTCACCGAGCCGGTGACCATGTCCGACGACCATCCGGTGGCCAATGCGCGGATGACCCGACCGTTGCGGGGTCGCGGCGTGCCGACCTCTGACAGTTCGCCGATCAGGTCGGTGGAGTCGCCCTCGGCGTCGATGTGGATGCCGGTGACCAGCCGCGAGCCGAGAAACTCCTGCCGTGTCGTCCGCTCGAGGACGGCGACCCCGGACCCGAAGGAGTTGGACACCGACGGCTGCGATGCGATCACCCGGATGGGGAGCCGGTCAGCGCCGAGAGATGATGCGGCAGAAGCGAAGTGGCCACCGAAGAAGGAGTTGACGGGGTCGAACAGCATCAGCCCGGCCAGGCGCCGGAAGGCGACCGGGTCCGCGCGTCGGAGTGCGTCGGCTGCCACGACGACGAATTCGCCGCCGGCCGAGTGGCCCGCGAAGACCATCCGGTACGGCATCGTCACATCGGGACGGTGGGCGGCTTCCCGGGCTCGGATGAGGCTCGTCGCGAGCGGGCTGCCGGCTTCCCGGCCCGACCCGAAAACCCCGCCGATGGTCCGGGCGAACGCCGCATTGTCGGCGATGTTGAAGGCGACGGCGCACCCGCCGAGGTTGATCGAGTCCAGCGTCGGGCTCACCACGAGGAAACCGGCGTCGGCGTAGGCGCGAGCCACGGCGCCGAGATTGGCCGCGGTCCGGGAGAAGCCGTGCTGCAACCAGACGAGCGCCGTGGGCCGGCCGGGCGGGAAGTACCAGCGGGCGGCGACCCGGATGGGCTTGCCCGCACATTCGGTCGCGACGGAGGACGACGAAACGACCACCGGTGGGCGGGCGGCCGGTGCGGCCAGAACCGCCGATGGCGTCACACCGAAGAACATGGCGATCGCAGCGAGGGTCGCGACCCACGGCCGGCGGAATCTTCGTCTCGACATCCGCCCAGTCTAGGGTCGGGCGGATGCCGGGAACGGGGATCTCCGGGGAGTTCAGGCGCGGGGCTGGTTGGTGTCCCGGTCGTCGGTGTCCCGGTCGTCGGGGCCGGATTCCATGAGCTCGTTCGGGTCCTCGATGTGGACGTCGTGGTCGTCACCGAGGCGCCGGGCCACCTCGCGCAGCAGTTCCCGTGCGGCGTCGTCCATCACGCGGACATGGGTGAGGTCGAGGATGACCTCGTCGGTCGAAAATCCTTCGCACGCACGGCTTGCGATGATCTCCGCGCCTGCGAAGCGGACGTCGCCCTGGAGTTCGACGACGGTCGCACCGTCGCGTTCGTGTACCGACCGAAGCGCGGGCATTCCCGACGGTGCCACGTGCATCATGTGCAATTCCATGTCGCGGGAAAGTCTTTCGAAGACGGCGACGCCACGCACGCTGTTGCCCTGCTCGTCGAGCCGCGGCGACCACACCGCAACCCCGACCTGGCCCGGAAGCACTCCCAGGATCGCCCCGCTCACACCGCTTTTCGCGGGAATCCCGACCGTCGCCATCCAGCTGCCGCTACCGTCGTACATGCCGCAGGTGGCCATCACCGACAGCAGGTGCCGGGTGATCCAGCCGTCGAGGAGGCGTTCGTCGTCCGTGGTCGACAGTCCGCCGTTGGCGAGGACCGATCCCATGACGGCGAGATCGCGGCAGCTGACCTTGATCGCGCACTGTGCGGCGTAGCCGTCGACGACCTCGTCGGGTTCGTAGTCGAGCTTGCCCGCGGAACGCAGCAGATACGCCAGTGCGGTGTTGTGGTCGTCGGAGGCGAGTTCGGCGGAGTGAACCTCCCGGTCCACGGACAGTTCTCGCCCGGCGAGCGTGCCCATCAGGTCGACGATGCGGTCGACCCGTTCGGTGGCGCCGTCGCCGTCGAGCATCCCGTGAACGGCGATGGCACCGGCGTTGATGAGGGCGTTGCGGGGTCGTCCGGTCTCGGCTTCGAGCGAGATCTCGTTGAAGGCGTCGCCGGACGGTTCGGTGTCGACGCGGTCGAGGACGCCATCGAGCCCCCGGTCCCGCAGTGCGAGTGCGTAAGCGGGCAGTTTCGCGATCGACTGCATGGAGAACTCGTGGTCGGCGTCGCCGGCGGTGTAGACGGTTCCGTCGACGGTGGTCAGAGCGATCCCGAAGGACGACGGGTCCGCCCGCTCGAGTTCGCGGTTTCCGGACATGACGTCCCCGGCGTCGTCATCGCGGCAGTCGCGGAGAACCTCGTGGAGATAGTCGTCGATGGGGGATCGCATATCCCACCGTAGCCGCGACCCTCGGTGGTGCTGCGTTCAGTTGTCGCGATACGGCAGGTACTGCGCCGACCACTGATTCCCGTCGGGGTCGGTGAAGTACACGAAATGACCCCACGGCTGCACGTCGACGTCACTGGCGTCGACGCCGGCGGCGAGCAGCTGTTCGCGGGCGGCGTCGATGTCGGTGACGCAGATGATGATCGGGCCGGTGGACCCGGGCGCCTTGTCGGTCAGGCCCTTGCCGAAGGCGATCGAGCAGTTCGAACCGGGAGGGGTCATCTGGACGAAGGGATCTCCTCGCTCACGGTGTGGTCGTGATCGGGGTTGAATCCGATCGACTCGTAGAACGCCTTGTGCGGTCGACGTCCGTGACGGGCAGGGTGACGACTTCGAGTGTCCAGTTCATGCTTCCTCCTGATGTCCTGGGTCGTGCGGTCTGAGACAACCATCCCAGGAATCGAGGACGGTTTCGGTCCTCGTTTGTCGTGGTGTGTGAATCGGCCGGAAAATCGTCCATCTGAGCGCGATCCAAGGGCATATTGCCCCTCGGTGGCGCTCAGATGGACGCGGTTCCCCGACGGCGAGGGTCGTTGTCCCGCCTGATGCGGTGCCGGTCGCTTCGGGTGACGGCCCGAACATCCTCGAGTACCCCGTCCCAGTGGTAGAGAACGTCGTCGTAGGTCAACCGCATCGTCATCCATCGGTCGATCATCGTCATGCGGTCGCGGCGGCGATCGTTGCGAAAGGTCTCCACATCCGAGTGGTAGGCCCTGCCGTCGCATTCGATCAGCAGTGCTCCGACTCGGAGGTCCGCGTGTTCATGTGTGCCGATGCCGGGTTGGACCTCTACCTCGAAACCGGCCGCGATCAGGCGCAACCGGGCGATCGATTCGGTTCCGGATTGGGAGCGGGCATCGCACCGACCGAACATGGCCGTCACCGCCCTGGCCACGCGACCCATCTCGGCCTGGATGTCGGGGATGGTCAAGTCGGTCGAGTTGAGGACGGAGTCGACGGTCGCAACCCATTCCTCGGCAGTGAGACATCGTGCCGCGCAACCGAGTGCGATCGGGATCGAGTCGACCGCGGTGACCACCGGTAGTGGTTGGCCGTAGCCCTGACACCATCGGAAGGGTCCGCTGGGACGAGGTCTGCCCTTCATGTGCTTACTCAGAGGACATGGGTCTCGGTGTACCCGGGTGGAACCCAGATTTCGCTCGATCCGTGCGTCTGGTGAAAGCGCAGCGCGCCGACGCACGACAACGCGCCCCCCGCCGCCACCGCTGCGACCACTCGGGGGTCGGCGGTCGCTGACCGTACCCACCCGTGAGCCACCGGGATCAGGGTTCCCGACCGTCGAGCGCGCGTGATGTCGTCGGGCGACCAGTCCATCGCCGCCAGTTCCTTGAGCGTGTACACGCCAGAATCCGAGGTCATGACGACTTGGACGCATGCGGAGGTCGATCGGTTTCCGGAGTTGGGGAATTCGCGTCCATCTGGCGGTCCCGCAAGGGCAGATTGCCCTTCGAAGTGCCTCAGATGGACGAGTTTTCGCGCTGCTGGCTCGGCGGAACGGTCTCAGACCGACGAGAACCGCACCGCCGCCCGAACCTGGGCGGCGAGCGCACGACCGGCGCCGAGCGGCCAGCGGTGCATGACGTATTCGGCGGCCTGGTCGACGCTCAGCTGCCGGCTCGAGTTGCCGGCCCGCACCCAGAACTCGGGTAGCGCGTTGTTCTTCATGCCACGCAGGTACACCGGCCTCGGCGACGGAGTGCACTCCACCCGGCACACCAGGACGTCGGTCGGGCTCGCGGAGGCTTCGGCGTCGCCGGCGGGTCGCGCGACCTGCTCGAACGAGATGCCCACCTCCGCGGCGGTGCTCTGGCCCAGCGTGGCGGTCAGCAGGTCCCGCAGAAACAGTTCGAACCGGTCGGCGTCGGGATGGCGGAGCGTCGTGAAGTCGGCGTCGAGGCCCAGGGGAGTGCCGTCGTCGACTCCGATCAGCAGGTTCCCGCCGTCGGAGTTGAGGAATGCGGCCACCGTCTTCACGATCACCGTCTCCATCGCGACGTCCCGCTGCTTGGTGTGCAGGTTCACGCGGGCGGTCGACTTGAACTCGACCCGCTCGGATTCCCCGGATGCGAGCAGTTCGGCGACCGGGATGCCGGTCGGGACCTGCAGCCGTGCCGCGACCATCGCGTAGGCGCCGACCGCCACGATCGAACTCGCCAATCCCAGCACGATGGTGACGGGGTGCCACACGTTCATGCGATGGTCGATCGCCCCGGCGATGAACAATCCGACGGCCGTACCGAGGATCGACAGCACCATGCAGGTGGTGGTGTTCAGTCGTGCCCGGTGACGCAGCAGCCATTTCGCGACGGAACCGAAGAACCAGGCCACGATCAGCACCAGCACCAGCGCGGTGGCGGTCGCCCACACCGGAATGGCGAATTCCAGCGATCCGATGCTTCCGCGATCGTTTTCGGCCAGGGGGATCAGGTCAGCTCGCACACCGGACAGTATGACGAATCGGACATGGGTTCGGGCCACCCGGACGCACAGCGAAATCCCGGTCGCGTGCGACCGGGATTCGGCGTGCGAGTGGACTCGTCAGATCAGACCGCGTCGCCGCCGTCGACGCTGCCGAAGTCGCCTACCTCGACATTGCCCTCGTCGTCGACGGCGGTGTCGAAGGTGCCGTCGCCATCGGTGTCGGCGACCGCGAGGTCGGTGTAGCCGTCGCCGTCGGTGTCGGCCTCGATGACGTCGATCTCGCCGTCGGAGTCGGTGTCGTAGGCGACGGAGTCGGCGTGGCCGTCACCGTCGGTGTCGAGGACGGCGTCGGTGGTGCCGTCGCCGTCGACGTCGGCCAGTGCGGCGTCGATGGTGCCGTCGCCGTCGGTGTCGACGAGTACTGCGTCTTCGGGGATCTCGGTGCTCATGGTGTTTCCTTCCAGGGATGGTGTGGCTTGTGGTTTTTCGTGCTCTGGTTACTTGGAGATGGACCGGGCGGAGTTTGTTCCCTGGGAGGAGTCGACTTGTCGTCGATCATCCGATCAGATGACCCGGTGCCCGCCGGTGAACACGTCGATGATCGTAATTGCGCGGCGAGCGGTCCACGCATAATTCAAGTGGCTGAAACAACCGACAGCAGAGCGCGATTCGTTAGCATCGCGCACTTGGATCTGTCGCTCACGCGAAGGAATGTCCAGCCGAATGTAAACCGTCGTTGCAGTGGTCGTGCGACGGTGAGGTCATGCGGATACTCGGACGTCGTGTTCAGGTCGGGATCGCGGCCGCAGGTCTCGTTGCAGCGGTCACCGGGATTGCCGGGGCAGGTGTTGCGGCAGGCGTCTAACCCGCCAGGGGCCCTGCGGGATTCGCGCGCATACTCCAGGCGGCTCCCCACCCCGTGGCCGGCGAAGTCGTCCTCGGTCGTGCCGACAATGAGTACTCGGTCGGCTATGGCACCGCGCGGCCGGCGACGCTTTCACTCAATTCCCTGTGCGCGAACACCATCAGCGACATCACCTGGTCCACGTGGGGTGGCCCCGAGGCGAATGGCCGGGGAGTGCTGTGCGCACCGGCGGGGTCACCCGAAAGCGGTGGGCCTGTGACCCTCACCGCCACCGACCGCGGCACCTGCGCGGGGCGCATCGCCTACCGGCAACTGTGGATCGACGGCAAGCCCACCTGGAAGGTGTGCTGAACCGGGAAGAAGGCCCCTACCGCAGATCCGCGAGCAACTCAGCCAGGATCGACCGTGCCCGCGAGATCCGGCTGCGTACGGTCTGTAAACCGATGCCCTGGGCCTCGGCGATCTCCGAGTAGCTCAGCTCGCCGTAGACCCGCAGCACGAAAGTGGCGCGGTACGCGTCCGGGACCTGCGCCAACGCCTCCTGGATACGGTCGGAGACGACGACCTGCTGCGCGACGTCCACCGAACTCATCGGGTCGTGGTCGTCGATGTCGTCGGCGTCGGATCGTTTACGGATACGCGCGAGCGCCGCATTCGACCCGATCCGGTACAGCCACGTCGACACCTGTGCGTCGCCCCGGAAGCCGCCGATCGCGCGCCAGGCGGCGACCAATGCGTCCTGAAGGGCGTCCTCGGCGTCGTGCTGGTTGCCGGTGATGCGTAAACAGATGGCCCACAGCCGATCCCGGTGCTGCTCGACAAGCGCGGTGAAGGCCTGCTGGTCGCCGGCGCGCGCACGTTCGAGAAGGTCTGTGCCCGACTCGGATTCGTCGATCAACGTACACACCCGCTCATCGTGGGGCGCAGACCTGTGGATGGCCTGGGACGTTCGGGCAGTGCATGTCCAGAAGTCTCCATCCTCAGAAGTCGTCACCGAGGGATGAGTCGTCGAAAGTCGTATCCCCGAATGACTCGCCGCCGTCGTCGTCGTCGCCGAAGACGTCCGGGGTGTCGAAAGTGTCCTCGAAGTCCCCACCGGGACCGTCACCGAGATCGTCGCCGAATCCCGCGAGTTCGGTGTCGCCGGAGAGGGAATCGTCGGATTCCTCGGACAGTGGGTCCGGGCCGGGCACGGCGGTGAGGTCCTCGGACAGTTCGTGCGACGGGTCGAAGGCGGTCTCGACCGCCGAATCCCAGGTCGCGGCCGGTACGGCCAGCTCACTCGGCGGATCGCTCTCGCGCAGCCAGGAGTCGAAGTCGTCCCCGTCGAGGGGGTCGTCCCAACCGGTGTTGCTGTCGGTCATCGTCGTCGGCTCCTGCTCGGATCTGCGACGCGCACGACGCCGGCCCGGATACCGTCATCCGGTCGACTGTCAGGGCGTCGACGGTGGTGGAGAATTCTCGTCACGTGACTAGGAGTGTCGGCGACGCGGGAATGTTCCCGGCGGTGACGACACGGTGGACTATCACGAGGCAATGTCCGTGAACTGGAGGACCGATCGCGTGGAGCAACGCATGACCGTGCGGGGACGCGTGGAGCAGTTGCTCGACGAGGTCACCCCGCTCGCGCCCGACGCCACGGTGATCGGTTCCCTGCGTGCGCAGCTGGCGAACCCGCTCACGGTCGCGCTCGTGGGACGCGTCAGCGCCGGCAAGTCGACGCTGCTGAACGCGCTCGTCGGCGACCGCGTCGCGCCCACCGACCGCGCCGAGTGCACCAAGGTCGCCGCTCTCTACACCGAGGGCAACCCGCAGCGCGTCGAGGTCGTCGGCCTCGACGGCACCGTCACCGAGATCCCCGGAACCATGCGCGGCGATCTGGGCCGGCGTCCCGACGACATCGACCACGCGGTCGTCCACACCCCGTCACGCCTGCTCCGCGAACGGTTCCGGGTCATCGACACCCCGGGTCTGTCCGGGTTCACCGACACCGCCGAGATCGCCACCCGCCGGGTGTTCTCCGGGGAGAGCCGCCTCCCGCGACCCGACGTCATCCTGTTCCTGCTCGACGACGCCGCGGGCCCCAAGGCCGACGAGGTGGCGTTCCTCTCCGACGCCGGGGCGTCGGCGCAGAACACGATCCTGGTGATCTCGCACGCCGACCTCATCGCCGCCGACAACCCGATGCTCAAGGCCCAGGAGATCGCCCGACGGGTCTGGCGACGGTTCCCGGCGATCGCGGGTGCGGTGGTCGCGGTGTCGGGACTCATGGCCGAGGCCGGGGTCTGCGGGGTGACCGAACGTGAGACCGCGCAGATCTCCCGCCGAGGAGCCCTCGAATCGTGGGAGCTGCTCAGCATCCTCGACGGCGCGGCCCCGCCGCCACCGGGTCTCGACGTCGACCTGCTCGGCCGGCTGGAGGAACTGGTCGGAACGTACGCGATGGACGCCGGCGCCGACGTCGCCGGCCAGGGTGCGCGTGCGTATTGCGAATGGCTGCACCGGGTCTCGGGTATCGACGAACTCCGCCTCGCGATCGGCCGGCGCTTCCTCGCGGTCGGCGACATCCTCAAGGCCCGCACGGTGCTGGCCGAACTGCGCGAGGCGGCGTACCGCAGCGCACGCCGCGACGCCTTCCTGGAGGCGATCGAGGAGGCCGAGACCGCTCCCGAGCTGCACCGGGTGCGCGAGGTCGCCGCGCTCGAGGCACTCGCCCGCTGGCAACCGGACAGCGAGCTGATCGGCGAGCTGAACCTGGTCGTCGCGAGTCGCGATGTGCGCGTGCTGTTGTCGCTGCCGCCAAATGCCGCACCGCCCCAGATCGCCGACGCCGCACGGGAACGCGCCACCGACTGCCGCACCCGCCGTGCCTTCGCCGCGACGTCGGCCGAACGAGAGGCGTTGCTGGTACTCGAACAGACCTATCAGCTGGTGCGCCGCGGACGGTGGACCCATTGAGCCGGCCGGCAGTGAGACGAGGAGTGGCCCGATGAGTCTGGAGAAGACACCCGCCAAGCCCGCCGCTCCCACCCCCGACGCCGTGCTGCGGACGGCGGTGGACATGCTGCGCAAACACGGCGAGGACGCCATCGCCGACCGTACTCTGCGCGTGAAGGACCGGCCCGCCCCGCAGGGGACCGTCGTGGTGATCGGCGAGGTCAGCCGGGGCAAGAGCTCGCTGGTCAACAGCCTCGTCGGCGTGAGCGGACTGGCGCCGGTCGACACCGAGATCACCACCTCGGTCTACGTCCGGTTCACCCCCGCGACCGAGGATCTGCCCGCCGGTTCGGCACTCGTCGAGTTTCCCGGTGCGGCACACCGCATCCCGGTCGCCGACCTCGCCTCCTGGGTCACCGTCGGCGGCCGGCACGCGGCGGGCGTCCCCGCCGAACGCCTCGCCCCCGACGCCGCGGTCGATTCCGTTCTCGTGCCGCCGGTCTCGGCCCGCGTGGCCGTCGACTCCGCGCTGCTGCCGGGCGTCACCATCGTCGACACCCCGGGCGTCGGGTCGCTGGTCCCCGAACACGTCGAGGCGGCGGTCAGCGCGGCCCGCGGCGCGTCGGTGCTCGTGATGGTGTGCGACGCCACCGCACCGCTGTCGGCCCCCGAACTCGCCTTCCTCGGAAGCGTCAGCGAGGAGGTCGCCTCGGTGGTCCTGGTGGTCACCAAGATCGACGTGGTGATGCGGCAGTGGCGCACCATCGTCGCCGAGAACCGAAAACTCATCGGCGCCAACGCGCCTCGGTTCGCGCACATCCCGATCATCGGTATCTCCAACCGCATCGCCGAACAGGCGGCCGCCATCACCGACCCCGACCGCCGCGAACGCGCCTTCGCGTCGTCGGGCATCGGCGAGCTCGTCGACGCGCTCACGCCGCTGGTGGCCGAGGGCGCCGCGTCGCCGGAACGCAATGCGCTGCAACTGACCTTCGCCGGACTCGACGACGTCCGCAAGCGCCTCGTCCTGGAGATGACGGCCGCCACCGCGACCCCCGCCGGACGCGCCGACATCGAAGCCGAACGGGATCGCCTGCAGCGACTCAAGGATCGACGACGCGAGTGGCGCGCACGGCTCAACCAGGACATCACCGCCGCGTCGTTGCAGACCGACGACCTGATGCGCGACCGCTTCGACAAACTCCTCGGCCAGTGGTCGACGCGGATCGACAAGCTCCGCTTCTACGAGCCGCACCGCGCCGGACAGGAACTGATCGGGCAGATGACCGTCGACCTCGAGGCCGCCGCACGCGAGGTGAGCGCGTTCTTCGTCGCCGCGATCGAGCGCATCGCCGACGCCCTCTTCGCCGATGCCACCATCTCCGGTGAACTCGTCGACCGGATCTCCGGCAACGTCGCCGACCTCAAGCTGCGTGAGCAGGAGAAGATCTCGCCCTGGAAGAACATGGTCGACCCGGTGCTGTTGTCGATCGTCGCCGCCGGCGGCCCGCTGGCCATCATCCCGGTGATCAACGTGGTGGCCGTGCCCGTGTGGGCGGGTGTGGTGGTCGGGTTCCGGGCGTCGAAGGTCGGTAAGGAGAACCACCGCAAGTGGCTGACCAAGGCGGTCAACGACATGAAGGCCGACGTGCGGTCTCAGCTGCAGTCGATCAAATCCGAGGCGAGCGCCGACCTGCAGATCGCCTACGACGAACTGCTCGAACGACTCCTGGCCGAGTCGACGAAGATCATCAACGACGCCGCGGTAGAGGCCAAGAAGTCGGCCGCCGAGCGGGAGAAAACGGCCGCCGATCTGCGCAACCAGATCGTGGCCGTCGACAACGTCCGCAAGTCGATCGCCCGAGTTCTCCGGGCGCCCACCGGATGAACGCCGGTCTCGTGTGTAACGATGTGCCCCGGGGCGGATGGCGGGAGGTGTTCAGGTGACACAGGAGAGCCGCAGGCGACTCTGTATCGACTTCGGTACCAGCAACACTGCGGCCGCATACCGCGTCGGGCTGGCCGAGCCGGTCATCGTGCCGCTGGGCCCGGGCGGCCCGGCCATGCCGTCGGCGGTCTTCGCCGGCGACGGCGGGATCGTGGTCGGACAGGACGCCGTGCTGCGCCGCGTGCAGGCCCCGGACGCCTACGAGGACTCCCCGAAGTCGCGGATCGACGAGGGCGAGATCGAACTCGGCGACCGGTTCTGGCCGATCGAGGACCTCATCGGCGCCGTGCTGCGTCACGTACACCGGACCGCGCTGCACCACAGTGGTCTCGCGGCTTTCGACTCGATCATCCTGACCCATCCCGACAAGTGGAGCGAACGACGCAAGGGTGTGCTCCGACGCGCCGCCGAGCGCGCCGGTATCTCCGCTGACCGTCTGCGTATCGCCTCCGAATCCCTGGCCGCCGCTTGGTATTACGTCTACCGCGGCCACGACGTCACTGGCGACGAACGCATGTGCGTCTTCGACTTCGGCGCAGGCACCTGCGATGTCGCCGTCCTCATCCGCGCCGGGGCCGACGGCTTCACGGTCACCGGGTCCGGCGGCGACAACAACCTCGGTGGCCGCGATCTCGACGCCCGCATGACGCGCTGGGTTCTCGACGAAGCGGCCGAACTCGACCCCGAACTCCCGGCCCGCCTCCGCGCCCCGGCCGCCGCCATCGCGCTGGCCGACCACGTCCGCTCGGCCAAGGAAGCCCTGTCCGACACCGCGCAGGCCGTCATCGAACTGCCCGGCACCCGGCACACGCTGTTGCTGACCCGCCGCGAGTTCGAGTCGATGATCGCGCCGTTCGTGGAGCGGGCGGTCGAACTCACCCGAGACGCCATCGCCCGCGCCGACGCCGCCGGCACCGGCCCCAAGGGACCGGTCATCGTCTACGTCACCGGCGGCACCAGCAGCATCCCGATGCTGCAGTCGGCCTTGTCCTCGGTGGGACGCGTCGCCCGGATCGGCGACCCGAAGGTCGTCGTCGCCCAGGGCGGCCTGCTGCGCTCGACCAACGTCGTGCCCGGCGCCGAGACGGAGAAGGTCGGAGCCCGACAGCACCGGGCCCAGCCGTACGAGCCGCGCCCGAACGACCAGCCGTCGACGACCGCGGTGGACGCCTCGGCACGCCGGATCGCCTTCCCCGCACTGCCGCCCGGCGCGGTGATCAGCGGCGTCCTCGCCCGCACCGGCCAGATGGTGCGGGCCGGCGAACCGCTCGCGACGCTCGAATCGGCGTCCGGCCGGCTGACGGTCGACGCCCCGGCGGCGGGCGTACTGCACGGACTCGATCTGCGTCCCGGGGTCGTCGGCCAACCCGGCGTCGTCTTCGGTGCGGTCGGTCCGGCCGATCTCCGCCCCGAGCAGTGGGCGCAGCTTCACCGCGCGCCGGCCGGGGTGTCCGCGGCCCCACCGGTCGCGCCGCCCCAGCCGGTCCACGCGCCATCGCGGCCGCCGTACCCGCCCCCGCAGCCCGGCTATCGTCCGATGGAACTCGCTGGGGCGCAGCCGGTTACGGCGTCCTCGTCGGGTGTCGACACCTACGGCCTGGCGGGACTGATCGTGGGCATCCTCGGGTTCCCGATCTGTCTCGGCACCATCGTCGGCATGGCACTGACCGTCATCGGCCTCAACCGGGCGGAGGGTCGCCGCGATGCCCTGCTGATGACGGCGCTCGGCGTCAACATCCTCGGCACCATCGCCTGGGTCGGGTTTCTCATCTGGATCCTCGTCAGCGGCTGAGGGAACCCGCGCCGGTACAGGACTTTCCGCCCGACACCGGTGACCTTCGACTACGGTGTCGGTATCGGCGCCACGGCGACGATGAGAGGTGCCGGAGAGGAAGGGCTGACCGTGACCACCTCGGAGTCTTTGTCGCACCACCGGCCGGACGCCATGCGACGGCGGGTCGGTTACTCGGTGAGCATCGTCGTGAACTCCGTTCTGCTGGTTGCGATTCTCAGGGTGCCCGGGTGGGATGTGCTGCCCTTCATCACCGATGATTTCCGTCAGGTCCTCGGCTGGGTGGTCGCCGGGCTGATCGCCGGGGTGGTCGCGAATGCGATCTACGTCGTCGCCGACCCGCCGGCGATCAAGGCCCTCGGTGATCTGGTCATCGACGCGCTCGGACTGGTCGCCCTGATCCGGCTCTGGCAGGTTTTCCCATTCGACTTCGGGGACAGCACCTTCCCGTGGTCGACGATCGTCCGCGTCGTGCTCGTCGTGGGTATGGCCGGCACCGCGGTGGCGATGATCGTCCTCATCGTCCAGACGGTTCTACGGAGGAGATGAAGATGGCAGATGCAGGAACCGACCCGTCCGCACCGATCGTCGTCGCCGTCGACGGCTCGGAGTGTGCGCTGGCCGCGGTCCGGTGGGCGGTGGGTGCCGCCGGGCGCGAGAAGCGGCACCTGCGGGTGCTGTCCGCGGTGGGGATGGTGCCGGGGGCCTATGCGCCGATGGTGATGATGACCTCGCCGGCGGTGGTCGAGGCCATGCAGGCCGAGGCATCTCGTGCCGTCGACGCGGCGATGGCCCTGGCGAAGGAGGTCGACCCGGACGTGTCCGTCGACGGCAAGATCGTCGGCGGCTCACCGATGCTCGCCCTGCGGTATGCGTCCAGCGAGGCGCACCAGCTCGTCGTGGGGCGTCGAGGGCTCGGCGGGGTCAGGGGCCTGTTGCTCGGCTCGGTGAGCGCCGACGCCGCCGCGCACGCCGAATGTCCGGTGGTGGTCGTCGGTGGCGAACCGCCCACGACGGGGCCGGTCGTCGTCGGCGTCGACGGTTCGCCGACGTCGACCACCGCGATCGAGCATGCCTTTCGTCAGGCCGACCTGCTGCAGACGTCGTTGCTCGCGGTGCATGCGTTCGGCGGTTTCTCCGGTGCGGCCTTCTACGGCCGCCAGGAAGAGCAGATCATCCGTCAGCTTCGCGACGAGGCCATGGAACTGCTGGGCGAACAGCTGGCCGGATATCCCGAGGACTACCCGGACGTGCAGATCGAACGCCGCGTGGAGATCGGGTCACCGGCGGACGAGATCGTCGACGCCGCGGAGTCGGCGCAACTGGTGGTCGTCGGGACGCGGGGTCGTGGTGGCTTCCGGGGGCTGCTGCTCGGATCGACGAGCCGGGCGGTCCTGCAGGTCGCGTCGTGTCCGGTGATGGTGACGCACCACAAGCCCTGAGCCGCGATCAGGGACTCGTCGTCTCGCCGGTCACGGGATCGGCCGGTGACGTGCTGGCCAGCGCGAAGTAGGTCTGCTCCTCCTGCGAGAAGTGGAGACGCAGCAGAGCATGCAGTCCGTACAGGGTCGCGATGACGTCGATGCGCTGGTCGTCGGTCACCCGGCCATATCGATCCGCGCGCAGACGATGAGCATGCACCCGGCGGCCCAGGCGGTCGATCTCGGCGTGCATGCGACTCATGGTCACCGTGGCTTCGCTGCTGCCCAGGGGTTTGGCCAGTGCCGGGTAGAGTAAGTCCTCCTCGGCGTGCTCGTGGGGCAGGATCGTGGTCGTCAGCAGGTCGTCGACCTCGCGTAACCCGTTGAGCTCGGCCGCCTCGTCGGTGGTCTCGGGATGGTGTGCGGAGTACAGGTCGACGAGCCGTTGGGCGGTGATCGTCAGCAGTGCGAGTTTCTCCCGCAGCGCATCGTGTTCGGCGGCGAACCGGTGCAGCAGCACATCGGTCGACTGGTCGATCTTGATGTCGCTCTGTGGTGCCCGGAGCGCGCGCAGCGCGTTGAGGATGACCGCGACGTCGATGGCCTCCTGGAGCAGGGCACCCGCGGTGGGCGGCAGAAATCCGAACGCCGCCACGATCATCGCGGCGAGGGACAGGCCCATCCCGACCCCGGCGCTCTGGAGCGCGATGCGGCGGGAACGGCGGGCGATCTCCATCGCGGTGGCGAGCGGCTCGATGCTGTCGGTGGTGAGGATGACGTCGGCTGCCGCCGCACTGGCGGTCGACCCGCGTGCGCCCAGCGCGACCCCCACGGTCGCGCCGGCCAGGGCCGGGGCGTCGTTGACCCCGTCGCCGACCATCACCGTGGACGCCGCCGCCCGTTCCTCCCGGACGTGGGCGACCTTGTCGGCGGGACTCTGGTCGGGGAACACCTCGTCGATGCCGAGCAGGGTGCCGATCTCCACGGCGGTGGCCGGATGGTCGCCGGTGAGCAGCACGATCCGCTCGATCCCGGCGCTGCGGAGGCGGCGTAGTGTCCGCGGCGCGTCCGGGCGGATGGGGTCGCTCATCGCGATGGCACCGGCCGGCCGGCCGTCGACCTCGATCCAGGCGACGGCGGCACCGTCGAGTTCGCTGCCGCGCGCGACGGCCCGCGCCCAGTCGCCGTCCGGGGTGCTCCGCGCGCCCACCTCGACGGCGCGGCCGTCGACCAGGCCGGAGACGCCCCGTCCCGCACTTTCCTGCACAGCGGTCGGGACGGTCAGTTCGAGACCGCGACGGTTCGCCTCGCCGACGATGGCGGTCGCGAAGACGTGCGGCGACAGCTGTTCCAGCGACGCGGCCAGCCGGAGGAGTTCGACGGGGTCGTCGCCGGGGGCCGCGGTCACCGCGACCTGCTCCGGCCGGCCCGTGGTGAGGGTGCCGGTCTTGTCGACCATCAGCGTGTGGGCGCGCCCGAGGCTCTCCAGTGCTCCGCCGTCGCGGATGATGACGCCCATCCGGGAGGCCCGCGACAGGCCGGCCACGATCGCGATCGGCGCGGCCAGCAGCAGGGGACACGGCGTGGCCACGACGAGGACGGCCACCGCCCGGGTCATCGAACCGCTGACCAGCCAGCTGATGCCCGCGACGCCCAGCGCGAGCGGAACGAACCAGACGGCGAGACGGTCGGCGATCCGGACGACCGGCGCGCGGTCGGCCGCGGCGTCGCCGGCCATTCGCACGATCCCCGCGAAGGTGCTCTCCGCGGCGACCGAACGTGCGGTCAGCTCGAAGGTGCCGCCGGCGTTGACCGCGCCGGAGCGGACGCCGTCTCCTCGTGCACGGGTCCGCGGGAGAGGTTCGCCGGTGAGGACGGACTCGTCGAGCACCGCGTCGTCGTGCAGCCACCCGTCGGCGGGAACGATCTCGCCGTTGCCCACCGACAGGACGTCACCGGGCCGCACGTCGTCGACGGCGATGACCGTGACCTGGGCACCGTCGCGGCGGCGGGCGAGGGACGGGGACCGGTCGATGAGGGCGCTGAGATCCTTGCGTGCGCGGCGGGAGGCGGACGCGTCGAGCAGCCGGCCGGTCGCGAGCATCACGCCGATCAGCGCTCCGGCCGCGTACTCGCCGACGATCAGCGTCCCGGCGAGGGCGAGGGACGCGATGATGTCGACCCCGAAGTTCTGGCGCCGGAGGCCGGCGACGACCCACCACAGCGACGGGATGAGCGCGATGACGGTGCCGGCGATCCACAGCCCGTCAGCGGGCCGGTCCGACCCCGCCACCCAGAACGCCCCGCCGGCGACGAACGCGGTGACGGTCGCCGCCAGCAGGAGCGCCTCGGCCGACGGTTTGGCCAGCAGGCGCACGCGAGTGCTCAAGTGTTTCAGGAGCTTTCGATCTTGATCTGCTTTCCGGGGTTGCTCGGTGCGGTCAGCGGCACCGTGACGGTGAGTATCCCGTCGCGGTAGCCGGCCTTCACGTCGTCCTCGACGAAGCCCTTCGGCAGGGACATCGACCGGGTGAACTCACCGTAGGAGAACTCGGAGCGGCCGTCGTGGCTGCTGCGTTCGGTGCGCTGCGCGGTGATCGTCATGATCCCGTTGAGGATGGTCACGTTGATGTCCTTGGCGGGATCGACGCCGGGGAGTTCGGCGCGCACGACGTACTTGTCGTCGGCGAGCTCCTCCTCCACCCGGATCAGGTGACCGCTGGGGCGGAGCATCCCGACGGCGGGGATGGTCGAGAAGAGGTCGGCGATGTCGGGCAGGAGGGAGCGGGTCGTGTGGTGTGTTGGTGTGGCCATGATGGTCCTCCGTCGTCGCGAGTGAATGGGGACACCACCATTGAACGCTCGGGCGCACCCCCGGCAGGAGGGTCGAAGGACATCTACCCGACCTCTTGACCGAGCGGGCCGTTGTGAGCCCGGAGCGCGGGTGAACGGGGATACCATGACGGCGTCGTCCAGCTGAGAGATCGGGGTTTCGACATGCACACCGTGGTCGCGTACGGGAGCGCTCATGGAGCCACCGAGGGAATCGCACAACGGATCGCCGACGGGTTGCGGAACGGCGGGGACTCGGTGGAACTCTGGCCGCTGCAGGGCGACCGGAGCCCGGACCGGGCCGACCGGCTCGTGATCGGCAGCGCCATTCACAACGGGCAGTGGCTGCCGGAAGCCGAGCAGGTCGCCGAGTCGGTGGCGAAGGACTCCGGAAGCCCGGTGTGGGCGTTCTCGGTCTCCTCGGTCGGCGCGACCTCGACCTTCCTGTCACCGCGGGTCGCACGCTTCCTGCGTCCACGCACTCCGCTGCCGCGCGCGGTCGCCGCGATCGAGGCGAGCGGGGCCCTGCGATCCCATCGTGCGTTCGCCGGTGCCATAGCGCGGGGTGACTGGCCGGGATTCGGCCGGATCCTGTTCCGGCTCATGGGTGGGAAATACGGTGACGCCCGTGACTGGGACGACGTGGATCGGTGGGCCCGGGAGATTCTCGACGCCGGCTGAGCCGACGCCTCATCCGCCCCGCCTCACCGGTCGCCACCACTCACGCTGATCCGGGACGGGGCCGCCACCGGCGAGGAGCGAATCCCGCGTCCGGTCGCCGACCACGTGGTAGTGGATCGAATCCTGTTCGGCGACCACCATCAGCGGCCACCACAGGGCGCTGACGTAGTCGACGGCGCTGTCGTACCCGTCCCAGTCGTAGATGCCGCGGTAACGATTGTCGCCGTCGGCGGTCATCCACAGCTTCGACACGAATCCGTCGAAGCCCGCGAACAGAACGGTGTTGCACACGCTCTCCACCCGGAAGACGCGGTGCGCCAGCCGGTTGCCGTCGACCCACCGCAACCGGAAGGAGACGACGAGGCAGACCGGCTCGGTGACCGGATGGTTGTCGCGACGCGTCTCGCGGTAGACCGTGGCGGTGGTCCCGTCGGCGAAGGCGACGACGCGCCCGAGGTTCGGCAGCGGCTGGTGGAGTCGCCGCCCGATCAGGGACCGCACGACCTCGGCGGAGCATCGCCCGAAGGCGATCAGCGCCCGCGGCCACGGTACGGGATGCGGAGTGGCCATCTCAGGTGCGAGTCGAGTGTCGGAGGGTCACCATGATTCCCCGGCTTCCGTCGGACGGTTCCGTCACCGTCATTCGACCCCGCCGACCCGCCGCGGCTCAAGTGCCGAATGGCCTCCGGCCGGGAGACGAACGTCGGAACACACCTGGTGTCGACCTCGTCGAAGCGAAGACATGGACTTTGGTCACTTCCGCCGTCGCCGTTGGTCACTAGGGGAAGGCCCGAGGAAAGACCATCGTGGGTATATGACGCACGTGCTGACCTTCTCGGAGCTCGGATTCGATCAGTTGTCACTGGTGGGGGGCAAAGGCGCGAACCTGGGCGAACTCGTCACCGCGGGACTCCCGGTGCCGGACGGATTCGCGCTGACCGCGGAATCGTTCGCGGTCTCGATGGAACACGGCGGGGTTCGCGCCGAGTTGCTCGCCACCCATCGGGAGGCGCTGTCGGCCGTCGGCGACGACGCACGCATGGACGACCTGAGCAACCGGATGGCGGAGATGGTGACCAAGGCCGGTATCGCGCCGCAGATCTCTGCCGAGGCGCTCGCCGCATACCGGCGGCTGGCCGACGGCGGCTCCGACGTCAACGTGGCGGTGCGGTCGTCGGCGATCGGCGAGGACGGCAAGGACGCCTCCTTCGCGGGGATGAACGCCACGTTCACCAACATCGGCGGTCCGGACGATCTGCTGGTCGCGATCGTGCGGTGCTGGGCATCGCTGTTCTCACCCCGCGTGATCACCTATCGCGCGGAGAAGGGCCTGACCTCCGAGCCCCTGATGGCTGTCGTCGTGCAGAAGATGGTGGCGTCGGCGACCGCGGGCATCGTCTTCACCGCCGACCCGGTCACCGGGAACCTCGATCATCTGGTCGTCGAGGCCGTCGAAGGACTCGGCGAGGCCGTGGTGTCCGGCGCGGTCACCCCCGACACCTTCCTGGTGTCGAGAACGGACTGTTCGATACTGCAGACCAGTCTGGGCAACCAGGAGTTCCGGATCGTGCGCGGTGACGACGGCCATGATCGCCGTGAACCGGTGCCGGCCGGCCGGTCCGAGCCGGTCATCGAACCGGCGACCGTGCAGGCCATCGCGCGGATGGCGTTGCAGGCCGAACAACACTACGGCCGCCCGCAGGACATGGAATGGGCCGTCGATCCCGAGGGCCACATCTGGATCGTCCAGTCCCGGCCCATCACCACACTGTCCGATGAGCAGACCACGACGGGCCGCGCCGATACGCAGGGGTCGGTGGCGCCACCCCGCGCGAAGGTGCTGGTGCACGGCCTCGCGGCCGCCCCCGGAATCGCCACCGGACAGGTCCGCATCCTGCACTCACCGCGCGACGGGCACCAGCTCGTGGACGGCGAGGTGCTGGTGGCCCCGATGACCGACCCCGACTGGTTGCCGACCATCCGGCGCGCGTCGGCGGTGGTGACCGATCGGGGTGGCATCACCTGTCACGCCGCCATCGTCGCCCGTGAGGTCGGCGTGCCGTGCATCGTGGGAACACGCACCGGGACAACCGATCTGCAGCAGGGTGCGACGGTGACCGTCGACGGCGGCTCCGGTGAGGTCACCGCCGGCCGGACGGCGCGGCCCACTGTCGCGCGGACGACGGAAGCCTCGGCGCCGCAACCGCGTTCGGATGTGATCACCGCGACCAAGATCTACGTGAACCTGGCCTCCGCCACGCATGCCGCGGAGGTGGGGGCGACCGACGTCGACGGCGTGGGCCTGCTGCGTGCCGAGTTCATGCTGACCGAGGCGCTGTCGGGCCGTCATCCGCGGGCGGTCATCGCCGCCGGCGAGTCGGACGCCTTCGTCTCGGCGATGGCGGACACGTTGTCCTCCATCGCCGGACCGTTCGGTTCCCGGCCGGTGGTGTACCGGACGACCGATCTGCGCAGCAACGAGTTCCGTGGCCTCGACGGTGGTGCGGAGTTCGAGCCGGAGG
The DNA here is from genome assembly GCF_009872315.1 of Gordonia sp. YY1. NCBI lineage: Bacteria > Bacillati > Actinomycetota > Actinomycetes > Mycobacteriales > Gordoniaceae > Gordonia > Gordonia sp. YY1. The sequence continues at coordinate 18,261 of NZ_WXYI01000010.1, read as the reverse complement.
AACGCAATCCGATGATCGGCTTCCGCGGCTGTTACCGATACGTCCGTGAGCCGGAGGTCTTCCGGCTCGAGCTCGAGGCGCTCGCACGGGCACGCGAGAGCCACCCGAACCTGCATCTGATGCTGCCTTTCGTGCGGACCCGCTGGGAACTCGAACGCTGCTTGGAGCTGATCGACGAGAGCCCTCTCGGTGATCACCGCGGGCTGCATCGCTGGGTGATGGCCGAGGTCCCCTCGGTGATCTACTGGCTGCCGGAGTACGTCGACGCGGGCATCGACGGGGTGTCGATCGGCAGCAACGACCTCACCCAGCTGATGCTCGGCGTCGACCGTGACTCCGAATCGTGCGCCGAACTGTTCGACGGGAGTGACCCGGCGGTCCTCGACGCCATCGCCCAGATCATCTCGACGGCGCGCCGCTGCGGGATCACCTCGTCGCTGTGCGGGCAGGCTCCGTCGACCAACCCGGCATTCGCGGAACTGCTCGTGAAGATGGGGATCACCTCGGTGTCGGTGAACCCCGACGCCGTCGCCGCGACACGGCTGCACGTCGCTCGAGCCGAACGGCGCCTGCTCGTCGACGCGGTGATCCACGAACGGCTCGGGGACTCCTAGTCGCCCGCCCCGGTGGTCACGCCGACGACACCGGGGATGTCTGCCCGTACAGCCGATCGACATCCTGTGCCCGGCACGGCTCGGTACCCGGGGTGAGCATCGCCGCGGCACCGGCCGCGGTGCCGTAGCGGACGGCGTCGACGATCGGCCATCCCCGCGTGAGGGCGACCGCGATGGCGGCGACCATGCTGTCGCCCGAACCCACCCCGGTCCCCACGCCTGCCGGCACCGGCACCCCGGCGACATCGTGATCCTCGTCGGCGGTCACCACCAGCGCGCCCTGCGCGCCCAGCGACACCACGACGACCTCACTGATGTGGTGACGGATCAGGTCCCGGGCGGCCGCGACCTGCGCGGCACGATCGGGTAGTGGGGCGCCGGTCAGGTCGCGCAGTTCCCGCACACTGGGTTTGACGAGAAAGGCGCCGGTCACCCAGGGCAGCGCGGCGCCGTTGGTGTCGACGACGAGGAGGCACCCGTGATGAGCGGCGATTCGCGACACCGCGCCGAAGAAACCCGGTGAACACCCCGGCGGGAGGCTGCCGCTGACCACCAGCATCGAGGCCGCCGAGGCATTCTCGTAGATGACCTTCAGGCACCGCAGCTCCTCGTCGGCCTCCAGGTGGGGACCGGGCAGCACGAACCGGTAGCACTCGCCGCTGTGCTCGTCGACGATCACCAGTGACTCACGGGTGGGTTCGGCCACCGGTACCGGGCATGCCTCGAGGGGGTCGGCGGCGAGCAGCGACTCCACCCGCTGCCCCGTGTACCCGCCGCTCGTGAAGACCGCGGTGGCGGTGACGCCGAGCCGCGTCGCCGCGCGAGCGACGTTGATACCACCCCCACCGGGGTCGTAACGCGGATGGCCACAACGCATCTTGGAGCTCGGCAGCAAGCGCGGGACGGTCGAGTGGATGTCCAGCGTGGGATTCATCGTGACGGTCAGTATGTGCGGCACGTGAATCACCTCCGGAAGGGTATGCGGTCGCCAGATGGCCTCCGATCCAAATCTCCTCCGGTCCGGGCCGTCCCGTAAGGGCATTTCGACTCATGCCGTGGTGTCCGGCACCGGGGAGGAGATCGGGGCTCCTCGACGCGGGCGGGCTGACCTGCGCTCACACCCGTCGAATCGGGGCACTGCGACCCTTTCGGGCACACCCGATCCGGTGCATTGTGGAAGGATCCCCGACGAAGGGAGGAGCGGCGATGAAAGCGATCGAACGCGCCGCGATACGGGTGCACATCCTGGGTATCGCGTTGCAGCCGGGCACGCAGGACCGAGTCCTCGAGGAGCTGGTGCGCCGCGGCTACCGGGTGCAGCCGAGCGACCTACGTCTGGTTCTCGACGAACTCATCGGACGCGGCCTCCTCGCCGCCCAGGACGAGATGATCGGATACCAGAAGCGCCGCACCTACGAGACGACACCTGCCGGACGGATGTCCTGGGCCGAGGAATGTCGCGCACTGAGCAAACTCACCCACGAGGTGTTCGGAACCCGCCTGCCGCCGTTGCCTCCGCACGTCGGCATCGACGATTCGCAGGCCTGGTTGTCCGGAGCCGACCTCGAGGACGTGGACGATCAGTGAGCGGAGCGGGCATCCGCCTGCCCTCGGCGCCGCGCCCACCGGTACAGTTCGTCGGCACCCCAGACCACGACGGGCATGGGTAGCAGCCACACCAGGAGATCCGCCGGCGGTGTCGTCGTGCCGAAGAGGTCCTGACACGCCGGCACCGTGACCACCACCACGACGAAGGTGAGCTCGAAGGCGAAGCCCCACAACAACAGCCGATTGCTGAACACGCCGATCGAACTCAGCGGTGCGCGTTGGCACCGTGAGGCCATCGCGGTGCCGAACTGGCAGGCGACGATGCCGAGGAAGGTCATGGTCGTGGCCAGTTCCCACGTCGAGTGGAGGGGGCCGCTGTCCACCGGGTCGCCGAAGTGCCAGCCACCCCGCCACAACGTGCCGAGGAACAGGGCCACCACCAGGATCGTCGACACCCCGCCGAGGAGTCCCCACGACCGAAACAGGAGTTCCCGGTCCACGACGTTCTGGGTCCGGCGGCGCGGTGCCCGGTTCATCAGACCGGGTTCGGCCTTCTCGCGACCCAGGGCCAGGGCGGGAAGTGTCTCCGTGCCCAGGTCGATGGCGAGGATCTGCATGACCGTCAACGGAAGTGGGATGTTGCCGCCGGACAGGGCGTACATCAGGAACGGCACGACCTCCGGGGTGGCGTGCGCGAAGATGTACACGATGAACTTGCGGACGTTGTCGTAGACACGACGACCCGCGGCCACCGCGGTGACGATGGTGGCGAAGTTGTCGTCGGTCAGCACCATCGTCGCCGCCTCCCGGGCCACGTCGGTGCCGTTGCGTCCCATCGCGACACCGATGTCCGACCTGCGCAGCGCGGGTGCGTCGTTGACCCCGTCCCCGGTCATCGCCACCACCTCGCCCAGATCGCGCAGCGCGTCGGTGATCCGCAGTTTGGCCTCGGGGGAGGTGCGGGCGAAGACCAGTTCGGTGCGGCGCTCCAGGAGCCGGTCGAGTTCGGTCTCGGGCATCGCATCCAGATCGGGTCCGCTGATCACCTCGAGTCCGTGATGGGAGCCGATGCCCACACCCTCGGCGATCCCCCGTGCGGTGAGGGCATGGTCGCCGGTCACGACCATGATGCGGATGCCCGCGCGATGGCAGACGTCGATGGCCTCACGGACACCCGTGCGGGGAGGGTCCATCATCGCCACGATGCCGTCGAGCGTCAGATCACGTTCGGCGCCGGCACGGTCGATGGTGCCCACCTGTGCCGGGCCGACGGACTTCGACGCCACGGCGAGCAGCCGCAGACCCTGACCGGCCCAGCGGGCGATGAGCGCGTGGAGTTCCGCACGGTCCGTGGCGGTCAGCGCTCGATCGGCGAGGTGTGTGCACAGCTCGAGGACCTCCTCCGGTGCGCCCTTGACGTTGACCCGTCCGCCGTCGGCGGTCGGCACGACCGTGGACATCCGCCGCAGTGCCGGATCGAAGGCGAACGTCCGGCGCACTGCGGCCGGCCCGCCCGTGGTGCGGGAGGCCGTGGAATCGCCGGCACGGGGCGGGGTGACCCCGAGACCGGACGCCGCCCGGAGCAGCGCCAGCTCGGTGGGGTCGCCGAACTCGGTGATCGTCCCGGACTCGTCGACATCGATGGTCGCCGAACAGCAATCGGTCATCACCTGTGCCACATGTCGGAGCGAGGCCGACGGGGTTCCGTCGAGGGGGAGTCCGACGACGCCGGCCGGTGTCCAGATCTGCGTGACCGTCATCCGATTCTGTGTCAGGGTGCCCGTCTTGTCGGTGCAGATCACCGTCGTCGACCCGAGTGTCTCCACCGCCGAGATCCGTTTGACCAGCGAACCGTTGCGCGCGAGGATGCGAACGCCCAGCGCCAGGGCGAGGGTGATGGTGGGCAGCAGTCCCTCGGGGACGTTGGCCACCAGCAACCCGATCGCGAAGTTGACCGAATCGCGCAGCGAGAGGCCGGCCAGCGCCGTGCCGAGCGGGATGAAGGCGAGTCCCATCGCGACGGCCACGGCGGCGATCAGCCACGCCACCCGTTTCACCTGCCGCTCCAGCGGACTCTCGTCGTGACCGATCCGCTGCGACAGCGAGGCGATGTGCCCGAGTTCGGTGTGCATCCCGGTGGCGAACACCACCGCGCGGCCGTCCCCGCCCACGACATTCGTTCCGCTGAACACGATGTCGGTCGCCTCGACGATCGGCCCGGTGCCGGCGGCGGCCTGCGTCTGCAGGTGCACGGGAACCGACTCACCGGTCAGCGTGGACAGATCGACCTCGACGGAACCGCCGATGAGTCGCGCATCGGCCGATACCCGGTCGCCTTCGGCGAGGTGGATGACGTCACCGGGCACCAGTTCGGAGGCCGGGATCTCCTCCTCCGGCCCCTCCCGGATCACGCGGGCCGTCACCGGGATGATGTCGGCCAGCGCCTCCACCGCCCGTTCGGCATGGCGTTCCTGGACGAAGGCGAAGGCCGCGTTGATCACGATCACCACGACGATCGCCACGGACAGCGGCTGCGAACCGCTGATCCACGCCAGCAGTGCGGCCACCCACAGCAACAGCGCGAGGGGGTGGGTCAGCTGGCGGAGCAATTGACCGAACCAGCGGCTCCCGCGGGTTCTGGTGAGTGTGTTGGGCCCGTGCATCAGGCGGCGCCGCTCGACCTCGCGCAGGGACAACCCGTTCGGGGACGATCCGAGGTCGCTCAGCAGCTGCTGGATGTCTTCCTGGGGATCGACATCCATCTCGTCGGGCACGGTCATCGTGGCCGGCCCTCAGCGGTGGCTGTCGATGTCGAACTCCAGCACTCGGCCTCCCACCGTCGCATGCGATGCCGGTCGGCGGCCGCCCGGACCAGAAGGGCCAGCCCCCACCAGCCCAGGGTGGTCAGCATGACGACACCGAGTCCGGCCATGATGCCCTCCACGACGGCGTCGGTGGTGGTGGTGCGCGGCGGGTCCGCCGGCTTGTCCTCGTCGTCGAGCCAGATGATGCGGACCCGGCCGACGCGGTCGTGCCGTTCGGTGTCCACCGCGGCGGTGGCGCGCGAGCCGTCGGGCCGCCGCCAGGCGACGATGGTCGAATCGTCGTCCGGCTTGGGCATCGTGACGACGGTGGCACTCACCGAATGTCGCGGTCCCTGGACCTCGACGGCGGCCTTGTGGGTGGCATACGTGTTGCCGCCAATGGTCAGTGCGACGAGTAGGCCCGCCAGGGCCGACACCCAGAGCGCCAGCAGCACAAGTGTTTCCACCCGGTCCGTCGGACGGACGAGCCGGTTGGACGAGGCGTGCATCAGCCGCCAGCTGTGCAACTCACGGGAGAGGAACCGCAACATCGCGGGCTCCTGTCGAGTCGGTCGGTTCGTCCCCGCCCTGATCGAGCCGGAAGGGTGGGTACTCGTCTCGCATCAGCGCCGCATACGCCCACACCCGGTACTGCCACCGGTTGATGCCCATCGCGAAGTCGAACAGTCCGCGCGGGTACGCGCCGGTGAAGAGCAGCGCGACTGCGGCGAAGAACGCCACGAGCGCCAGCACCGGCGCGATGGTCACCCGGCCGTCGTCGCCCTGGGCCACATATCCGACGGCCAGCGGGCCGCCCAGCCACCCGCCGGCGAGTACCGCGAGGATGAGGTAGTGGGGGATTGCCAGCAGCCACCACTTCACCAGCACGAGGCCACGGGACAACCGCTCGGGGTACACGACATCGAAGTCGGCGGGATAGTCGGTTCGACGCAGCGCGAACGGCGGATACCGGTCGGTGGCGAACGCGGAGTGCGTGTAGAAGGCGACGCGCCAGTTCCACCGGATGACCCCGACGTTGAAGTCGAACAGGCCACGCGGATAGCGACCGGTGAACAGGATCGCGAAGCCGGCCACGACGGTGCAGAAGAAGAACGCGATGTCCAGCGCGATCAGTATCAGGAAGTGCGGTATCGCCAGCAACCATTTGATCAGCCACAGCCACCGCGACAGCGGTTCGTCGAGATGTCCGGTCAACGTCACTGCGTGCATCGTCTCGAGTCCTCCCGTCGAAGCCTCTGAATCGAGTGAAACCCGCCGGGCGCGGGAAAGGAAGGGTCTTCGGTGAAGTGTCGGGGGGCCGATGTGCCGACCGAGTCTGGGTAAAAAGGCCCATTGCGCTGCGCATCGGTATCCGAAATGACCGAATTCCGCAGTTTTCAGTCATTCGACTCACGGTTTGTCCGAATCCTCGCTATTGTGATCGTGCGCTTCGTTAACGGCATCGAAGGGGGTGTCGAAGCGTAGGGGGTCAACACCGGGGTGGGAATTCCATTTCGGAGCATCAGTGGTCTACATGTGTGGAGGGCTCAGTTGACCAGGACTCTGTCGGCGCGCGCGTCCAAGCGAAGCGTCCGCAAATTTCTCGAACCGTCGGCAATCGCCGAGGCCATCGCCATCGAGCAGCACATCGTGCTGCCCGGATATCAGGCGCTGACCCACTATTCGTCGACCTTCGGACTGACCGAACATCTGGTCCGTGAGATCGACGACGCGGCGCGACGCCACCAGGCGATCGTCGCCCAATTGCAGCGGATGCATGCCGATGCGCTTGCCGCGGAGACGGTTTCGTCCGCTCAGCAAGAGGTGTTGGCTGCACTGGGGCTCCTCGAGCCCGGCTCGGGCGAGGCTGCCGATGCCACGCCGCCGCGCCCGGTGCAGGTGTGCCACCTCATCCAGTCGTATCCGGGCCGGGCGGGGGAACCCACCTCGCGGGCCGTCGTCTCGCTCGCTTTCCTGCTCGTCGCGGTTCATGCGCTCACCGATCCGACGAACTGTGGAACAGCTTCTCCCGCACTGAATCTGGTTCCGCCGCCGCTGCATCGTGACCGTGCGCTGCTGGAGAAGGTGCTCACCCACACGGTGGCCGCATTCGACGCATCGTCGCTCTCGGCGCTGACCGGGTTCATCGCCGAGGCGGGTGAGTCGTTCGCCGGCTGGTCGACCGAGACGAACCGCGGGTTGTCGGTGCTGCGCTACAACCCGCATTCGCTGCGCACGTCGTGCCGGAGCGTGGGACTCGGCGAGATCGACGTCCGTATCGCTGTCTGACTTCGGCGACCGACTGCGGTGACTGACTGCGGCGACTGATCGCCGGTCCGTGGTTACCCTGGCGGGGTGACCACGTCGGTTTCGCAACGCTATCGGTGGCTGTTGCACGTCGACCTCGACCAGTTCCAGGTGTCGGTCGAGCGGCTGCGCAGTCCGGAGCTCGTCGGTGTCCCGGTCATCGTCGGCGGCAACGGCGATCCGACCGAGGCCCGCAAGGTGGTGACCTGCGCGTCGTATGAGGCGCGGGATGTCGGCGTGCGGGCCGGGATGCCGCTGCGTGCTGCCTACCGCAAGCTGCCCGACGCGGTGTATCTGCCGCTGGACATGGGTGCGTACGACGCCGCGTCGGCCGACGTCATGGATGTGCTGCGCGGGACCGGTCATCCCGTCGAGGTGTGGGGCTGGGATGAGGCGTACCTCGGTGTCAGTGCGCGGGGTGCCGAGGTCGACCCGTTCGACGATGCCGCCATCGTCGACTTCGCCGAACGGGTCCGCCGCGACATCCTCGACCGTTGCGGCCTGACGAGCTGCGTCGGCATCAGCGACAACAAGCAGCGCGCCAAGATGGCCACCGGATTCGCCAAGCGGCCGCCCGGTGCCACGCCCGACGACGGCGTCGATGCGCCGCGCGTGTTCCTGCTCGACGACCGCAACTGGCTGGACCTGATGGGGGAGAGGGCGACTCGCGACCTGTGGAGCGTCGGACCCAAGACGTCGGCCAAACTCGCCGCCAACGGCGTCGAGACCGTCAACGACCTGATCGCCACACCCCGCGACGACCTGATCGCCACCTTCGGCCCGCACCAGGGCAACTGGCTGTACGTGTTGTGCCGCGGCGGTGGCGATTCGACGATCACCGCCGAACCGTGGCTCGCCCGGTCGCACTCCAAGTCGCGGACGTTCGCGGCCGACATCGCCGAACCGTCCGAGATGCGTACCGCGGCAGCCGAACTGCTGCGCGAGCTGCTCGACCAGGTCGTCGCCGAGGAACGCCTCCCGTTCCGCGTGGCCGTGACCGTCCGGACCACCAGCTTCTACACGCGCACCAAATCCCGCAAGCTCCCCGCCCCGAGCCTCGACTTCGATCAACTCGAAGGCGTGGTCGCCGACCTGCTCAGCAAGTTCGACATCGACCGCCCGGTCCGCCTCCTCGGCGTGCGCCTGGACCTGGTGACCGACGACGAGGATGCGCCGGTGGCGTGACCTCGATACGCGGCGTCCTCGCTGCGCTCGGTCGTCGCTACTCGGCCAGCAGGGGGGGTACCCGGCCAGCGTGGGCAGCTACCGGCCAGCGTGGGCAGCTACCGGTCAGCGTGGGCAGCTACCGGTCAGCGGGGGCTGCTCGGCCAGCAGGAGTCACCCCTGCGCGATCACCAGCGGCACAAGCTGTTCCGCGGCCGTCCAGGCGCCGTGGTGGCCGATCATCTTCGACTCCATCGTCTCGCTCGTCGAGCGTGTCAGCGTCACCGAGTCCCGCGCCACCGCGACCACGTCCCCGATCCGACGCGCCACCGCGTCGGTCACCTCGGGTCCGAACCACCCCTCGTCGATGGTCTGCTCCCGCGTGACGACGTGCGCCGCGTCGCCGAGATACCCCGACCATGCCTTCAGGACGTCATCGGCAGCACCGGACGTCGCGTACACGTGCCGCGCACGCGCCTCACCGGCCACGGCGTCGACACCGTCGAGAAGTTCTGGCGCGGTGTCGATGTCGATGGCGCGGTCGGCGGTGATCATCCCGTGGTCGGCGGTGACGAGCAGTGTTGTCCCGGAGGGCAACTCGGCGGCGAGATCGGCCACGAGCCGATCGACCATCCGGAGCTTCTCCAGCCACTCCGGAGAACCAGGACCGTGGATGTGTCCCGCGGTGTCCAACTCGCTGTAGTAGGCGTACACGAACCGGCGATGACGACTGTGTCCGCGCACGGCGGCCAAGACGCCGTCGCGCACCCCGTCGGGGGTCACCGCCGGCACGTACTGGCCGGGCGCGCGGAACGCTGCCAGGGTCAGACCCGTGCCGCGGAACTCCCCGGGCATCACGTACGTCACCCGAGCGCCCTCATCCGCAAGCGCTTCCAGACTGCCCGGGTGAGTCCGCACCAGAGCCGGGGGATAGGTGACCAGCGCCGAGGGGCCGTGCGCGTCGTCGAGACTCCAGCGCAGCGAGTTCAGCACCCGGCGTGATCCCCGTGTCCGACAGTCGTCGTCGGGCCGGAAGCTGTATCCGATGATCCCGTGCACGCCACACGCCGCCCCGACCGTCAGACTCAGGATGCTGGTCGCCGTGGTCGCCGGGAATCCGGCACGCAGCGTGGTCGCGGTCAGCTCGCGCAGCGTCGGCGCGGAATCCGCGTACTCCTCCAGCAGCGTCGCCCCGAGCCCGTCGATGAGCAACACCACCACCGAATCGCCAGGTGGCACAACCAGGTCCGACGATGCGGACATTCCCAGCGCAGAGGACACCGCGGGCAGGACGTCGGCGAGTGTGTGCGGGTACCGGCCCCAATCCGCGGGGGTCAGTTCGACGCTCACCGCACCCCCGACCCTGCCGGACCGAACACGTAGTGACCCGACCGCAGGAACCGCACCGACCGTCGCGCCTCACCTTCGAGGAGCAACGGCGACATCGCGTCCCGCAGCGCGATCCGCCACCGCGCCGCGTCGAGCGGATGACTCACCCGCATCGCTTCGACGTCCCGCGGCAACGCCACCACCACGGTGGCGTCCGGGGCCACCCGCTCGTGATGGGCGACCGGACGCGACCGGTCGGAATCGTCGATCACCGGCACCGCACCGTCGGCGATCAGCGCCTCCACACTCCCGACACCATCGACGGCCTCGGGCAGACGGTCCTCGAGCGCCCACGACACCAGCACCCGGTCGGAGTCGGCGTCGCCGCCCAGCTCGTCGCCCATCTCGCCGTAGAAGTCCTCGTAATAGTGGACCGGCAGCGCGCCCAGCTTCGTGATGTTGAAATACGCGTTCCGCGCGACCAGCGGATCGAAGGTCCACGTGATCGTCGTCAGTCCACGCGCCAGCGCCCACTTCCGCTGATGCATCTTCAGCAGGTAGCCCACATGGTGGCCGCGTCCGCGTCGGGAGACCCCGGTGATGTGACTGTGCAGGGCCTCGCCGGCCGGCGCCGACAGGAACGCGACACTTCCGCCGGCCAGGTGATCGCCGATGAAAGCGCCGGACACGTAGTTGCCCGAATGCGACAACGCCCGCAGCATGTCGATGCCCACCGGGCGTCTCGTCGGGTCCGGCCGCCACACGTCGTCGAAGATCCGCATCAGTTCTTCGAGTTCGTCGGGCGAGGACAGCTCGCGGACCTCGACCGTGCGTACCTCGACAGGAGCCGGTGAAAGCGACATGCTGTCGATTCTTTCACCGCGCACCGACGAGTTGGCCGGGTTGGGTGAGTCGGTTGCGCGGGGACCCACTCCTTAGGATGGGGCCATGTCACGCACCGTCCGCACGCCCGACGTGTTCACACGCGTCGCCGCGGCCGGTGTGGTGCCCGCCGTCGCGATCGCCGCGCACGGTGCCGCCGGCGACCAGATGCCCAGCTCAGGTGGCCTGGTGCTCACCGCGGCGATCGGTGTGGTCGCGGCGATGCTCCTGCAACCGGCGACCCGAGGCCGACGCCTCGTCCCGGCCACCGCGTCGGCCGTCGGCATCCTGGCCGCCGCGCAGGTCGCGGGTCACTGGTCGCTCGCCGCCGACGCCGCACACGCCGGCCACGACGCCCCGGCGTTGCCGATGCTGTTGACGCACCTCGTCGCGATCCCGCTCAGCGCCGTGCTGATCGTCGTCGGCGCGCAGATGCTGGCCGTCATCGGGTCGGTCATCGCGTCGCTGATGCCGCCCGCCGCATTGCTCGCGCCCGGTGCACGCCCGGTCTTCTGGACGCAACCCGGTGTTCTCGCCGCTCCGCCCGTCGGCGGGACCGGCGTTCGTGGACCTCCGCTCGGCTTCTGACCCGCGCCACCACACCGAACCCTCGACGGTTCGGTGCTGTCGTGCGCAACGCCAGACTTCCGAACTCTTGAGAAAGAACCCAGATGAAGAACCTTGTCCTGACGCGGGCCACGACCGCTCGCCGCCTCGTCCTGCCCGCCGCCGCTGCCGCAGTCGTCGGTGTCGCCTCCCTGACCGGGGCGGGTGCGGCGTCGGCGCACGTCACCGCCAACGCCCCGACCGTCACCCAGGGTGGGTACGGCGTCGTCACGCTGGTCGTCCCCAACGAGTCCGACGCGGCTCCGACGACGTCACTGCGCGTGACCCTGCCCGGCCTGAAGTCGGCGCGCCCGGAGGTGATGAGCGGCTGGAAGTCGGTCGTCACCAAGAAGGACGACCTGGTCACCGAGATCACCTGGACCGCCGAACCCGGTTCGCCCGGTGTCCCGGTCGGCCAGTTCGGGCAGTTCCGCTTCTCCGGCGGCCCCTTCCCCGAGCAGGAGACCGTCACCCTCCCGACGCTGCAGACCTATGCCGACGGCGAGAAGGCCGACTGGAATCAGCCGACCCCGGCCGACGGCACCGAGCCCGAGAAGCCCGCACCGACCATCACCCTCGCGGCGGGCGGCGACGGACACGGCGCACACCATGCCGCAGCGCCCGAGAACGGCACCGACGTGCCCCAGTCGCAGGCGACGGAGACCGCCCAGGCCGACTCCTCCGCCCGCTGGCTCGGCGGTATCGGACTGGTCGTCGGCGCACTGGGCACCGTCTTCGGTGTCGCGGCGTTGATGGTTGCCCGACGCAATGGACGTGGCAATGCGTAAGCGCGCACTCCCGCTCAGCCGTTCGCTCCTGTTGACCTTGGCCATGCTCGCCTGCCTGGGTCTGGTCGGCACCTGGTCGGCGCCCGTGGCGTCGGCGCATTCGCGTCTCGTGTCCTCCGATCCCGCCGACGGCGCGAGCCTGCCCGCGGGTCCGCCGACCGTCACCCTCACCTTCAACGAGGGAATCCAGTCGGCGTACGCGGTGCTCAACGTCGTCGGACCCGACGATCATTTCTGGCAGTCCGGTGACCCCAAGGTCGACGGCAGCATTGTGAGTGTCGGCGTGCGCGAACTCGGCCCGACCGGGAAGTACACGATCAACTACCGGGTCACCTCCGCCGACGGACATGTCATCAGCGGGCAGCGCAGCTTCGAGCTGACGGTCGCCGGCAATGGTGAACCGGGTCCGCTCGCCGACGCCTCCGCTGACCAGTCCGATGACGGAATCCCGGTGTGGTACTTCATCGTCGGTGCCGTCGTGGTGCTGGTCGTGGGTCTCGGTGTCGTGTTCTGGCTGACCCGCCGCCCCAAGACGCGGAGCTGACGCGTGAGGGTCGTGGCCGGTGTCCCGGCCCTGTTCGCCGGACTGCTGGTGAGCTGGTTGCTCGCCCGCCCCGACGGGCCGGACACGGTGGCGATTCCCGCGACCCTCGCGCTCGGCGTCTGCGTCGTGGTTCTCGGCCTCGGCCTGTTGCCCACGGTCGACGCCGAGCCGTCGTCGAGACTGATCGGTGCACTCGCGGGCGTCTGGGTGGTGGCGACGCTGATCAGCGCCTGGGTGCGCACCGCCGATCGGTCCGGCACGGACGTGCTCGAGGTGAGTGCCGGCGACTTCGGCGAGGTCCTCAACTCTGGCGCCTCCGAGATGGTCGCGCTGGTCGCGGGTCTGCTCATCGTCGTGTGGGCGGTGCTCGATCTGCTGACCGCGGTCGAGATCCCGGTCCTCGTGGTCGGGGTGCTCGCGGCGGTCGGGGTGCTGGCCACCGCGATCGCCGGGCACGCCGGCAACGACGCCTTCGGCCCGTTCCTCGTCGGCGCCCACGCGCTGGCCGCCGCCTGGTGGTGCGGTCTGCTCGTTGCGATGGTGATCGCGGTCCGCGGCCGGTCCGGGTGGGCGCGCAGCCTGCCGGTGTTCTCGCAGCGTGCGCCGTGGGCCGTCGGCGTGATCGCGGTGACCGGCGTGGTTGCCGCACTGACGGAGATCGACGGCCTGTCAGCCCTGTTCACCACCGGTTACGGTCGGATTCTGCTGGCGAAGGTCGTCATCCTGGCGGCGCTGGTGGGCGTCGCCCTCTGGCATCGACGACGATGGGTGCCCGCCGCCGAACGCCACCGACTGACCGAGGCCGCGTCGATCCGCAACGCCGTCGTCGAACTGGTGCTGATGGCCGTCGTGCTGGGCCTCGCTGCGGGGCTCTCGGCGACTGCGCCGTAGTCACCGGACCCGTTCCCGCCCAGCGACGGTGGGCGGGAACGGAACCGACTGGGCGGCCCTGTGTTCTCACTGTGGAGTTGTCAAGGATCGGATGCGGTCCCGGCAGATGTCGGGTACCCCTGCTGGTTGAGTAGGCGAGGAGCTTGCGACGAGCCGTATCGAAACCCTGCTGCGCGAGCGTCTGTGTCAGGCGGCGATGTCGTCGAGTCGCATGGTGCGGCGGTTGTAGGCGGGTAGGGGCCGATAGCGTGGTCGTCGTCGGAGAGCTGTGTGGGGGAGCGTTTCTCGATGGTCGTGATGCCGCGCACGATGGCGTCGACGACGTCGGCGGAGAGGCGTCCGTCGGCCGCGCAGGCCTCGACCTTGCTCAAGCTCGAGTAGTTCTCCGCGATGCGGGTCGCGCGTGTGGAGACCGCGGGTGCGAATCCCATCTCGATCAACAATCTCTTGGTGGTTGAACCAGCCTTCTGTGCAACGTGTAGATCATCGAGTTTTTCTGCATGCGTCGCGATCTGGTGGTCGGCGACGTTGCCTATCAACCGCCAGGTGTCGAGTTGTTCGAAAGTTGTTCGGCCGGTGAGGTCGTCGGTGGGTGGGGTGATCTCGATGAGCTGGTCGAGAAGTGTGGTGAGCTCCGCCATGACTCCAATGTACTCGAACAGGCGTTCGACTGCCAGGTTTCTCCACAGGCCTTCGCGTCGTCAAAAGAACGGTGCTTCAGCATCTTTCACGCGTGCTAAAGAAATGGGCCACTCTGGTGAGCACCAGCAACAGCAGTTACTGCAGTGGCCGCTGACGAACGGAAAAGCCGTAGCGCGAGTGAATTGTGCGGGTATGGAATCCGGCGCGCTCTACTTCACAGCCCGCGCCTGATCCCAGATGGCGAGCAGTTCGTCGATGATGTCGGTGGCCATGTGCAGGGTGCTGAGGTGGCTTTCGCCGGGCAGCTCGAACAGCTTGGCGTCGGGCAGCAACGACACCATGTGCTCACCATGGGCGTAGGGAATGATGTGGTCGTGGTCGCCGTGCCACCAGCGCACGGGGACCTGCACGTCGGAGACGCGGAAGCCCCAGTCCTTGGCGAACACGACGACGTCGGCGAACGGCGCCTCCATCGCACGTCGGCCGCCGTGGAGCAGGTCGTCGAGGAACATCGCCCGGAACTCCGGCCGTTGCAGCAGTTCGCGGTCGGCGGCGGGGGACAGCCGTCCGTAGACGCTGATGGCCGGCTCGGCGACCGGCCGTGCGAAGCGGAGCGCGACACTGAGGACCTGCCCGATCTGCGACCCCGCGACACCGACCGCCGGCGCCAGGAACGAGCCGCATCGCGCCGCCGGGGATGCGGTCGGGGCCGATGGTCGGTGCGACACCGCCGAGGATGCCGACCGCGACCACCCGGTCGGGCATCGCGTGAGCCACACCGAGCGCGTACGGCCCGCCGCCGGAGAGTCCGATGACCGCGAACTCGTCGATGCCGAGTGCTTCGAGCACGTCGGCGAGGTCGGGGGCGAAGGCGGCGATGTTTGTCGTACCGGTACGGCGTCGACGACCCGACACCCGGCCGGTCCAGTCCGATCAGACGAACCCCCCGCTCAGCGGCAAATCCGCGGGCCTCGACGGGGATCTGCCGGCGCGCTCCGGGCGTGCCGTGGAGCCAGATGATGGCTCGTCCGGTGGCTGATCCGTATTCGGCGAACCCGATGCGACGATCACCGTCGGCCATGGCGATCGACCCCTCGATCTTCGGACGGGCGATGTCGATCATGTGACCAGCATCTCACGTAGCTTTGTAAACGTGATCCCCGAGTTTCTCAACGGTGCCGCCAGAGCAGTCCGCCACGTCTTCAAGCCGTACCCGGCGACGGACATTCCCGAAGGTCAGATGCTCGACCTGCCCGGTCGCGGCCGCGCCTACGTCACCGATTCGGGACCCCGCGACGCGCCGGCGGTGTTC
This sequence comes from Gordonia sp. YY1, assembly GCF_009872315.1. NCBI lineage: Bacteria > Bacillati > Actinomycetota > Actinomycetes > Mycobacteriales > Gordoniaceae > Gordonia > Gordonia sp. YY1. Next base: position 2,830 of record NZ_WXYI01000010.1, on the reverse strand, counting down.
CTGCTGCATTCGGTGCTGACGACCGGACTGCTGTGCTGGTATCCGACGATCCCGGCGATCAACGACCGCTACCGGGTGATCACCCTCGACGCCCGCTGGCACGGTCGCGGTATCGAGTCGGAGAACTTCGATCTTCGTGACTGCGCCGACGACGTGGCCGCTGTCGCCGACGTCCTCGGCATCGACCGGTTCGTCGCCGCCGGATTCTCGATGGGCGGCGGCATCGCCCAGTTGGTGTGGCGTCGTCATCCCGAGCGGGTGTCGGGCCTGGTGCTCTGCTCGACGGGACCGTTCTTCAGCACCAGCGACCCCCGGCATCAGAGGTCGTCGCAACGGACCGGTCGCATTCTCGCGCCGCTCTACCGGATGCTTCCGCGCATTTCCGATAAGAACCTCGACAAGACGACGTCGCATACGTCCGTCTGGGCGCTGCGGCAGTTCTTCTCGACGCCGCTGTCACATCTCGGCGAATTCGGGAACGGATTGGGGCGATTCGACTCCCGCGGTTGGCTCGACGAGATCGATGTCCCGACCGCCGTCGTGGTGTCCACCCGCGACCGCGTCGTCGAACCCGAACGTCAGCAACTGCTGCTCGACGGCATCCCCGGGTCGCAGCGCTTCGAGGTCGACGGTGGTCACGCATGCTGCGTCCTCGGTGCCCGGTTCTTCATCCCGCCGTTCACGGACGCGCTCGACGCGGTGACCGCGGACGCGGCGGTGAGACCGAGCACGCGGCGGTGAGGGCTCCGCCGACGGCCCCCGCCGGCTGAGCGGGCATCAGGCCTCCAGCGAGTCCACCACAGCCGGGCCACGGCATTGCCGCCGGAGAGTCCGAGGCCGGCCGCGGTACCGGCCGCCACACCCACCACGCACCCGGCAGGACCGAACACGCAACCCACCAGGCCCAGGACGGGTGCGGCTGTTGCAGCGGCCTCGACGGATGCGTGGGCGAAGTCGCGCGGCGTTTCGGCGGTTGCGAACTCGTGGAGCACCAGGCCCGTGCTCACGACGGTGCCGACCGGGCCGAGCGCGCGTAGACCGACTCTGGTCGACGCGGCCACTCCGCCCCGCATCTCGAACGTCAGATCCCACAGGCGGTCGGTGACCGCGGTCCGCGCGAAGTACTGCTGGCGGATCAGCGGGTTGCTGTCGGCCCAATCCTGAAGCATGCGAACCTGATCGACCGACAGTCCGGTGCGGTCCACGATGTCGCGAATCTCGGCGTAGTCCGATGCCGCGGAACCAGCGAGTCCGTGAGCGGTGAGACTGGCGAGGAGGTCCTGGTAGGCCCCATCGCGCCGCAGTGCAGCGCCGAACCGGACATACTGAATTCCCCTGCTCTTGGCAAGGTTTCAGGTCAAGAAGGGTTCTGAATCCGGGCTGCCGTCCTCGACGGGCTACAGTCCTCCGCGTTGCGGGGCTCTCGGCGACCGCGCCGTAGTCACCGGTTCCGTTCCCGCCCAGCGATGCTGGGCGGGAACGGAACCGATTGCGCGGCTCTGTGTTTCACTGTGGAGTTGTCAAGGTACGGATGCGGTCCCGGTTAATGTTCGGTGAACGCCGGGTGCTGAAGGTGCTGGCGCGTAAGTCTGTGTCAGGCGGCGATGTCGTCGAGTCGCATGGTGCGGCGGTTGTAGGCGGGTAGGGCGCGGCGTTGCGGGTCGATGGCGGTCGGCGGGATGAGCCACGGGTGGCGGTCGAAGCCCAGCACGATGTCCCAGCCGTTGTGGTGGACTTGGGTGTGGCAGCGTTGGCAGAGCAGGCAGCCGTTGTCGAGGTCGGTGTCACCGTCGTCGGTCCAGTGTTGGATGTGATGGACCTGTGTATGGGATGGCGGCGCACCGCATTTGATGCAGGTCTGGTCGCGGATGATGATCGCCTTGCGTAGGTGGGCTGGGAAGAGTCGTCGTTCGCGACCCATCTGCAGTGGCACTGTCTCGCCGTCGATGATGATCTCGGTCAAGGAACCGTCACACGACAGTTGTCGGGCGATGGCGTTGGTGACAGAGCCCGTCCAGGGGAGTGTGGCGGGGTCGCCGGTGGCGGGGATGGTCAACGCCACTTGGGTTCTGGGGGTGCCGATGGTGTCCATCGCCGCACCTGCGGCAGCTTGATCTAACAGCACCTCCAGTGCGTCCGCGCGGATCTGGGCGGCCGAGCGTCGATCGGGCGACCCGTCGGGTTCGGGCCGGGGCACGCTGCGTTCGTCGATCATGGCGATGAACTTCTCGCCCACGACTTGCGTCACGTTGGCGTGGATCTCGACGCGACTGTCATCGGTCGTGTGGTGGGAGAGCGTGTCAAGGGTGCGGTCGTCGCTCGCGGGGACTCCGTTGTCGGAGGTGTCGGCGATGGTGTTGCCGATCGTCTGGGCGTGTTTCTGTATTTCGGTGGGGGTGGCCCCCGACAGGGCCTGGGTGAGGAGCTCTGTTTCGTAGATGGCGTGGTCGTCGTCGGAGAGCTGTGTGGGGGAACGTTTCTCGATCGTCGACATTCCGCGCACGACGGCGTCGACAACTTCACCCGCGAGGCGGCCGTCGGCGGCGCAGGTTTCGACCTTGCCCAGCGTGCCGAGATGCTCGGCGATGCGGGCGGTGCGTGTGGCTGCTGCAGGTGGAAGTCCCATCTCGATCACCAGCTTCTTGGTGGTCGAACCCGCCTTTTCCGCGACGCCGAGATCGTCGAGGTGTGCTGCGTGGGTGGCGATCTGGTGATCGGCGAGGTTGCGCAGCAGTATCCATCGGCGCAGCTGCGAGTACGTGTGGACGCCGGTGGGGTCGTCGGTGGGTGGGGTGATCTCGACGAGTTGATCGAGGATTGCGTCGAGTGG
>NZ_WXYI01000001.1:513673-696589 GCF_009872315.1 Gordonia sp. YY1 | reverse complement strand
CGAAACGCTCCACTACGCTGGCCTCGGCCCCGAGGACCAGCCCACATTGGAGGCGGCACAAAACCTGGGGTGATTCAAGCTGAATGCCGAACCCGGTGCTCCACCCAACCCCGAACGCATCAACCGGGCACCTGATATACCCGGACGATTCGCCGAACACCTACAACACGTGCGTACCGAGATCTACGGACCCGACGAGGCGTCCGGCGATCACCCACGCCTACACATGCGCGAAGTCATCGACCACCGACCCGAATCGCCCGACGACCGGGGTATGTCACTCGCCGACCTGTCACCCATTGAACTGCAATGCGCCGCACTCATCGGACTCACCAAGACCCGAAAGCCTTGAGCCCGAGGACATTCGCGATTGCTCAGGAACTGAACCGTCCCGGACCGAATGTCCGCCACGATGTCCCGCGACTTCCCGCTTTCATGCACACAGAACGGGAACCTCAGTCCCCACGACCCCGCTCGAGCGCACCGGCGATCTGGCGCTCGAGCCGTTCGGCCGCCGGCGGCGGGACGTCGATGAGTCCGTCGAGCTCGGCGCGCGCCTTCTTGTAGGCGGCCTGGCGTTCCGCAGCGGTGGCACCCGAGTCGGAGGCGACGCTGATGAGCTTGCGGGCGCGGTCGAGGGCTTCCCGTTCGATCGGCGAGAAACCGGCCTGCTTGCGGCGGCGTGCCTCGCGTTCGGCGGCGTCGAAGGCCGCGGCGTAGTCGCCGACCGCCTCCCGGTAGTCGGCGAAGTCGGCCGGTGCGATCGTCGACTCGGTGTCACCGGGACGTGGAGCGTCCGGACGCAGGTCGTCCGCGTGGACTCGCGCACGATGAAAGGCGAGGGTGAGCGGTTCCCGCATGTCGGTCATCAGGGGGTACTCGATCAGCGTGGCCAGGTCGACTTCGTAGGCGAACCACTTCTCGTTGAGCGCATCGTGCTGTTTCAGCGTCTTGCGCAGCTGCTCGGCGGACGTCGTGGTCAGCTTCAGCTGCTCGGTCTGTGCGGCCGCTTTGATCCGGGCGAGCTCGATCTTGTCCTTGCGCCGCTTCTCGTTGTACTTGGCGATCGACCCGGCCCAGCCACCGACGACTCCACCGATGGGAAAGATCAGCCACCAGTTGTTGCTCGCGAACTCGAGAATGCCGGTCACAGCCCAACTGTACCGAGACCGACCGTCCGCGATTAGGGTGAACGCATGGCCGATCCGGGCGCGCCTCAGCTCGTTCTCGACACCGTCGATGACTGGCGAGAGTGGTTGCGCGACAACCATCGGACCTCGTCAGGTGTATGGCTGGTGTTTTGGCGCAAGGGTTCCGGACGCGAGCCGCTCGACTACGACGAGACGGTCCGGGAAGCGCTCTGCTGGGGCTGGATCGACGGCCACAGCCGCGTCTTCGACGAGGCCCGGCGCGGCTTGTGGTTCACCCGGCGCGGCCGCAACAGCCCGTGGGCGGCGTCGAACAAGGCGCGGATCGCCGACCTCGTCGAGTCCGGACGCATGCAACCGGCCGGCCAGGCGGTCGTCGACGACGCGAAGGCAAGTGGCCTGTGGTCCATCTTCGACGACGCCGAGGCCGGGATCGAGTCCCCTGAACTCGCCGCCGCCCTCGACGCCGACCCGGTGGCGCGCGCCAACTGGAATGCCTTCCCGCTCAGCGCCCGCAAGCAGGGTCTCGGCCAGATCGCACTGGCGAAGAGGCCGGAGACCAAGTCCAGACGGATCGCGACCATCGTCGAGCAGGCCGCCCGGAACATCCGCCCCTGACGGCTGTTGAGCCCGTACCACTGCTGGTTGAGCCCTACCACTGCCGGTTGAGCCCCTACCACTGCCGGTTGAGCCCCTACCACTGCCGGTTGAGCCCCTACCACTGCTGGTTGAGCCCCGTCGAAACCTCGACTACAGATCCGGGATCGGCAGGTCCAGGTTGGGTGCGATGATCCCGCCGTCGACCTCGAGGATCTTGCCGGTCACGTAGGCACCCGCCGGTGAGGCGAGGTAGAGCGCGGCGGCGGCGATGTCCTCGGGTTCGCCGAACCGGTGCATCGGGGTGGCGTTCTCGACGGCGGTACGCATCTCGTCGTTGCCGGCGACGATCTCCAGGGACGACGTGAGGATCGCGCCGGGCGCGATACCGTTCACCCGGATCTTCGGGTTGAGGTCCATCGCGGCGATCCTCGTGTAATGCGCGAGAGCAGCTTTCGCGGTGCCGTAGGCCGCGTACGCACGGCCCGGCACCCGGCCGACGGCCGAGGTGATGTTGATGATCGAGCCGTGACCCGTCGTCGCGAGCATCTGCTTCGCCCCGGCCACGACGAGAGCGTGAGCATTGGCCACATTGAAGTCGAAGGCGTCGACCAGGTGTTTGGGAGTCGTGTCGAGCAGCGGGCGCGGCATCGCACCGCCCACGTTGTTGACGACCGTGTCGAGGCGCCCGAACTCGTCGACCGCGGTCTGCGCGAGGGCGGCCGTGGCGTCGGCGTTGCTGAGGTCCACCGGGACGACGTGCGCCCGGCGCCCGGCGTCGGCGATCTGTCCCGCCACCTGGTCGAGGTCGAATTCGCTACGTGCCGCGATCACCACGTCAGCGCCCGCCTGCGCGAAGGCCACGGCGATCGCCGCGCCCAGCCCGCGACCGGCACCGGTGACGACGGCGACATGGTCATCGATTCGGAATCTGTCGAGAATCACTCCCCGACCTTGCCACGAACCGCCAGAAAACGAGAACGTGTTCTAGAAAGTCGCCCGGATCAGTACTCCCGGCCGGGGGTGACCACGGAGATCAGCTCGTCGCCCGCCGCGAACCGGCGGAGATTCTTCGCCAGCCACGGCGCGAATTCGCGCGTCAGACCCGACGCGGGATTCGCGACATGCGGCGTGATGATGACGTTCGGCAACGACCACAGCGGATGGTCCGCCGCCGGCGGCTCCGGGTCGGTCACGTCGAGCGCCGCCCCGGCGATCTCGCCGGCGACGAGTGCGTCGTACAACGCCTCCTCGTCGACCAGCGGACCCCGTGCGATGTTTACGATCCATGCGTGATTCGGAAGTGCCGCAAGGCTTTCGGCGTCGATCATGTGCCGCGTCTCCGCGGTTGCCGGTGCGGCCAGCACCACGTGGTCGGTCGAGGCCCACACCGCGTCGAGTTCGGTGGAGCGTCGTACCTCATCGGCCCCCGGCACGTCGCGGCCCGACCGGTTCACCGCGATCACACGCGCACCGCACGCCTTCAGCCGCGGCCCCAGGGATGCACCGATGCCGCCCGCTCCGACGATGGCAACCGTCGAGCCGCGCAGCGACCGCACCGATGTGTCGATCCGTTCCTTGTCCCAGTGCCGGGTGACGGCGGTGTTGATCTGGCGCAGCCCGGCGAGGAGCAGTGCCAGCGCATGCTCGGCGACGTTCTCGGCGTAGAAGCCGGAGGCGTTGGTCCAGACCCGACGGTCGTCGACGATCCCGGCGTCGAAGAAGTCCTCGATGCCCGCCGACTCCAGCGCCACCCATTCGACGGCATCCGCCAGCTCGGGGAAGTCGTCGGGCAGTCCGATCCAGACCAGCACCCGCGCCTCGTCCAGACCGACGATCTTGCCGCCGGCGCGCTCGACGGCGGCGACGAGGTGCTCGTCGTGGTTCGGTTCGATCGCCACCGGAATGGAGGCGCCCTGCCCCGCGGTCATCGGGAGACCGCCCGCGCCGCGGTGGTGGCGAGTTCGTCGGCGATCTCGTTGAAGTGGTCCCCTGCGTGGCCCTTCACCCAGCGCCACTCCACCTCGTGACGCTCCTCCTCCTCGATGAGGCGGCGCCACAGGTCGGCGTTCTTCACCGGCTTCTTGTCCCTGGTCTTCCAGCCGTTGGCCTGCCAGCCGGCCACCCACTTCATGATGCCGTTCCGCACATAGGTGGAGTCGGTGTAGATGATCACCTTCGACGGCCTGGTCAGCGCTGCGAGACCCTCGATCGCCGCGGTGAGCTCCATCTTGTTGTTCGTGGTGTCGGGTTCCGACCCGGAGATCCGCTTCTCGCTGCCCTTGTACCGGAGCACCGCACCCCATCCGCCGGGGCCCGGGTTCCCGAGGCAGGCGCCGTCGGTGGAGATCTCCACGACCGCCATGCCATCGGCGCCGGTCGGGTTCTCGAGAGCGGGGTTCACGGGATCTGTCACGCAGGGAAGCCTACGTCAGCGGCGTGACGGCTCCCCAGACCGCTCACATCCCGAACCATGCTGCGCCGAAGCCGTCTTCTTGCTGACACGACCACCGCCGACCCCTAGGGTGGACACATGGCTGTCTGGGATCCAGCACGCTATCTGCAATTCGCCGACGACCGGGCGAGGCCCTTCCTCGACCTGATCGCGCAGATTCCCACCAACCCGACGACGATCGTCGATCTGGGCTGCGGTCCGGGGCACCTGACCAAACATCTGCGCGCTCAGTGGCCGTCCGCCGAGATCCTCGGCATCGACGAATCCGCCGCGATGGTCGACCGCGCCATCACTGACAACTTCGATCCTCGCGCGAACTTCGACGTCGCCGACGTGGTCGAGTGGGCACCGCACCGCCCGTACGATCTGATGATCTCCAACGCGATGTTCCAGTGGGTGCCCGATCAGTTCGGCGTCATCGACCGCCTCCTGGGCCATCTCTCCGACGGCGGCGCCTTCGCGATCCAGGTGCCCAACGGCCACGACGCCCCGTTCCGCACGGTACTGGCCGAGCTCGCCGCCACCGAACCGTTCGCGGAGTCGCTGAGCGACGTCCGCCCCTTCCCCCGCCTGGACGCCGAGGACTACCTGAGGTTCTTCTTCGATCACGGTTTCCGCGTCAACGCCTGGGAAACCACCTACCTGCACGTCCTCGCCGGCGACGATCCGGTCTTCGACTGGATCGCCGGTGGCGGGATCCGGCCCTACATCCAGGCCCTGCCCGCCGACCTGCGTGAACAGTTCGTCACCGAACTCAAACGCCGCCTCGCCGAGGCGTACCCGCGCCACGAATGGGGCACGCTCCTCCCGTTCCGGCGCGCGTTCGCGGTCGCCACCCGGCACTGAACCTGCCGCCTGAGCAGCCGGGAAGGCTGCAGGGCGAATCGAAGGGTCACATCCCGGTCAAGCTTCGGCCACCTCCACCGGTCGGACCGGCTACTTCTGCAACACTGGCAACAACCAGTAGTCACAGGGGGTCCGCATGTCCCGACGCAGCCGCGTGCGCCTGCGCCCGCTCTCGCCTGCGCGCCGCACTCTCGTGATCGGCGGCCTCACCATCGGACTCGCCGCGGGCCTTCTCTCGGCGGCCCCACCGGCCGGCGCGGCGGTCTGCAACGTCACCGGCATCACCGGCGGCGACGTCGGCAGCACGGGCAGCACCGGATCCAGCGACCTGGGCTGGGGCAGTGCCGATTTCGGCAGCTACCGCGCCGGCGGCAAGAAACCGCAGGGACCATTGCCGAAGCTCAAGGGCGCGACGACCGCCGTCTCCTGGGTCACCGGTCCACGGAGCCCCGAACGCACGGACACCCGCTTCGGGATCACGGCCACCGATGTCGGCGTCCCGTGGGAGAACGGCTCCGGCCAGATCCTCATGGCTTTCGGCGACACCTGGGGCAGGTGCGCCGGTCAGATGGTCTGGCGGCACAACACGATGCTCCGCAGCGATGCGAACTCGAATCTCGACAAGGCCATCCGCTTCCCGACCGCGATACCCGGAGCCGTCCGTTCCGGCGCCTCGGTGACACCCGCACATCCCACCTATTCACAACCGATGTTCAACGCGATCGGCGTCCGCAACACCGAGGTGGGACGCATCCCGACCGGCGGCATCTCGGTCAACGGCATCCAGTTCCTGAGCTTCATGTCGATCCACAAGTGGCTGGGACCGGGACGCTGGAGCACCAACTACTCGGCGATCGCGGTGTCGCGCAACAACGGTCAGACCTGGACCGTCGACAACAACACGATCCGCGTGAACCTCGACCTCACCGTACCCGGCGTTCCGCAGATCGCGCGCGGTCACAGCCGGTTCCAGATGGGCGCGTTTCTGCGCAGCGGGGAGTACATCTATCAGTACGGCACGCCGAACGGTCGGCACGGATCGGCGTTCGTGGCCCGCTTCCGGCCCGGCGACATCCTGAATCTCAGCCGCTACCAGTACTTCCGGGGCGGTGATGGATGGTCGCCGAATCCGGCCGACGCCGCCCCGATCGTCGGGTTGCCGGTCAGCGAGATGTCGGTGGCCTACAACGCTTACCTGAAGAAGTTCGTGATGCTCACCGAACGTGCCGGCACGATCATGATGCGCACGTCCCCCACCCCGGTCGGCCCGTGGAGCGGCGAGCGCGTCCTGATCCCCAGCGCGCACTCGAGCGGTTTGTACACGCCGTACATCCACCCCCGCTCGAGCGGCAAGAATCTGTACTTCGTGGTGTCCCGCTGGGACGACTACAACGTGATGCTGGCGCGCACCGACCTGTCCAAGTTGTGAGACCTGCCATCATGGACCGGTGAGTGAATCAGAGACGACGCGCATCGTTCTCATCCGAGCGGTCAACGTCGGCGGCGCCATGCTGCCGATGGCCGAACTGCGGGAGATCGCAACCGAACTCGGGGCCACGGACGTCTCGACGTACACCGCGTCGGGCAATCTCCTCTGTTCACCACCAGGTGATCCCACCGAGTTCGACCGTGCGCTCGAGGCCGTGATCGAAGAGCGCTACGGCTTCTTCCGCGAGGTCATCAGCCGCACCCCCGCCGAAGTGAGTGCCGCGCTCGACGCGCACCCGTTCGAGATCGTCGACGACAAATACTCCTACATCTACTTTCTCGTCGCCCGACCGGACGCCGACAAGGTGGCGGCGTTCGAAGAGAAGGAGTTCGGCGGCGATGTCCGGCAGGTGATCGGCTCCGATCTCCACATCCGATACGCCGAGGGTGCGGGCCGATCGAAACTCACCGCGCCCGCGATCGCCCGGGGTCTGGGTGTGCAGGGAACCGGCCGCAACCTGCGTACGGTCCGAAAGCTGCTGGATCTCACCGAGGCTTGAGCAGCCCGGTGGCCGGACCGCAGGTGCGGGCGTAGCGTCGGAACAAGGACACCGGACGCGTACGTCGAGAGGAGTCCCCCATGGACCGCCCGGAATCGGACCCGACAGTAACGGACCCCACGCGTGGGAATCAGCCGGTACCTCAGCCCCCGCCGCCTCCGGACCCGGTTCCGGTGCCGGAGCCGATCCCCGAGCCTCCGCCGGAACCGCCTTTCCCGACGCCCACGCCGCCGCCCGATCCCCAACCAGGACCGCCCGATCCGGAGCCGCCTCCGCGTCCGGTGGTCATCTGAGCGTCAGCCGCGCGACAGGACCCGCGTCACGCGATCCAGGTCGGCGAGTTGATCCGACTTCGGCGCCTCCCACAGCTTCTTCGGTAGCTCTTCGAGGGCCTTGACCGCCGATTCGGCACTGTCGAGAATCTCGACGGCCTCGTCGCCGCCGGTGTCGGCGGCCGCGATGAGGCGATCGTCGAGTTCGAAGACCGCGTCATCCAGGCGGTCTCGCGCCGACACGAGTTCATCGTCGTGCGGAATGGCGGGATTGGCGTGCACGTCGGCGATCGCGTAGCGGATACGCCGGTGCAGCAACGCCTCTCGGGTGTTGTCGGTGGTCCAGCTCTCCGGCGCCCGCCCAGGACGGCCCGGGATGAGGTCGGTGGACCGCGCGAAGCTGCGCACCCGTTTGTCCGAGTCCCAGGCGAACCACGCCGCCCCGCCCAGGACGAACAGGGCGACCACCACGGTCGCGACGATGATGATGACCGCGATCATGACCTGACCTCGTCCGGTACGGCTCGCACACGATCTCGCATACCGCCCACCCTACTCAGGACGTGCGCACACCCTTGGGCGCCTTGCCGGACACGAAGCCGAACAGATATCCGGCGACGCGCCGCATCTGGATCTCGTCGGCGCCCTCGGTGATGCGATAGCGCCGATGGTGACGGTAGATGTGCTCGAACGGTTCATGCCGCGAGTACCCGCGTCCGCCGAACACCTGCATCGCCTGGTCGGCGGCGTCGCAACACAGCCGGTTGGCCTGGTAATTGCACATCGAGACCTCGGCCGAGGCGGCGAAGTTGCCGTAGGTGTCCATCTTCCAGGCCGTCTCCCGGATGAGCGCACGCACCATCGCACATCGAGTGTGCAGATCGACGAGCGGGAACTGGATCGCCTGGTTGGTCGAGAGCTTCTTACCGAACGGAGCCCGCTCGTTGGCGTACTCGACCGCCCGGTTCACGCAGTACTGCGCGGCACCGAGACTCGACGCCGCCTGACGAATCCGGTTCTCGTTGAAGAAGTGCTGCACCACCTGCAGGCCGGCACCCTCCGCCCCGAACACGGCCGAGTTCGGGACCCGCACGTCGCGCAGGGAGATGTGGGCGTGATCGGTTGGCATGTTGAACGTCCAGAGGTACTCCTCGACGCGGAAGCCGGGCGCCTGCGGGTCGACGAGGAACGCGGTGATCCCGCGTGCGTCACCGGGTTCTCCACTCGTACGGGCAAAGACGATGTCGCGGTGGGCGGCGTGTATTCCGGTGTTCCAGGTCTTCTCGCCGTTGATGATCCAGTCGTCACCGTCGCGGACAGCGGTTGTCTCCATGTACGTCGCATCGGAGCCGTGCTCCGGTTCGGTGATCCCGAACGCGAAGAACTTGGTGCCGGCCGCCAGACCCTCGATCCACTCCTCCTGCTGCTCGGGGGTGCCGTACTCCAGCATCAGCAGAAGCCCGATGTTGTTGCCGACGATGGCGTGCTCGTTCTGCAGATCGCAGTGCAGGCCCAGCCCTTTCGACGCGAGGTGCTCGCGGATGATCGCCATGGCGAGATTCGATCCGTCGCGCCCGCCGAACTCCTCGGGGAACGGATACCGGAAGTGTCCCGCGGCGTCGGCCCGCCGCCGTGCCTCGCCAAGCAGCGCTTCCCACTCGGCGTTCGGCAACCCACCGCGTTCCCAGTCCGTGCGCGAGTCCTCACGCCGGTGGTCGAAGAACCGGATGTTGTCGTCGGCCTGCTCGAGAGGCTTGATCTCCGCCTCGATGAAGGCGTCGAGTTCATCCAGGTAGTCGCTCAGCGACTCGGGCAGTGCGAAATCCATGGTGAATCCTTCTCGTTGGTGATCGGCTGTCGTGTGGTCATGTCACGGGTGCGGGACCGCGAAGTACTTCGGATTGGCGACCACCAACCGCGCCCGCACGTCGGCCGCGATCGCGGCACGCACCTTCTCGTCGGTGCCGTCGAGTTCGCCGGATCGCAGGGCGTCGCACAGTGCTCGCTGATCGGTGACGCCCAGGGCGGCCAGTCGTTGCGCGCTCTCCGCGGCGTGGGTGGGCCCGAGCAGGACCTGGCGTCGGACGACGTCCACGACGTTGCCGGCGACCCGCGTGTGGAACTTGACCTGCGGTGACATCTCGGAGGTCACCGAATCGGAGCGGAGGAATCCACCGAGCGCTTCGAGCAACTCGAGCGACGACGGCGAGCCGTGCGGCTCCTCGTCGGGGCCGGAGGTTTCGACGCTCAACGGGTCCGGCACCACCTCGGGCGACACGATTCCGAGATCGAGCAGGGCGTCGAATTCCTGTTCGGCACTTCGTCGTCCGATCGCGGCGAGCTCGACGGACCGTTCGATGCCGTCGAGGTGCCGGTTGGCCTGGAACGCGCAGATCAGGCCCCACTTCACCGTGGCGTACAGCTCCCACCAGCGCAACGCCTCTTCGGCGGGTCGCCACCCGGCCACCTCGGCGTAGGCGTCGAGCAGCGCAGCGCGCTCGCCCATCCCGGCCACCGGGGTGGAGCCACCGAACCGCCAGGCCTTGGCGCACAGCCAACCCAGGTCCTCGACCGGGTCACCGATGTGGACCAGTTCCCAATCAAGCACCGCGGCAACGCCATCGGCGTCGACGAGGAGGTTGCCGAGCCGGAAGTCACCGTGGACGACACCGGAACCGGGAGACGACGGCGGTGGATTGGCCACGAGCCACTGGGTCGCGAGGAGGAGCCCGGCCGGCATCGCGTCGAACTCGCGCGGGAACAGTGCGCGCAACGCATCGACCGGATCGACGAGTTCTTCGAGACCCGGCGTCGCAGCGGCATCGATCTGATGCACCCGCGCCAGAATCCCGCCGCACTGTTGGACGAACCGGTCACGCGCAGCAGCATAGGTGTCGTCGCGGAGTATCCGACGCGGGATCGATTCGCCACCGATGAAATTCATTGTGAGGTAGGGAAACCCGAGAACGCTGTCCTCGCCGAGGCCGGTATCGAGGATCGCCGGCACCGGAACCCCGGCGTCGGCGGCGGCCCGCAGGACCTCCGCCTCCGCCCCGAGTCCGCCGTCGTCCTGCGCCGCCGGTACGGCGCGGATGATGATCGCTTCGGGTCTGCCCTCGCTGTCGACGAGGGTCGCGGCGTAGGTCGCGCGGCTCGCACCTGCGGGTAGTCGCCGGGCGGAATCGACCGACACCGGAGTGCCTCGTGTCGCGCTGAGCCGCTCGGCGACTCGGGTGGCCACATCCCGGGCCTCAGGCACTCCCACGCAGATCCGTCCCTTCGCGCCTCACCCGGTGACCGACGCCATCACCGGTGTAATCCCCGACACAGCGAAGCTAGCACGGAAGCTGAATCCGCTGTCAGAAAACTCCCGTGTCAGGCGCGCTCTCCGGTTGTGGGGGTCTGGAACTCCGGCTGATCGATGATGCGGACCCAGGAGCCGTCGGGACGACGGGTGACGACCTGCGCACGGGCCCCCGCTCCGTCGCGCGGCGGTGTCGAGGTCAAGGCCAGGTCGTCACCGAAGGCGAGCGTCGGCAGCGGCGACTCCGGGACGAAGGTCGGACGGTGTTCGAGGACCGACGCCCAGAGGTCGCGGATGGCCGCGCGACCCCTGGTCACCCGCCCCGGCGGAAACGCCATGACGGCGTCCTCGTGGTAGAGCGAGGCGACCGCGTCCGCGTCGCCGGCGTTGGAGTACTCGACGAACAACCTGGTGAGGTCTTCGGGAGTTCGGGCGGTCTCGTAGGCGGTCACAACGATTCCTCTCGGGCGGAGTCACAGGGACCTCTTCACGGTGCGTTGCCAGCCAAAATAAGTCCAAGTGATTGTCCTGATGGTCGCTATCATCGAAAGTTATGGAGATGCGGCAGCTCGAGTACTTCGTGGCAGTGGCCGACGAGGAGAGCTTCACCGCCGCAGCGCAGCGGGTGCACACCACGCAGCCCAACATCAGCGCACAGATCCGCAGCCTCGAACGCGAACTCGGATCGGCGCTCTTCGACCGGTCGGGCAGGTCTGTCCGCCTCACCGACGCCGGGCGGGCACCACTCCCCGCGGCGCGCACGGCGCTGGCAGCCGCCGCGGGCGTGATTGATGCGGTGTCGGAGGTCCGCGGCCTGCTGCGCGGAAGCCTGGCGGTGGGCATGGTCGAGGGCTGTACCGTCGCACCGCTGTTCACCGCGCTGGGCGCGTTCGGTTCCGCCCACCCGAAAGTCGCCTTGAGCCTGCGTGAGTCGCCGTCGGACCGGCTCATCGCATCGGTGGCCGACGGCAGTCTCGACGTGGTGCTCGCCGGCTACGGCGACGAGTTGCCGCGCGGCATCGAATCACTCACGGTCATCTCCGAACCCGTCGTCGCCGTTGTCCCGGCCAACACATCGGGAAAGGTCGAGGCCACGCAACTCGACGACCTCCGGCGCCGGTCCCTCATCTGCCTGCCGCGCGGCGCAGGCATCCGAACCGTCTTCGACGACGCGGCGGTCGCGCATGGCGGACCCATCCGGCCGGCCATCGAGGCGTCATCCCCCGACGCGATCGTCGAATTGGTGTGCAGCGGCATGGGAACGGGCATCCTGAGCGCGTCCATCGCGGCTGCCGACGAACGCGTTGCCGGACTCCCGATCGACGGCGTCGACGTCGACGCACGGCTCGGTGTTCTCTGGAGAACCGACCCTGCCCCCGCGACGCGACGGTTCGTCGACCTCGTACGCGAGGAATTCCGCCTCGCCGACCCGGAGTGACGCTCCGAGCTCAGCTCGCCAGCGCGTCCCCGGCCTCGTCCGCCGACTCCTCCGGCAGCGCGGGATCCACCGCATCGTCGGTCGGCTTCCCGGCGATCCAGTCGCCGATACTCAATCCTCGACGCCCCCAACGCTTGTCGAAGTGCCGCGCCCGCGCGGTCGACTTCTCCAGCTTCGCCGGCGAGTAGCGGCGCCGGGCCCAGGTGGATCTCGGTCGTGCCAGACGGATGGCACCGGCCCAGGCGAAGATCGGGATGAACACACCGACGATCGCCGTCGAGTACTTGCCCTTGACCACGCAGAAGATCGCGGCGGCGATGTTGATCGGCGCGGTCAACGCGAACGCCACGGGTCCGAACTCGACGTCCGCCTCGGCATTGAACGGGTTGAAGCCGAGAAGGACCATTCCCAGCGCGGCGACGGTGAGGGCGACCACCTGCACCGAGAGTTGGCCTTCGCGTGACCAGTACACGTCCTGGAGACGAAGGATCAGCGCGAACTCGTCGAGCACCAGCGACGCGCCGATACCGACCAGGACGGCACTGATGGACGCGCCGGGCTCGACGCCGTTGACGCCGACGGAGACGAACGCTCCCACGAGCAGCAGAATCAGTCCCGGGACCATGTGGTGGACGTGCAGACCGCCGGACACATTGTTCTTGAAAGGCCCCTTGCCCGCCCGGATCAGTCGGGTGATCACCCGCGTCACGACGAACGTCACCGTGAACGAGGCGAACAGGAGGAACAGCGGAAGTCGTTGATGCGTCAGGTCATCGAGTAATTCCACCGTCGGTCACTCTCTCGTCATGCCGGCACGATGCCGGTGCGCCGCTGCTCGATGATCAGGCAGCGGTCCTCGACGTAGAGCAGTCCCGCGTCCTCGGCGATCTTCCGTGCCTCCTCCGAACGGATTCCGAGCTGCAGCCACAGCGCCGTCGCGCCTGCCTCGACCGCGGCACGCGCGACGTCGGCGCACTCCGGACCGGGACGGAACACATCGACGAGGCCGACCTGGTCGGGGATCTCCGAGAGCGACCGGAACACCTTCTCACCGACGATCTCGTCGGCGGTGGGGTTGACCGGGATGATCCGCCAGCCGAGGTGTTTCATGTGCGCGGGCACCTCGTTGGCGGCCTTGGCCGTGTTGGCGCTGGCACCCACCACGGTGATGGTGTCGTAGGTGGACAGGATCTTCTCGACGATCTCGTCCGTCGTGCGGGGGTCGGCGGAGTCTTGGGTAGCCATTCTGAGAGTGTATGTGCCGACGTCGGCTGATTCGGCACGTCGGCGGTGTTCGCCGGCGTCAGCGCATCACGCCGTGCAGGACGATGGCCACCAGCCGCTCGGCCCAGGCATCGTCGAACTCCTGGTCCCGGAGCAGCAGGATGTGCAGCATCGCCGATCCGCCGACGACCTCGATGAGACGGTCCGGGTCGACGTCGGGGTGCACCTCGCCCCGCTCGACCGCCACCACCAGCCGTTCGCGTACCCCACCGAACACCTCGGCGAAACCGGCGTGGACGCGGGCGGCCAGGGCCGGATCGGCGGACATGTCGGCGATCAGACCGGGCAGCGCGACCCGAGTCACCGGTCTGGCGAACAGGTCCCGGGCCGCGTCGACCATGGACCGCAGGTCGGACTCCATCTCGCCACTCGACGGCGGTAGACGCGTCATCTGCGCGAACACGACGTCGTGGACGAGTTCGGCCTTACCCGACCATCGCCGGTACAGCGCGGTCTTGGTGGTGGCGGCCCGGTCGGCGATCGCGGCCATCGTCAGGCGGCGGTACCCCACCTCGACGACGAGTTCGGCTGCGGCGTCGAGCACGGCGGAGTCGATCCGCGCGTCACGGGGACGCCCGGCGACGGTCTCGATCAGTCCGGTGCCGTCGAGACCGGTGCCGGCGAGATCAGCGCCGTCGGGTCCAGCGTCCATGAGACCAACTCTCGTAGCAGTCGCGATTTTGCCGAAGTCCCTGCGCGCTCCGCGACCCGTCTGCTGTCATTACGCTACTCACCGTAGCGAATATTGGGGGTGCGCCCGTGGCCACCGAACCGGCGGTCGAACACATCGACCATCTACAACGCTCCAGCAGGGACACCACCTCGGTCCCGGACATCCTCGCGTCCTGGCTCGCCGAACAACCCGACACACCGGACTCGGCCCCCGAGGTGACGGTGAGCGCGGGTGGCGACACCAACGGCATGTCGTCGGAGACCATCTCGGTCACTGCGACCTGGCCGGGGACCGAAACCCTGCACTGGGTGATGCGGATGGCGCCTTCCGCCGCCGACATCCCGGTGTTCCGCACGTACCGGATGGACCACCAGTTCGAGACCATGCGCCGTGTCGCCGAACTGACCGACGTGCCGGTCCCGCGGGTTCACCACCTCGAACCGACCGGATCGCTGCTCGGTGCGCCGTTCTTCCTCATGGACCGCATGGAGGGCGACGTGCCGCCCGACGTCATGCCGTACACATTCGGCGACAACTGGTTTGCCGATGCCGACGCCACCGACCGGCGTCGTGCGCAGGACTCCGCGATCCACGTCATCGCCGACCTGCACTCCATCCCCGACGCGACGGAGAACTTCGGGTTCCTCCTCGACGACCTGCCCGCCGGGGACTCCATCCTGTCGCGGTTGCTCGCGTGGCTGCAGGACTGGTACGACCTGTCCGCCGAGGGAATCGGCCGCTCGCCTCTCGTCGAGCGCGCACTGACCTGGCTCACCGCGAACTTCCCCGACGAGGCCGCGTCCGCCGACCCCGTGCTGTCGTGGGGCGATTCCCGGTTGGGCAACATGATGTTCGTCGACTTCACGCCGACCGCCGTCCTCGACTGGGAGATGGCACGGATCGGGCCGCGTGAACTCGATGTCGCCTGGGTGATCTTCGCGCACGGCGTCTTCCAGGAGCTCGCGACGATGGCCGGCCTGCCCGGCCTTCCCGACCTCCTCCGCGAGGAGGACGTCCGCGCGACGTACCGGGAGCGGACCGGGAGCGGACCGGGGCCGAACTGGGCGACCTGCGCTGGTTCTACGTCTACGCCGCGGTGCAATGGTGCTGCGTCTTCATGCGGACAGGCGCGCGACGCGTGCACTTCGGCGAGCTCGAACGTCCCGATGACATCGACGGCACGCTCTTCTACCACCGTCCGTTGCTCGAACGTCTCCTCGAGGAAGGCTGACCACATGTCCGGTCTCGGACCGCTCGACGAGTTCCCGATTCATCAACTGCCGCAACCGATCGCCTGGCCCGCGAACTCCGACCGCAACTTCTACGATCGTGCCTACCTCAACGCCCACGACCGCAGCGGCGACATCTTCCTCATCACCGGCATCGGCTATTACCCCAATCTCGGGGTCAAGGACGCCTTCGTCCTGATCCGGCGCCGGGCGGCCGACGGCCCGGACACCCAGACCGCGGTCCACCTGTCCGACGCCATCGACGACGCGCGTCTGGACCAGCACGTGGGCGGTTATCGGCTCGCCGTCGACGAACCGCTGCGCACACTGCATCTCACGCTCGAGGAGACCGAGGGCGTCGCCGTCGACCTGCGCTGGGAGGGTCTGTTCGATCCACTCCTGGAACAACCTCATGTCATGCGTCAGGGCACCAAGGTCACGCTCGATGCGCAACGCTTCGCGCAGGTCGGTACCTGGCGAGGGTCCATCACGATCGACGGCGAACAGATCGCGGTCGACCCGACCGCCTGGATCGGAACCCGGGACCGATCCTGGGGCATCCGGCCGGTGGGCGAGCCGGAACCCGCAGGGAGACCGGCCGATCCGCCGTTCGAGGGCATGTGGTGGCTCTACGTGCCGATGGCCTTCGACGACTTCCAGCTCGTCCTCATCGTCCAGGAGGACCCGAGCGGATTCCGCACCCTCAACGACTGTTCCCGCGTGTGGAAGGACGGCCGCGTCGAACAGCTCGGATGGCCGCGGATCTCCGTGCACTATGCGTCCGGGACCCGGATACCCACCGGCGCAACCATTTCCGCCACCGCATCGGACGGTTCGGCAGTGACATTCGAGGTGGAGTCACTGCTTCCCGTCCCGATCCACGTCGGCGGCGGGTACGGCGGCGACCCGGACTGGACCCACGGCGTGTGGCGCGGTGAGGATTTCACCGAGCGACTCACCTACGACATGACCAGCCCGGAGGTCGTCGGGCGAATACCGTTCGGAGTGATCGACCATGTCGGACGGGCGGTCTGCCGGGAAGGCGACGGCACCACCCGCACCGGCTGGGGCCTGTTCGAGCACGGTGCGCTCGGCCGACACGACCCGTCAGGCTTCGCCGACTGGCTGACCGTCGCCCCTTAGTCCCTGCAAGGCTTGTGCGCACCGCACGCCCCCTGAGTAGCGAGCTCGCGAGCGTATCGAAGGGTCAGTCCAGACCGGCGAGGAACTCGTCGATCCGCGGCCAGGTCTGTTCCACGGCTGCCGACCCCGCGATGAGTCCGAGGTGGCTGGTCTCGACGGTCGTGAACTCCACTCGCGGCGATCCGGTGAACAGGTCGACGCCGTGGTGGGCCGCCGCCCAGCTGACGATGGCGTCCCGGTGGCTGCCGAACAGCTGTACCGATACCGCGACCTTCGAGAGGTCGACGGTCACGTCGTCGAATCGCAGGACGCCGCGGGCCAGTTCACCGCGCATGATGAAGTTCTCCCACATCTGCTCGGACGCTTTGCCCGGGTAGCCGGGCATCGTCTCCTGGAAGCGGTCGATGGCCTTCATCCGCGTCAGCGCCTCGGTGTCGTCGGCGTTGCGGATGATGTAGCCGGGCTTCTTGAGTTCCCGCTGCCAGGCGGTACCCCGGTAGGCGGTCCGCACGAAGAATGCGGGGATACCTCCCAGGACGCGCAGCGCAAGTGACACCGGCTTGGTACCGATGGGCCGCATCAGCGCCTTCACCAGGGGGTACGGCGGGACGCGGTCATAATCGAGTGGGGTTCCGACCGCGGTGATCGACCGCACCGGCAGACCCGGATCCGCGGCGACGGTGAGGAACGAGATGGTGCCGCCCAGGCTCCAGCTGAGCAGGTCGATCCCCTCGCCGGTCGACGGGCCGGCGTCGAAGTCCGCAAGGGTTGCGGCGATCGCGCCGGGAACGATGTCGGCGAAAAAGTCGGCGAACCCCAGGTGCCGGTCCTCGCGGGTCATCTCCCCGAAATCGAGCACATACGGCACCCGGCCGGTCGACAGCAGGAACTCCACCAGGCTCAATCCCGGAGTGAGGTCGTAGCAGTCTGTCGAGACCGCGAGCGGCGGGACGAGCAATACCGGCCGCTGCGCCGACTCGCGGGACGACGTCAGCTGCTCGACGGTGCCGTAGCGCCGCAGCTGACGATGTGGTGCGTCGACGACGACGGTGTGCGGCGACTTTCCGGACTCACCGATCTCCCCACCGCGTGCCAGGTGAAGCAGTGTGGCGACGCCGTCGAGACCACCCATGACAGTCCTCCCCGTGCAACTCGTTCGCAGACTCCTCACGCACCCGCGGGCGCGTGATCGCTGGTCATTCAACACGGTGCGCCGGCTCGGGTCGTGGTTGGGGCCGAGCGCAGGTGGGTATGTCCGGATCGAGGCATCGCGGCTACGGCCGATGCCAGGCGATCAAGACGCGGTCGAATCGATCAGCCCGCAGGGCGGTCCCATCCCCCGACCGTCCGCGCGTACGAGGAGGAGACATCATGGCCGAAGAACTCAACAACGTCACCGTCGCATTCCTGGTGGCCACCGAGGGCGCCGAACAGGTCGAACTCACCGAACCGTGGAAGTCGATCGAGGCCTGCGGCGGGAAGCCGGTACTGGTGTCCACCGACTCCGGCACCATCCAGGCCTTCGACCACCTCGACAAGGCGGACACCTTCCCCGTCGACGTGACCCTCGAAGACACCCGCATCGCCGATTTCGACGCCCTGGTCCTACCGGGCGGCGTCGCCAATCCCGACTTCCTGCGTGCCTCGGCACCGGCCGTGCGCTTCGTGCGCGGCTTCTTCGAGGCGGGCAAACCCGTCGCCGCGATCTGTCACGCGCCGTGGACGCTCATCGAGGCCGACGTCGTGCGCGGACGAACGCTGACATCGTTCCCCAGTATCCGGACCGACGTCGTCAACGCCGGCGGCAACTGGGTCGACGAAGAGGTCGTCACCTGCCGAAGCGGCGACAACGTGCTGATCACCAGCCGTAAGCCCGCCGACCTGCCGGCGTTCAACGCGGCGATCGTCGCCGAGTTCGCCCACAGCCGGGTGCCGAGCTGACCGACGGTCACACGACCGAGATGGGGCCCTGGCCGCGTCCGGTGAGGATCAGCAACGCCTGCTCGCCCTGCCCGGTCAGCTCGGCCGACCCGACGGCCGTCGCCAGTGCCGAGGCCAGCACCGACTGCGGCAGCGTCGGCGCCGATCCGATCGCGCGTGCGATGTCGAGACCGTGGACGGCCAGCTCGAAGGTTCTCGTCGGCAGGTAGTGGGACAGCAGGATTCCACCCCATGGGGTGGCGACCGGTCGGTCGGCGACGCCGGTGATCGCCGCGACCGCACGGTCCCGGCGTTCGACCGCGGCCCGCAGCGGGTCGTCGCCGAGATCGACTCCGGCGGCCACGCCGCGGGACGTCACCTCGGGCGAGGAGGCCAGTCCCTGGATGCGGGCGTAATACCCTGCCACCGAATCGATCTCGACGGTGTCCGGCTCGGGTTGGGCGAGATAGTCGGCGACCGTCGTCAGCGAGCGACTCGTGTGTCCGATCAGCGAACGAACCGACCATTCCCCGAGGCCGGGCCGGTCCCACTGCTCAGGGCTCACCGCGGAGACCAGCAGGAGGAAGTGTTCGGCCCCCGCGATGTAGTCCTCGATGGCCCTGCTCAGACGCTGCTCGTCTGCCATGGTGTCTCCCTGGTTCTCCGGCGGAAACCGACTGCACAGCACACGATATTCGGCTGTCTCGCCGCGGTCGTCGCCACCGCCGAGGCCGACCGTCAGGTCCTCAGCTGTGGGGGTCGGACCTGACGGTGTCGTCGACGCCGGCCGTGTCGGCCTTGCTCGGTACGACGCCGCTGGCGGTGGCGAGCTTGGCGATGCGGTCGTAGAGCAAGGCGACCACGCCGGCGAACACGATCACGCCGAGGATCTGAGCCCAGGTGTCGAAGCCGTCGCCGACGATGGCGAGGACCGAGTCGTCGCCGGTGGCGGCGACGATGCCCGCGAAGACCACACCGAACAGGGCCTCACCGACGATCAGGCCGGTCGCGAGCAGAACACCCATCCGCTTCTTGTGTTCGACTGCGCCGCCGCTTCGTTCGGCCCAGCGGTTGTAGAAGTGACCGAGGAAGGCACCCACCGGGATGATGAGGGTGACCGACATCGGCAGGTACATGCCCATGCCGACCGCCAGCGGCGGGAGCCGGAACCTCCCCGCGCGACCGAGCAACTCGTCGATGAGGATGACGACCGCGCCGATGAGGGCACCGATGCCGATCAGACCCCAGTCGAGGTCGGCCCCCAGCACGCCCTTCGCGAGCGTCGACAACAGGCCGGCCTGCGGTGCCGCCAGTGCGTCCTCTCCCGCTCCCGGAGCACCCACGAAGCCGAAGACGTCGTACATCAGTCCGAGGATCGGGGGGATGATCGCGGACCCGAAGAGCACGCCGATCACCAGCGCCACCTGCTGTTTCCACGGTGTCGCACCGACCAGTTGACCAGTCTTGAGGTCCTGCAGGTTGTCATTGGAGATCGTCGCGACGCCGAAGACGACCGCGGCGGTGAACAGCGTGTAGGCGATCAGCGCGTCTGTCTGGGAGGAGTCGGCGGTCCCGAACGTCGCCTTGATGAGGATCGCGGCGATGAGGACCACGAGGATGCCGACGCCGGAGATCGGGGAGTTCGACGAGCCGATGAGACCGGCCATGTAGCCGCAGACCGCCGCCACCGCCAGACCGATGACGAAGACGAAGACGATGCTCACCGCGATGATCCCGGCGGCGCTGCCCTCGAGGGCGGTGTCGTGCACGAAGTCCCACAGGAGCAGGCCGATGGGGATCAGCAGCACGAGGATGCTGCCGCCGACGATGTTGAACGGGATGTCGCGTTCGGTGATGTCCACGGTCACGCCCTCGCGACGTGAACGCGACGACGCGAGTGACCCCTTGATCCCCCGCGCGTGGGCCCCATCACCTTGATGAGGGTCCAGATCGCAGCGATCGCGATGGCGCCCGCGCCGATGAGGCGGACGTCGTTCGCGAAGACGCCGGAGACGATATCGCTGAGTGACTCGCCGGCCTCACCCTGGTTCTGGCTTTCGATGGGCAGCAGCACGCCATAGGAGATCAGCAGGCCGACGAGCATCGCGACGCCGACGGTGACGCCGACGAGGTGCCCGATGCCGATCAGCGACATCGACAGGCCGGCGCTGAATAGTGTTCCTCCCGCACCGACCTTGATCGTCGCGGAGATCGAGTCGCTCAGGACCTTCAGCTTGGCCAGGAGAGCGAAACCCGCCGACGCGATCGAGCCGATCACGATCGTGCGCAGACCGGCCTTGTTCTCCGTGGCACCGCCGGCCGAGTCGCCGACCTTCAGGACCTCGGCTGCCGCAACCCTTCCGGGTATGGCAGGTCCGACCCCGTGACCAGCGCGCGGCGCAGCGGGATCGAGTACATCACGCCGAGGATGCCGCCGATCGCGCACACGGCGACTGTGATCCAGTACGGGAACCCCGTCCACCAGCCGATCATCACCAGGCCGGGGATCACGAAGATGATGGCCGACAACGTGCCGGCCGCGGACGCGATCGTCTGGACGATGTTGTTCTCCACCACCGAGTGATTGGCGAAGTACCGCAGGATGCTCATCGAGATGACGGCCGCCGGGATGGCGGTGGCGAAGGTGAGCCCGACCTTGAGGCCGAGATAGACGTTGGCCGCGGTGAAGACGAGGGTGATGACCCCGCCGAGGATGACCCCTCGCAGCGTCAGTTCTCGCAGACTTGCCGTGGCCGTGGCCGTGGGCGCTGTCGCCATCAGGTCCCCTCACACAGATTGTGAACGGCCACGCCATGGCTGGACGCAAACCGGATTCACTCGAGTACAGTCGATCCACCTTATGGCCGGGCAGTCGCTCCCACGCAAACCCGGCCTGGTGTCGCCGGGAACAGGTCCCAAACCCGGCACCGGACGCCGGCGAGCGTAGGGCATGATTTATCCATGACCGAGGGGAAGACGGAGCAGTCTGCCCGTACCCGTCAGGCGCTGATCAGCGCGGCGGAGGAGCTGATCGCCCTGCACGGGGTGTCCGCGGTCTCCAGCAGGCAGATCAGCAAAGCCGCCGGGCAGGGCAACAACTACGCGGTCGGTCACCACTTCGGTTCCAAGGACGACCTGATCCGGGCCACGCTCACCACACACAGCATCCCCATCGACCGGTTGCGCCAGAAGGCCGTCGACGAGGTCGGCCAGAACCCGCAGGTCCGTGACTGGATCCGGTGCCTGGTCTGTCCGGAGATCGAGTACCTCGGCAAGCTCGGCGCACCGACCTACTTCGCCCGGTTCTTCGCAAATGTCTCGAGCGATCCGGCCACCACCATCCTGCTGTACGAGCAGATGGGCGAGTCGAAACCACTGCTGGCGATTCTCGAGGGTTTCTACGGCGCGCTGCCGGAATTCCCCGGCGACGTCCTCGAGATCCGCAACAACATGACGCGTCACATCATCGTGAACACGCTGGCCGACATCGAACGCGCTGCCGAGAGCGGTGATCACCCGGTGACGTCCTGGCAGCATCAGTGCGAGATCGTCGTCGACGCGCTGACCGGCATGTGGCTCGCCCCGATCACCCCCCTCGCTCCCTGAGGGCGAGCGAAGCGAGCCGTCCCTCGCTCCTGAAGTGCGAACGAAGCGAGCCACACTTCGCTCCCGGATCAGATGAGGGTGCCCACGTCCTTGGCCACGATGTGGGCGAGTGCCCGTTCGGCGACCGCGGCGATCGTCATGGACGGATTGCATGCTGCGGTGTTACCCGGCATGAGGGCGCCGTCGAGAACGTAGAGTCCACGCTGCCCCTTGACGCGCCCCTCGAGGTCGCAGACCGTCCCCATGTTGGCACCGCCGAGCGCGTGCCAGGTCGACGGGAAGAACGCGTTGGTGTCGGTGAGAATCGCGTCGGGTCCGGCGATCTTGCGCACGGCACCGTCGATGTGTTTGGTCTGGATCTCCGAGTCACCCTCGTGCGGCCACTTGATGATCGCGTCCCCCGCCGCGGAGTCGTAGTCGATGACGCCGCGCCCCGAGCTGACGCCGAAACCCACCATCATCGTGGTGCCGGCGTAGACCGGGATCGGGGGCAGCGACGCCTGGATGATGGTGAACGCACTCTTGGGGTTGTTCCAGTTGGGACTGCCGTACACCACCGGACCGCCCTGTACCGCACCGAAATCGATGCGCGGGCTGGTCCAGGTGTAGATGCGATCCGCGTTGGTGCCCCACCCGTGTCCGAGTCCGTCGGGCAGGTCGGTGATCGTGCCGGCCTCACGGGCGCGGACGAGGAGTTTGGTGGTGTTGACGCTGCCGGCGGCCATGATGAGCGTCTTGGTGACGATTTCCTTGTGTTCCAGTACTTTTCCGGTTTCATCGGTCCGTTCGACGTCGAGGGACCACTTGCCGTCGGGGCGCCGGGTGACCTGTCGGACGGTGTGCAGGGTCCGCACGGTCACGAGTCCGGTGCCCTCGGCCTGCCGGATGTAGGTGACGTCGACGCTGTGCTTGCCACCGTTGTTCACGCCGATGGACCCGTCACCGTTGGTGTAGGCCGGTCTCATCTCGCCGCGGAGCTCCGCCTCGGCATATCCCCAGTCGATGGGCATCGGGATCTTCTGTAGTGGGAGTCCCACGGCGCGAACACGTTTGGCGAACTGTCGCGGCGCCAGGTACTGCGGCGACCGCACGACCGAGTCCGGTGCCACCGCGACCTTGAGCATCCGTGCGACCCGCGGGTAGTGCACGCGGTCCATCAACCGCCAGTCGAGCGCATTGGGGAAGTGTTCGTCGAACACCGCCTCGCTCGGCTGCAACGTCATCCCCTGATAGACCAGCGACCCACCCCCGAGCCCGGCCGGGCACAGTGCCGTCATGTTCGCACCGGCAACCGATTCGAACAGTCCCACATAGGGTTCGACGCTGAGCGGCTTGCCGAACAGGTTCGGGGTGGACTCGTGCCACAGCATGCGCTTGTCGGGGTTCGACGCACGCGGAAAGGTCTCCGAGTTGGGCCCGGTCGGCCACCGACGGCCCCGTTCGAGCAGCAGCACGGGCACACCGGCCTGCGCGAGTCGGAGCGCCGAGCCCCCTCCACCGAAACCGGAGCCGACGACCACCACCCGATGCTCCTCACGGGTGTGCCGAATCCGGCGCGCCGGCCGCGGTGACCGCCGCGGCCTTGAGGAAGGTACGTCTCGTTGGGTACGCCCCGGACATGGGTCTCCTGTCATCAGTGCACGAGAACGTCCCGCGCAGACGTGCTGGGTAGCTCGCGGCCTGCGAAGGGAACGACCGCGAGCGGGAGAACGACGTACGGCCGCGAGGGATGCAGCCGTCCGAAGAAGACTTTGGCATCGACCACCGCTGTGTCAAGGGCAACAACGGATTTCGGCCCTGATTCCGACATCGCGGCGTGGCACGCTTGACAGATGCTGAGTCATGTGACTGAATCGAGCGCAAGCGGGTCCGCACCACGGACCCCACCAGCGGACACCGACCGGGACCGGTCTTCCGAGCAGGCCGCCGATCCGGCCTCTCGAGTGTTGCGTTGCCTCGGCCACGGTGTGCAGAGGGGTGCGCACCGTGGCGGGGCCGCGAGTCGCTGCCGGTTCGTCACCCGCTGTTAGGATGACCCGACCACATCGCGGCCGGGGGAAGTACATGTCAGATCACTTGCAGGACAAGACCATCGTCATCACCGGTGCCGGTGGTGGATTCGGCAGGGTCATCGCCGAGAAATGCGCTGCTCGCGGCGCTCGTGTCGTCGGCGTCGACATCGACGCCGATGGTCTGAACACTGTCGTCGGCGGCATCGTCGCCGCGGGCGGTTCGGCACTCGCCCAGGTCGCCGACGTGACCGACATGGCGCAGATGCGGGCGGCCGCAGCACTGGCCGTCGAGGAGTTCGGGACGATCGACGTCATCGTCAACAACGCCGGGGTCATGCCGCTGGCGTTCTTCGCCGACCACGAACGTGCGTGGGAGAAGTGGCACAAGGCCATCGACATCAACATCAAGGGCGTCGTGAACGGCATCTCCGCGGTCTACGACCAGATGATCGCGCAGGGCCGCGGGCAGGTCGTCAACATCGCGTCCATCTACGGCAACGGCGGATTCGAGGGCTCCGGCGTCTACAGCGCGACGAAGGCCGCGGTCACCATGCTGTCGGATTCCCTGCGCATCGAGGCGAAGGGCAAGATCAAGGTCACGACGGTCAAGCCCACCGGTGTCGCCGGCACCAACCTGGCCAGCTGGATCGTCAACGATCGCGCGATCCGCGGCATCGTCGGCCAGCGGGTGTCGTCGTACAAGGAGCACGTCACCCAGATGCTGCAGGGCGAGTTACCGGACGAGCTGACCGACGCGGACTCGATCAAGTACTGGCTCATCACTCCCGAGGATCTGGCCGACGCCGTAGTCCACGTCATCGACCAGCCCTGGGGCATCAGCCTCTCGGACGTGACCGTGCGCGCGAGCGGCGAGGACTACCTGTACTGAGAGGACTACCTGTACCGACCTGGGTGCGCGGCCATATCGAGATCAGCCGCGACGCTCGCCGCGGTACTTGCGGTGGTACTCGTCGTAGAGGTCGGAGTTCTTCTCCCGCTCCAGGCGGTTGACCAGGTCCGGGTTGAGTCCATGCTGGGCCAGTCGGTGCCGGCGGTACACGCGGTTCAGTGCGATCGAGAAGAAGAGGTAGGCGATGAGGATCGGCGCGGTCATGGTGAACCGGACGCCCCAGTCCGCCGGGACGAAGAGCATCGGGATCAGGATGATGATGCACGGGATCGCCCAGCGCACGACCATCCGAAGCGAGGCCCTGGGTCCTGCGAGGTCGTTCTCGACCCAGTCGGTCATCGACTTCGGCAGGGGTGCCCAGTAGCAGTACTTGACGTACTCCCAGGCGTTCGGGGTCGTGCGTTGCGTGGTGCTCACCTCTCGATCGTGCACCATGTGGTTGCCGCTTCCCAAGCAAGTTGTCGCACGCCACACTGACCTCGGGTGGCCGCATCCGGATCGACACGAGCGAACTCGTCGCCGAATCGGGCATATCCACCACGCTGCGTGTGCTCGAACACAGCGCGGTCGGTAATCTGACCGCGTCTCGGCACGGCGAACCGGCGAAAGGACTCCGCGATCATGGGCTCGGACCCGACCACCGACGCCTCCTCCACCGACGCCTCCTCCATCGACGCCTCCTCCATCGATTCCGAGGCCATCGGCGGCCTCGAAGCCGAACTCAACGACTTCTGGCGACGTAGCCGTATCCGCACACGACTGCGGGCCCGCGAGATCGATCCCCGGCTCGACCCGTCCTGCTATCCGCTCATGTCCGTGCTCACCCGCCACCACTCGATGCCGATGTCCGACCTGGTGAGCGCCGTGGGCATGGAGAAGTCGACGGTCACGCGGCAGATCGACGCGGTGGTCCGACTCGGGCTCGCCGAGCGACACCCCGACCCCCGTGACGCGCGGGCACGCGTGATCACGCTCACCGATCACGGGCGCGAGCGCGTCGACGCCGTCCTCGCCTCGGCGGTCTCCGATTGGCGGGCCCGCCTGGCCCAGTGGAACCCGGACGACATCCGGACCCTCACGAGCCTGCTCCACCGACTCGGCGAGGCGACCAACGACCCGGTCGTGGACCGGGAGTCCTGACGGGCCCCGACCAGGGCAGGCAGTACGGTTCCCCACCGGTTTCCGGCCGCCGGGAATAACCCGGTTAGTTGCGCGTTACACCTTTCACGCCCTATGGTTGCAGCATTCAACTAAACGGCGGCGGCCCACGTCCGGTCCCCGTTTCCATCAGCCCTTTTCCGGCACCTGTGTCCACGAGGTCGACGAGGTCCTTCCGTCGATGTTCTGTGGTCGCCGCCATTCGGCTCCGTCCACACGGTGCACGCACGACTTCGGAGGTAGCCCCGTATGACAACGTCCCCGCCACGCGTGGAACCCGTCGACACACCGATGACCCACAAGCAGCGCATCAACGCACTCGTCGGTCTGCTGCTCGGTATGTTCGTGGCCCTGACCTCGGCCACGATCGTGTCCAACGCACTGCCCACGATCATCACCGACCTTCACGGCACGCAGGATCAGTACACCTGGGTCGTGACGGCGACGCTCCTCGCCTCGACGGCGGCCACCCCGATCTGGGGCAAGCTGTCCGACGTCTTCAGCAAGAAGCTCCTCGTCCAGCTGTCGCTCGGCGTCTTCACCCTCGGCTCGGTGCTCTCCGGTCTCTCGACCTCGGTCTCGATGCTGATCGGCTTCCGTGTGGTCCAGGGTCTCGGCCTCGGCGGCATGCAGTCGCTCGTGATGATCGTCATCGCGTCGATGTTCAGCCCGCGTGAGCGCGGCCGCTACCAGGGCGCCATCGCCGGCGTCATGTCCATCGCGACCGTCGCCGGACCGCTGATGGGTGGCGTCATCGTCGACACGAGCTGGCTCGGCTGGCGCTGGACGTTCTACGTCTGCGTCCCGCTCGCCGTCATCGCCATGGTCGTCGTCCATCGCACCCTGAACCTGCCGGTCATCCGCCGCGAGGTCCACATCGACTACGCGGGCGCACTGCTCATCTCGGCCGGCGTCAGCACGATCCTGATCTGGGTCACCTTGGCAGGCAAGAACTTCGACTGGGCCTCGGCCACGTCGTTCGGCCTCGTCGCCCTCGGCCTCGTCCTGCTCGCCGCCGCGGTGTGGGTGGAGTCCAGGGCCAAGGATCCGATCATCCCGCTGCACCTGTTCAAGGAGCGCACGACCACCCTCGCGACGATCGCCAGCATCGCCGTCGGCGTGGCCCTCTTCGGCGGCGCGGTGTTCCTCGGCCAGTACTTCCAGATCGCTCGCGGCTACTCGCCCACCGCGGCCGGCCTGCTCACGCTGCCGATGGTGTTCGGTGCGGTGGTCTCGGCGACGCTGTCCGGGCGCCTCATCACCAAGTACGGCCGCTGGAAGAACTACCTGCTCGCCGGCTCGGTGATCATGGCCATCGGCTTCGGGCTCCTGTCGACGATCGACGCCCACACCAACATGGCGGTCCTCAGCGGCTTCCTGTTCGCCCTGGGCCTTGGCATGGGCATGACCATGCAGAACCTGGTCCTCGCGGTGCAGAACACCGTGGAGCCGCGCAACCTCGGTGCGGCCACGTCGACCGTGACGTTCTTCCGCTCACTCGGTGGTGCGGCCGGCGTCTCGGTGCTCGGCGCGGTGCTGTCCAGCCACGTCACCGACCTCATCGGCCAGGGACTGCGCGCCATCGGCATCACCCAGACGGGCTCCGGCGGAGGCGCAGGCCTGTCCAACCTCAACGAACTACCCGCGCCGATCGCGGCGATCGTCCGCGGTGCCTACGGCGACGGAACGGCCCGGATCTTCCTGGTCTCGATGGCGATGGCCGTCATCGGCACGATCGCGGTCCTCTTCATCAAGGAGGTCGCCCTCAACAGGCTCAGCGGTGAGGATCAGCGACGCGCCGCCCAAACGGCCGCCGACTCGGCCGATGCCGAACTCACGCAGGTCCTCGCGGGCGAGAACCTCGACGGCATGGACGCCGACCTCGACCGCCGGGAGGTCATCGACCCGGCTGTGGAACCGGTCGACCGAAAATCATGACCTCCGCCCGCGCCGCAGCGCGCCGACCGTGACGCGGGACAACTGAGGGAAGCCGATCGCGGCCGCCACCACGGCGGCCGCGATCGTCGTCATGACGTGCATGGCGGCGGGGTCTCGTTGACGAACCGGACGGGCGCGGGTGATCCTTGGCCGGTGAATTCGGACCAGTCGCCCACCTCGGGCCGTGCCCCGCTGCCGCACTCCACCGACACTGCCACGCTGCCACTCGCGGGAATCACCGTCGTCGCCCTCGAACAGGCCGTCGCCGCCCCCCTGGCCACCCGGCATCTGGCAGACCTCGGTG
The DNA here is from genome assembly GCF_009872315.1 of Gordonia sp. YY1. Taxonomy (NCBI): domain Bacteria; kingdom Bacillati; phylum Actinomycetota; class Actinomycetes; order Mycobacteriales; family Gordoniaceae; genus Gordonia; species Gordonia sp. YY1. Next base: position 668,364 of record NZ_WXYI01000001.1, on the reverse strand, counting down.
CGCGGGTGATCAAGGTCGAGCGCGTCGGCGAGGGTGACTTCGCCCGCCAATACGACTCGGCGGTGCGCGGCGGCGCGGGTTCACATTTCGTCTGGCTGAACCGAGGCAAGGAATCGGTCGAACTCGACCTCAAGAGCGACGCCGGGCGCGATGCGATCAGGACGCTCATCGCCGGTGCGGACGTCTTCCTGCAGAATCTCGCCCCCGGCGCCGCGGCCCGACTCGGGCTGGGCGCCGACGTCCTGCGCGCCGACCATCCGGAACTGATCGTCATCGACATGTCCGGCTACGGCGACGCGGGACCGTTCCGCGATCGCAAGGCCTACGACATGCTCGTCCAGGCCGAAACCGGTCTCATCTCGGTGACCGGCACCCCCGAGGACATGACCAAGACCGGCATCCCGTCCTCCGACATCGCCGCCGGCATGTACGCCCTCACGTCGGTGCTGTCGGCACTGTTCCGCCGGGCCACCACCGGCGTCGGCGCACGGGTGTCGGTGTCGATGTTCGACGCCACGGTCGAATGGATGGGTCACCCCATGTACATGCGGCTCTACGGCGGACGCCAGATCGCCCGGGCGGGCCTCGGCCACGCAGCGATCGTGCCCTACGACAAGTACCCCACCCAGGACGGCACCATCCTCATCGGCGTCCAGAACGACCGCGGGTGGGACACGCTGACCCGCGTCGTGCTCGAACGCCCCGACCTCGCCGAGGACTCGCGGTACAAGACCAACATCGACCGCGTCTCCCGTCGAGCGGAGGTCGATGCGATCATCGCCGCGGAGACCAAGCGGTTCACCACCGAAGAACTCGACCGCCGCCTCGCCGACGCGGGGGTGCCCGCCGCCGAGATCCGTGACCTCGAGGCCGTGGTGGCGCATCCCCAGCTCGGCGAACGCGACCGCTGGCGGGATGTCGACACCGAGGTGGGCCCGATCAAAGCGGTGCTGCCGCCGATGACCTTCGACGACGTCGAACTGGCGATGGGACCGGTACCGGCACTCGGCGAACACACCGAAGCGGTGCTCCGCGAGTTCGGGATCACCGCCGACGAGCAGCCGTGACGATCATTCCCTCAGCGTAGGATCGGCAAAGCGGACCTGCAGCCCTCGGGTCGCGCATTTTCTGCACGGATACGACGACCTCTCGGAGGCGATATGTCCGACGATTCGCTGTACACAACCCGGGACTCGGGTGCACCGGCCGGGAGTGACGAACACTCCCTGACGGTCGGCGCCGGAGGACCCATCGTCCTGCACGATCACTATCTGATCGAACAGATGGCCCAGTTCAACCGCGAACGAATTCCCGAGCGACAGCCACATGCCAAGGGCAGCGGCGCATTCGGGACGTTCGAGACCACCGAGGACATCTCGGCCTACACCAGTGCCGCATTGTTCCAGCCGGGTGTGAAAACCGAGATGATGGCGCGGTTCTCGACGGTGGCCGGTGAACGGGGCAGCCCCGACACCTGGCGTGATCCGCGCGGATTCGCGCTGAAATTCTATACATCCGAAGGCATCTACGACATGGTCGGCAACAACACGCCGATCTTCTTCGTCAAGGACCCGATGAAGTTCCAGCACTTCATCCGCTCCCAGAAACGCCGCCAGGACAACAACCTTCGCGACCACGACATGCAGTGGGACTTCTGGACGCTGTCGCCCGAGTCCGCTCATCAGGTCACCTGGCTGATGGGCGACCGCGGCATCCCGAAGACGTGGCGACACATGAACGGCTACAGCTCGCACACGTATCTGTGGGTCAACGCCGAGGGCGTGAAGCACTGGGTCAAGTATCATTTCAAGTCCGATCAGGGCGTGGAACACCTGACTCAGCACGAGGCCGACCAGATGGCCTCTGCCGACACCGATTTCCATACCCGGGACCTGTTCGAGAACATCGCCGCGGGTAATCATCCGAGATGGACGCTCAAGGTCCAGCTCATGCCGTTCGACGACGCGGTGAGCTACCGCTTCAATCCGTTCGACCTGACCAAGGTGTGGCCGCATGGCGACTACCCGCTCATCGAGGTCGGCAAGATGACGCTGCACACCAATCCGGTCGATCACCACACGCAGATCGAGCAGGCCGCCTTCGAACCGAACAACGTCGTCCCGGGTATCGGCTTCAGCCCCGACCGGATGTTGCTCGGACGGGTGTTCTCCTACGCCGACGCGCATCGACATCGACTCGGCGGCAACTACAAGCAGATCCCGGTGAACGCGCCGAAGAACGAGGTCCACTCGTACTCCAAGGACGGCGCGATGCGTATCCACAACGTCACCGACCCGGTCTACGCGCCCAACTCCAAGGGCGGCCCCTCTGCGCTGTATCCCGGTCAGGGCGAACCGCAGTGGGCGGCCAACGGTGAGATCCTGCGCAGCGCCTACGTCGACCATCCCGAGGACGACGACTGGGGGCAGGCCGGCACGCTCGTCCGCGAGGTGTTCGACGACGACGCGCGAGAGCGGTTCGTCGACAACGTCGTCGGCCATCTCCTCAACGGTGTCTCCGAACCCGTGCTGCAGCGCGCATTCGAGTACTGGCACCGGGTCGATCCCGACATCGGTGCTCGCATCAAATCGGGTGTCACCGAGAAGAAGGACGAGTCCGACCCGAAGAAGGACGACCAGGGCAACCCGGCACGGTCGTCGGCGCAGGAGAAGGCGAAGGCCGAAAAGGCTTGATGCGCAACGCCACTGCTCCTTGGCCACGAGCGACAGCGCCCGTCGCTCCCTGAGGTGCGAGGAGCGACAGCGCCACCCCCCTCGCTCCCTGAGGTGCGAGGAGCGATAGCGACGAGCCTCGAAGGGCCTGGTGAGACGAACTCGCCAGGCCCTTCGAGACGCATCCTCCGCAAGCTCCGGACGCTCCTCAGGGAGCGGGAGGAGACGCATCCTCCGCAAGCTCCGGATTCGGCACCACGCGACACGCCGGTTGAGCCGACACCGAGCGAAGCGAGGCGTCGCGTCGAAACCCGCCCCCACCGACCGGTCCAACCAGCAGAGACACCTCCGTTGGACCCGCGAGATGACCCCCGAACAGGAACGCGAACTCAAGACGTTGGTGCCGCTGATCGGCTGTCGGCGGTGCCGCGAACGCGCGGGTCATGTCCGGAAAACTGGTGGTCTCCAAAGTCATCCCGGTCACCGCCGACACCCTGCACCTACTCCCTACAGCACCGCCGGATGGTCCGATACCGGGGTCGGTGCACACCATCCTCGGACAGGAATCCACCAGCCACAGCAACGACCTGCCCGACGCCGACCCCACCGTCGACGGCGAGACCGGCGAGGAATTCAGCCCGATCCGCCTCGACACCGAAACCCTCAACGCCGGCACCCGCCTGTCCGGACAGGTCTGACTGACCCACGCCAGCCCGGTCGAGTACGCGCTGCTGAGCGCTCTGGTCGTGGTGCTGACCGTCATCAGCGTTGTCATCGGGGTCCTGTGGCGGCGCGATTATCTGGGGCCGCCGAAGGAGCGTTTCACCCTGGCCATGATCGTCTCGCTGGCCGCCGGTGCGCTCGCTCTGCTCGTTGGGGCAGTGATCACCCTGTGCGGTCTCTTCGACGTGAGCGCCGCCTACGGACGGTGGCTGATCCCGGTCGGCCTCGCAGTCGCGGCCGCCTCTCTCGCAGTCCTGGTGGCCCTCAAGCAGGCCCGCCTGCGCGCCACCACCAACACGATTGCCGCGCTGGTGGTCCTCGGTGCGCTGATCCCGGTGTCTGGACCGGGCCTGTCGCTGTTGGTGATGCTGGCCGGCGGTTTCGCCGTCGCCGCGGCCATGTACTCGACGACACGAACCGATCGCCCTTCGGCTGCGCTCGCCTGACCGGCCTCGGCGTTGGCGTCCTGGGTTGGGTGTGGACCTGGCTTCGGATCGATCGCAACGCCCTGGATGTCGGCGACGCTCTCAGCGCTGTGCTGGCGCTCATCGCAATCCCTCATGCCCGCCCTCTTCGGGGACTGGTCAGTGTGGGACATCGTGATCTTCGGGTGCGGGGTCGCGATCCTGGCGATCATCGGCCTGCGAGTGCGCGATCCCCTGCTCGAACTTTCGGTCGTCGACACGTCTACGACCTGGGTGCGAGGTGTTCCGGCCATGCTCGCCGGACCCGGCTGCGCGATCGTCGGCGCGGCCCACGGAGGTCACAGACACACGGGCCGGGCGGCGGGGATCGTGCGTGCGCCGTCGGTGACGGTGCCTTCCACGCAGAGGCGTTCGGTGGGGTCGGTGCGCACGAGGATCGGGGTGAACGCTGCGGTGGCATCCCGCTCGGAGGTTCGCTGCGCGGTGGTGCTGTCGGCGGGCGCCGCGGCGGGGTAGATGCGGATCCCAATTGTGTTGCCCAGGCCGCGACCGTCGATCCGTTCGACTTTGCCCCACGCTGCGTTGCAGTGTTCGGAGAAGTTCACCTTGACGGTGAAGGCCTCATTCGTCGCGCTGTCGACGGTCTGGACGTCGTCAAGGCAGCGCGGCAGCTGGTTGGGGTTCATTCCGTTGCGGACGGGTTCGGCCGGAGGCGCGCCCGCGGACTCCGGTGCGTTTGCTGCGGTGTCGGTCGTCGTTGGCCGCACGACGGCGATGGTGACCAGGCACGTGATGATGTTGCTGATCACGACGACGAGCACCGCAACCACCCACCACCACACCCGGCGCGTTCCCTTTGGTTCGGGCTTCTGGTCCTGAGCGTCGTCGACCTCGGGTGCAGTACGGGGCGGGACCATCGACCCGTCGACCTCGTCGGAGGCTGCGGGGTCGCCGCCGCCGTTGAGCTCAACCCACCGCGTGTCGAACTCCTCGCGGTCGCGGCGTCGGTGAGGGCGACAACGAAGGCGGAACCCGTCTCGCGCGTCGGCAGCTTGTCGGCTCGGTAGACGGCGTGCATCGCCGAACTACTCCTGGAGTACCCGCGGTTCCTCGCCCTGGAAGCCAGTGCCTCGTAGCTCAGCGATGGCTGTCGTTCGCGGAGTTGGCGGAGATCGGTGAGGAACTGCTCCACGGAATCGCCGTTAACGCCGGGTGAGGAAGTGTCGGGGTCGGTCACCGGGTGCTCCTATCGGGCGGGGAGTCAAACAGGGTGGCGGTGCGAGCGGTCATCCACTGTCCATCCTGTCCAGAGGCCTTCTGGATGGACGGGTGAACAGGTTATGTCATCGCCGCCCCGGCGCGATCGCGTCGGGCGCTCGCAGGAAGGACACCCCTCATGTCATCGATCTCCACGACCCGCCCTGCCGGATTCGGCGCCGCGAACAGCAAGGCGAAGAACGCCACGAAGAAGATCCTCACCACCGCTGCGTGCGCGATCGCCATCGCAACAGCCTCCGGCGCAACTCAGGCGGTGATCTCACCGCCGGCCCCCGTACAGGCTGCCACCGTGCTGGGCAATCCCGATTTCGCGGGGTGGTGCAACTGGAAGCATCGCACCAACGTGCTCTCCAGCGCCGGGCCCTGGAACCTCTACAGCGCCTACTCGTGGGTGTGCACGATCCCCGCCCTCGGCAACTTCAACAACGGTCCCGTCGACGCCAACAGTGCGTGCCGACTCAAGTACGGCAGCGGTGCCTACGCGGTGACCACCAACCCGAACTGGGCGCACTCGTGGCAGTGTCGCCGATGATCCACACAGGGCCCCTGATCGCTCCACCGGTGCACCCACGATGACGAGCAGCGCCCCGTAGGGCATCGCAACGCTCACCCGGTCTGATGTGGATAGGACGGGCGCGACGTCGACGTAGATTGATCGGCGTCGCGACCCCCTGGAGCGCACGGGAACACTTGCCCTACCGTGCTAACGGTGACAGAATAGATCTGTAACCGTTAGGACAGAGCGAAGGGGCAGGAGATGTCCACTGTTGATGAGGACCTCGACGAGCTGTTGCGTGACCGCTTCGGCATGGCTCGAAAGGATCTGGTCTTGGCTTTGCGCACATTGCCGGCGCAGCGACCGTGGGCGGCGCGGCTGACCGAGGGCGAGGCCCGGTTACTCGATGCAGCAGGGTTCACCGAGGACCCTGAGAACTACGCCCAGATCGCCGCGGAGACGACTGGGCACATGGCGCGGCTCTACAGCACCGCCTACAGCGCAGCGGAAGCCGCAGCCGTGTTGGGCGTCTCGGATTCGCGGGTACGTCAACGGCGTCTCAACCACACGCTGTGGGCGCTCGACGACGGCGGCTCCTGGGTGTTCCCGGCGCCGCAGTTCCACCACACCACCGACTCTGATGACACGGAGTCTGATGACACCGAGTCTGACGGCATCGAGTTCGTCCGCGGCTTGGAGCGGGTGTTTCCGCGGCTGCTGACTCGGGGACTGCATGCCACCGCGATCGCCGGATTCCTCGAGTCGCCGCACCCGCAGCTCTCCATCGATGGGCGGCCCAGCTCGGTTAAGCAGTGGCTGCTGCACGGCGAACCGGTGGAGGCGGTCCTCGAGCTGCTCGAACTCGCCGACTGGACCGCCTGATGGCCCCAGCCCCGATGCTGCCTGACCCGCCGGCACCGGAAGACCTTCGGGCCCTCGGTTTGCGTAGCGACGAGGTCCGAGTCATCGGCATCGACGAGGTGTGGTGGCGCGTGCACCGCACCGCCGGCAACCACGTCCTGGCATGGAACGCGCTCCGCACCTACGGCCCGGTGCTGCGGTTCGACCCCCACCACTCACCCACCGGTGAGGACACGACCGGCCGAAGCGTCTGGTACGGCGCCGCCACCCCCGACGGCGCGCTGGTCGAGGCCTTCCAGACCGACCGCACGATCGACCGAGCCCGCGAGCAGCCCTACCTCACCGGACTGTCGTTCGCCCGCCCCGTCACCGTGATCGACATTGCCACCGACAGCGCCGGCGCCTGGGCCACCCGCGCCGGCGGCACCTACGCCCTGTCGACCGGCCAACACCGCATCACCCAACGCTGGGCCCGCCACATCGTCGAAGCCCACCCCGACATCGATGGCCTGCGCTACAACAGCCGATTCGCTGGCACACCCTGCCTGGCCCTGTTCACCCCGGCCGCGACCGCCATGCCGCACCGGCCGCAACTGTCCCTTCCCCTGACCCACCCCGACCTCGCCGCTCGCATCGCCGGCGCCGCGCGACGCCTGGGCTACGGCGTCGTCTGAGGTCCCTAGCTGCACTAACCACGGACGTTAGGTACGGCGTGGCGGGATGACATGACGAAGACCTCCGAGGAAGTGCGAACTGCCTAGGTAAGCACCGCTCAACTCGGAGGTCTTCGTGTCCCACCGCAACGCCCCACTGACCGAACTGGGTCGCCTACGTCTTGCTCGACGTGTCGTGGAGGATGGTTGGTCGATTCGCCGTGCCGCTGAACGCTTTCAGGTCGCCCCGACCACCGCCCAACGCTGGGCCCGCCGCTACCGCGAACACGGGCCGGCCGGGATGGTCGATCGCAGCAGCCGCCCGCATCGCAGCCCCAATCGCACACCGACCCGCACCGAACGACGCATCATCAAAGTCCGCGTCCTACGCCGCTGGGGACCAGCCCGCATCGCCTACCTGCTCGGTCTGAACCCTTCCACTGTGCACCGGGTGCTGTCCCGCTACGGCCTGGCTCGTTTGCGCTGGCTGGACCGTCCGACCGGGCGCGTGATCCGCCGTATTACCGCTGATCAGCCGGGTGAGTTGGTGCATGTCGACGTCAAGAAACTGGGCAAGATCCCTGCCGGCGGTGGCTGGCGCAAACTCGGCCGCACCGCCGGACGCCGTAACAGCCGAGCCGACAAGAGCAGCGGCAAGCAGAACAAGTACCGCACCCCCGTGCGCGGCTATCACTTCCTGCACACCGCCATCGATGCCCACTCACGGTTGGCGTACTCGGAGATCCTGACCGATGAACGCAAAGAGACCGCCGCTCAGTTCTGGCTGCGCGCCCAGCAGTGGTTTGCCGAGTGCGGGATCGAGGTGCGGAAAGTGTTGACCGACAACGGTTCCTGCTACAAGTCGCATGTATTCTCCGGTGCGCTCGGGCCATCGATCATCCACCGTCGAACCCGGCCGTATCGGCCGCAAACCAACGGCAAGGTCGAACGGTTTCACCGCACCCTGGCCGACGAATGGGCCTACGACCGGCTCTACACCAGCGACACCGAACGCTGCGCACAGTTCCCGATCTGGCTGCATCACTACAATCACCACCGCGGTCACACAGCACTCGGAGGACAACCACCAGCCAGCCGCGTACCCAACCTCTCGGGTCGTCAGTACAACTAGGCTCGATCCCGTGAGTGTGCGCGCAGGCATCGTGGTGACCGGAACCGAGGTTCTGACCGGGCGTATCGCCGACCAGAACGGGCCGTGGCTGTCCGAGCAGCTCCTCGAGCTGGGGGTGGACGTCGCCCACATCACCATCTGTGGTGACCGGCCCGCCGACCTCACCGCCCAGCTGCGCTTCCTCGCCGACCAGCAGATGGATCTCATCGTCACCAGCGGAGGCCTCGGTCCCACGGCCGACGACCTCACCGTGGTGACGGTTGCCGAGTTCTGTGGACGCGACCTGCAGCTCGACCCCGCACTCGAGGACCACATCGCCGGAATCATCCGGCGCTGGCGGCCCGACACCGTGGACCTCGACGACGGGCCGACCCGGATCGGTATCCGCAAGCAGGCCCACGTTCCCGCCGGCGCCACCGCCATACCGCCCACCGGCACCGCACCGGGCGTCGCCGTCCCCGCGACACCCGACGAGCCGCTGCCGACGATCCTCATCCTGCCCGGCCCACCCGTCGAGCTGCAGGCGATGTGGCCGACCGCGATCGCCTCACCCGCCATCGCCGAGGTGCTGTCCCGGGCCGACGACCTCACGCAGGAGACCATCCGGGCGTACGGACTGCACGAGGCCGAACTCGCCGAGACATTGCGTCGTGCCGAGGACTCGATCCCGGGATTCGACGCCCTCGAGATCACCACCTGTCTGCGCCGCGGGGAACTCGACATGGTCACCCGCTTCGCCGCCGATGATGCCGCGATCTACCGGCAATTGCTGACCTTCCTCACCGAACACCATGGGCGACAGATCTTTTCGACCGATGGCTCGACCATCGAGGATCAGCTGATTGCGACGCTCGACGGACGGCTGATCGCCACGGCGGAGTCCTGCACCGGCGGGCTCATCGCGGCGCGGCTGACCGACCGCCCCGGTTCTTCCACCTACGTCACGGGCGGCGTCGTGTCGTACTCGAACGAGGCGAAGTCCGACCTGATCGACGTGCCCGCAGAACTGATCGCCTCGCATGGGGCGGTCAGTGAGGAGGTCGCCGCCGCGATGGCCGAGGGAGCTCTGAGTCGCCTGAAGTCCGATGTGGCGGTCTCGACCACCGGGATCGCCGGACCCGCAGGCGGCACCGAAGCCAAACCGGTCGGCACCGTCTGCTTCGGCGTCGCCGTCAAGGGCTGCCCGACCTACACGGTCACGCGACGTTTCCCCGGCGACCGGGAACGGGTCCGCTCCCTCACCACCACCGCCGCGCTGCACCTGGTCGTCGCGCAGCTGGAGAGAAGCCCCGCCGCCGGTTGACCTCCCTTGTCGAGTTGTCCCCTGCTACTGGTGGAGCGGCCCCTGTGTGGCGGTTGCTCGTCGTTTCGACGCGGTGGCTCGCTGGCGCTCGCTACCGGCTCAACGAGCGTGGTCACGTGGCAGTATCGGCTCGCCCGCGCTCGCCACCGGCTGCCGGTTGAGCTCTCCCCCCTGCCGGTTGAGCTCTCCCCCCTGCCGGTTGAGCTCGTCGAAACCTACAGCGGCCCGGCGGGCAACTGCCGGCGGACGAGCTTGCCCGTGGGGTTGCGCGGCAACTCGTCGACGAAGACGACGTCACGTGGCACCTTGTACCGCGCCAGATTGGCCTTCACGTGCGCCTTGATGTCCTCGGGTGACGGGTTCGCGTCCTGCGCCGCGACGATGAAGGCGCGCAGCCGCTTCCCGAATTCGTCGTCGTCCACGCCGATCACCGCGACGTCGTCGATGTCCGGGTGTTCGGCGAGGAGGTTCTCCACCTCGAGCGGATACACGTTCTCGCCGCCGGAGACGATCATGTCGTCGTCGCGGCCGTCGATGTGCAGCAGGCCGTGCTCATCGAAGCGCGCCATGTCACCCGTCGACATGTAGCCGTCGATGATCTCCTTGTTCCGTCCGTCGGTGTACCCCTCGAAGGGTGCGCCGTTACGGACGAAAAGTCTTCCGCGGACGTTGGTTCCGGAGATCCTACGGCCCTCGTCGTCGAAGAGTGCGAGCCGGCTGGTGACCGGCGGGCGGCCCACCGTGCCCGGCGCGAGTCGCAGCTCCTTAGGCTGCGCGACCGAGGCGACGGCCACCTCGGTGGACCCGTAGAGGTTGTAGAGGACGTCACCGAAAGTGTCCTGCACCGCTTCCGAAAGCGCCGGTGACAGAGCCGATCCCGCGATGACGATGATCCGCAGCGCGGACGTGTCGTACTTCTTGATGACATCGGGTCCGAGAGCGAGCATGCGGTGCAGCATCGTCGGCACCGCGACCAGCACCTCCGCCTTGTGCTCGGCGAGCGCGGCCAGGGTCTTCTCCGGGTCGGACCGTCGCATCACGACGGTCTTGTTGCCCAGCGCTGTCCCCACACCCCAGAGGGCGAAACCGGTGGAGTGGAAGATCGGCGAGACGATCACCATGGTGCCGCGCTGCGGGAACGGGATGCGGTCGAGCAGGAGGGCACTGGAGAACGGCGACAGCTTGGAACGTTGTGCCCCCTTGGGCAGACCGGTCGTGCCGCTCGTGAGGATGACGAGTCCGGTTCCGGAGGCGTCGCCGTGTCCCCGTCTGCGACGATGTCGTCGAGGGTGCGAACCCCCTCGGGGACCGGACGCTCGCCGTCGACCCAGGTCACGATCCGGAGCGTCTCGGCAGGCAGAGCATCGGCGAGGTCGGTGAACTCCTGGTCGTAGAGCATCGCGACGATCTTCTCGCGTTCGGCGACCTCGACGAACTGGGTCTTGCCGAATCCGGTGTTCATCATGGCCAGTCGGTAACCGGCCTTTCCCGCGGCGCTCATCGTCGTCAGCAGGCCCCGGTGATCGCGGGCGATCACTCCGATCACCGAGCCTCGCTCGACGCCGGAGGCCTCGAGGTGGTTCGCGAGCGCGTTGGCGTTCGCGTTCAACTCGCCGTAGGTCAGTTCGCCGCGTTCGTCGGCGACCGCACCCGCTTCCGGGTACTCGTCCGCCCCGTGTGCCACCACCGAGGCGCAGGGTCCGATGATCTTCGCGCGCTTGACCGTTGTCAGGAGCTCCTTGGGGCGTGTGGGGTCCAGCAGCCCCGAGCGCTTGAGCACTTTGAACGCTCCGACGGCGTCCTGCACCTGTTCGACGGCAGTCCCGACCGCACCGGTCACCGAGACCATGTCCACCCACCTTTCGCGGCGGGAGCCGCTGTCCGCGCCCACGGGTCGGCTCGGGTGACCCCGCGGTTGGTCACGGGCGTCACCAATGGCCGAAGCAGGTGCCAGAGTAGGGCGCCACTCGGCGGTCGATGTCCGCTTCGCCGAAATCGGTTCGGTGCCAACGCTTGCCGGATCACCGGACTTTCCCGGCCCGGATACCCGGCGAACGTTGCCGGAATCGGATTACCGATTCGTTGCGATTTCGCGACAACTCTGACAACATCTGTCATCAGATCGAGGGCGGAGGAACATGTTCAGTTTTCGACGGTTGACGACGATCGTCACCGCTGCGGTGGCATGCACGATGACAGCGACGCTGGGTCTGTCCGGAGTGGGTGCGGCCGGGGCCGCGCCGGCGAAGAAGTACCCCGTGTCCTGGGACTTCCGGTCCGCCATTCCGAACGTGCTCAACCAGACGCTGGACGCGAACTGGTCCCCGCCGGGCACCAACGACCCGTCGTGCAAGCTGACGAAGGAACGCCCGAACCCCGGTGATCCTGCTGAACGCCACGGCGACCACGCAGTGGGCCTACACCGCGGGCGCTCCGTACCTGGCCAACCGTGGGTACTGCGTGTACACGTTCAACTACGGCAACATCACGCCGATCCCCAGCTTCCCGATCCAGGGTCTGGACGACATCGAGAGGTCGGCCCGCGAGGTCTCGCGCAACGTCGACCGGATCATGCGTCAGACGGGCGCGAAGAAGGTCGACCTGGTCGGCTGGTCGCAAGGCGGTGGCCTGTTGCCGCACTACTACGTCGATTCCCTCGGCGGCGACAAGAAGGTCGACAAGGTCATCGGCATCGCGCCCGGCAACCACGGGTCGACCGGCGACATGCTCACGTACGTCAGGTATTTCATCCCGCCGTTCGGACCTGTCGGCTACGACATCTTCAAAGCGCTGTTCCCCGCTTTCGCGCAGCAGGCGCAGTATTCGGATCTGGTCCGGAAGGTCTACGGCAACGGTGACACCAAGCCGGGCCCGCACTACCCGACGATCGTCACCGAGTACGACGAGATCGCGACCCCGTTCACCAACGGCTTCCTCGAGGGCGACAATGTCACGAACATCCTTCTGCAGGATGACTGCCCGGTCGATCTGTCCGAACATCTGTCGATCAACTTCAGCGAGCGCACCTGGCGGCATGTGCGAAACGCGTTGACACCAGCAGAGGCCACGCGCGTACCCTGTTTCCAGGTCGACCCCTTCTATCCCGGAATGAGTGAAGGCAGATGACGGCAGATCCAGCCCCCGCTCGACACGATGCCGCCGACACCGAGATCGCCACAGACGACATCGCAACCGACGGTATCGCGCCCCTGGGCCCGGATTCGGTGGCCTGGAAGGTTTTCGGCGATCTGACGTTCGTCCTGGGCGCACCGCGTCGTCTACTCATCGATGTCGCCCACCCCGTGGTGGCCACCGGCGTGCGCGAGTTCTCGGTGTTCGAGACCGATCCGTACGGGCGCGCCGAACGCACGCTCGACATGATCATGGGTGTCGTCTACGGCCAAGAGGACGCGCTCGACATGGCACGCCGACTGCGTGAGCGCCACCGGGACATCAAGGGCCAGAACCCCGACGGCTCGCGCTGGAGTTCACTGAATCCCGAAGCGTTCCACTGGGTTCACGCGAGTCTGGTGCACGGGATCTATACCCAGCAGAAGGAACTCGGTCGCGGTTGGAAGCCGGGCGAGGTCGAGCAGTTCTATCTCGAGATGCGTCAGGTCGGACGCATGTACGGGGTGCGCGAGCAGGACATGCCGGAGAACTGAGCGGCCTTCTGCACCTGGTTCGACGAGATGACCCGCACCAGGCTCGAGCGGTCGGACATGACCGATCGGGTCTTCGGTGTGGTGACGTCTCCCAAGCCGCCGCCGCACATCCCGGTCCTGCGGCACGCGCTCGTGTGGAACACGACGGTTCGTCCCGTCGCCGGCCTCGTCCTGGCCACCGTCACCGCGGGTCTCCTCACACCGGAACTGCGCGAGTTGCTCGGCATCGACTGGGGCACCGGACGACGTGTGCTCTTCCGCCTGATCTCGTTGCAGTCGCGGCTGGTCATCCCGCGGCTGCCCAGGGCCATCCGGATGGTGCCGCACGCCCGCGCCGCCTACCGGTGACGACAGACACCTCGTCCCCACCCGCGAACGGCGGGTGGGGACGGGGTGTTTCGTGGCTCAGAAGGCGCGCAGGTTCTCCCTCAGGGTAGAGCCGGTGTACTCCTCGCGGATGAGTCCGCGGCGGCGCAGCTCCGGTGCCAAGCCGTCGGAGATCATCGCCAGGTTCATGCGCGTGGTGGGCAGGTAGAACAGGAAGCCGTCACCACCCGCCTCCTCCATGATCTCGCCCATCTTGTCGGCGATGGTGGACGGTGAACCGATGAGACCCATGTCCTTGACCTGGAAGCTGCTCGCGACGACCTCACGAAGCGTCTCGTCCTCGCGGCCACCGAACAGTCCGGCGATCGAGGTGTACTCGCCGTTCTGCTTGGACAGGTCGATGTCGCCGACCTTGGTGTCGGGATCGATGGCACCGAAGTCGATGCGACCGCCCGAGGTGTAGGACATGTTCCACAGGTTGTACTCGATGGCCTTGTCCGTCTTGCGGAACGCCTGGGCCGCTTCGTAGGCGGCCTGCGCCTCCGCGTCGGTGGCCGCGATCGTCGGGGTCGCGATGAAGAGGACCTTGATGTGGTCGGGGTTGCGTCCGGCGGCGGCCGCCCGGGCACGGATGTCCTCGCGGTAGGCCTTTGCGTCTGCGGCGTCCTTGACGATGGCGATCTGGGTGTCGTCGTAGTTGGCGGCGAGCACACGACCCGGCTCCGAGCTACCGGCCGAGCAGATCGGTACCTCACGCTGCGGACCCGGGATGGTGTTCAGCGGGCCGCGGCACTTGAAGAACTTGCCCACGAACTCGATCGGGTTGACCTTGGTGTGGTCGGCGTAGACACCGGCGTAGGGATCAGCGATGACGGCGCCCTCCTGCCACGAGTTCTGCAGTGCCTTGACGACGTCGATCCACTCCATCGCCATCTCGTAGCGCTCGTCGTGCTCGAGATGCCGTTCGTAGCCGAAGTTCTGGGCGACGCGGTCGGTGACGCTGGTGACCACGTTCATGCCCACGCGCCCCTCGGTCAGGTGGTCGAGCGTGGTGAAGGCGCGGGCAGCCAGGAACGGCGGGTACTGGATGGTCGAGACGGTCGGGATGATGCCGATGTGCTTCGTTGCCTGCGTCATCAGCGGGACCAGCGGCAGCGGATCGTTCTTGGGGGCCATGAAACCACGGCGCAGCGAGGTCTCGGCGGAGTTCTGGTAGGAGTCCTCGACCATCGAGGTGTCCTCGATCAGGATGTAGTCGAAGCCGGCCCGCTCGAGGCTCTTGGCCATGTCGACGTGGATGTCGGGCTTCATCCAGTCCAGGTGGTTGGTGCCGGTCCACGGACCGTCACCGTTCGTGGGGCTCCAGGGGTGAATGCCGAAGCCGTCTCCGAGGAACCAACCCATGTGGAACATTGCGATCTCCTGTCGTGCGAAGTGGTTGTGAGAGGTGTTGTCCGCCGACCGGGTCGGCCGGTGAATCGTTGGGTCAGGCCGCTGTTTCCATGGCCTGGTAGGCGCCGACGAGCGTCTGTGTGTAGTCGTTCGACGGCGCGTCGAGAATCGACATCGTCTCGCCCGATTCGACGACCGTGCCGCGGTTCATCACCAGCAGGTCGTCGGTGATGAACGCGGTGGCCGGGAGTCCGTGCGAGATGAAGACCAGGCCCAGTGAGTGCGTTTTGACGTAGTCCTTGAGCAGGTTCAGGACCACCGCCTGCGCCGAGACATCGAGGGCGCTCACCGCCTCGTCGCAGACGAGGATGTCCGGACCGACGACCAGCGCGCGGGCGATCGAAAGACGTTGCCGCTGACCGCCGGAGAGCTGATGCGGATACCGCTCGACGAGTTCGGGCGCGATGCCGAGTTCGGCGACGATCGCGTCCACGGCGACGTCGGCCGCCTTCGCGTCCAGCCCCCCGAGGATCTGCGCCGGACGTCGGATCGCCTCGCGGACGACGCGGCGCGGATCGAACGTGGTGGTGGTGTCCTGGGCGACGAGCTGCACCTTGCGGCGGTACTCGAGACGACCCGGGCGACGTTCCAGCAGGCGGGAGAGGTCGCGGCCGTCGACCAGGACCTGACCCGAGGTCGGCGCGGTGAGACCGACGATCATCTTGCCGAGAGTCGACTTGCCCGAACCGCTTTCGCCGACGATACCGGTCGCGCGGCCACTCTCCAGCTTGGTGGTCACCCCACCGACCGCGGTGACCTTGCGCCCGTACTGCTTGTGCACGTCGACGACCTCGATGATCGTGCTCATGCTGCTGCCTCCTCTCTCATGACCGTGTCCAGGGTCGGAAGACGTTCCAGCTGAGCCGAACTCAGCGTGGGCATGCATTCCAGCAATCCCCGGGTGTACGGGTGGTTCGCGTGGTCGAGGTCCTTTGCGGCGACGGTCTCCACGACGCTGCCGGCCCGCATGACGAGCACCTTGTCGGCAAAGCGTCGAGCGAGAGCGATGTCGTGGGTGATGAAGACGAGCGACGCCCCGTTCTCGATGGTGAGACCGGTCATGAGTTCCATGACCGACACCGCCAGGGACGCATCGAGAGCACTCGTCGGCTCGTCGGCGATGAGAAGTTCCGGCTCGGAGGCCAGCGCGATCGCCATCATCACGCGCTGACGCATGCCGCCGGAGAGCTGGCCGGGTACCGACGACATGACCCGGCGCGGTTCGACGATGCCGACCTGCTCCAGACGGACCTCGGCGGCCGTGGCGCGGTCCTTACGGGAGCCGTACCTGCTCTTCGGCAGGACCGCGGTGAGCTGGCTGCCCACCGACCAGATCGGATCGAGGGAGCTCATCGCATCCTGGAAGATCATCGAGATCCCCTGGCGCCGAGCCGGAATCCGCTGAGCCTTCGCTGCGAGCAGCGAGCGGCCGGACAGCGACATCGTCGTCGCCGACACCTCGCCCACACCCGGCGGGATGAACCCGCCGAGCGCGTTGGCGATGCTCGACTTTCCCGAACCGGACTCGCCGACGATCGCGACCCGCTCGCGCCGGCCGATCGTGAACGAGGTCGGGTGGACCTTCTCCACCCCGCCGTAACGGATCGTCAGATCGATGACCTCGAGGACCGGGGCGGCATCGCCCGACGCGTCCTCTGCGGTTACCGCGACCTGGTCGGTGAGCGTGGTCATGGCTTGAGCTCCGAGTAGTCGATCACGCTGTCGGTGCGGAAGACGTAGCCCTCGACACCGTTTGCGAATGCGTTGAGCGGCTGCACGTATCCGATGTAGACGGTCGGCATCTGGTCCTGCAGGATGCGTTCGGCCTCGTTCCACTTGCCCCATGCGGCCGGGGTGAGAGGCTCGCCGGAGGCGTTGCCGGCGGCGATGGCGTTGTTCAGCGGTGCGTAGTCGAAGTCCGGCCAGTTGATCGGCGATCCCGGGGTGTAGAAGAGGGACAGCACGTACGGCGGGGACTGCACGACCGCGTAGTCACGGCCCATCGATGCCTGGAACGTCTTGTTGGCCAGTCCCTCCTGGAACACCGCCGAGTTCACCTCGTTGAGGGTGACCTCGAATCCCGCGGCGCGAGCAGCAGTCTGGATCTGGACCGCCGTCTCCTTGAGATCGGGCACGGCGTTGTTGACGGTCAACTCGAACTTCACCGGGGTGGTGATCCCCGCGTTGCGCAGGATCTCCAGCGACTTCGCCGGGTCGGTGGTGTTGCTCTTCAGTCCGTTGCCGTTGTAGTCCGGGAGCGTGTCGTTGAGGATCGACGAGATCGGGCCCAGCCGGCCCTTGTAGACGTCCTTCATGATCGCGTCGTAGGGAACCGCGTAGGAGAAGGCGCGGCGGACCTCGACGTTGTCGAACGGTGCCATGGTGGTGGTCAGCGGCACGTACACATATGCGTTGCTCGGCACGGTGAAGATCTGGGCGGCGTTCGCATCGCGCAGGGCGACCTGGTCGGCGGGACGCAGCTGGGTGGCGACCGATGCGTCACCGCTCTTGACGAGGTTGGACCGCTGGCCGGCGTCGGCGACGACGCGCTGGACGACGCGTTTCACCTCGGGCTCACCGAGGGCGTATCCGGGGTTGGCCTCGTAGACCATCTGCTGGCCGGGGGTGTAGCTGGTCAGCTTGTAGGCCCCGAAGCCGAAGTCCGCTTTGGTCTTCGAATACTCGACGCCGTACGGGTCGTCGGCGGTGGCGTGTGCTGTCAACACCTCGGAGTCGTAGATGGAGTACGGGGTGTTCGCCAGCAGCGACAGCAGTGTGAAGCCGTGAGACGGATCGGCGATGCTGATGGTGACAGTCGCGTCGTCGACCTTCTTCACCTGGTCGGTCGAGGTGATCACGGGAGCGCTGACGAACGACACGATGCTGGTGTCGACCTCGAACTTGCGCTTGAACGAGAAGATCACGTCGTCGGCGTCGAGGGCGTTACCCGCAGCGCTCTTGGCCTCGGTGTTGAGATGGAAGGTGTAGACCTTGCCGTCGGGGCTCACCTCGTAACTCTTGGCCAGCACCGGCTCGAACTTGAAGAGCTCCTGGTGTGCCGAGAGTCCATCTGTTCCTGCGACGTACGGGTTGCGGATGAGGGTCGCGCCGGTGTTCAGGAAGAACTCCGCGGCCTCGTAGCCGGTGGCGCTCGTCTCGTAGCTGAAGCTCGGGGGCTGGGCCGCGGTGACGATGACCACGCCGCCCTCGGCGGAGTTGTTCGACGACCCGCCACCGCACGCGCTGAGTGTCAGTGCGGCGGCGAGGGCGAGCGCGGTTCCGCTCACCAAGGTGGACAGTCGTTTCATGGGTATCGGGTACTCCGTTCTGGGAATGAATGGGATGCAGAGAGGGCCGGTTGACGCGCGCCGGTCAGGTCAGACGCGGCGACGACGGGAGATGAAGGTGGTGACCCGGGAGGCCGCCCACACCGAGTAGGCGAGGGCGATGACGGGGAACAGGGCGGGCCACCAGCGTCCGACTGCTGCGTCGGCGGCCCCGTCGGCGAGCATGTTCCCCCACTCCGCGGTCGGGAGCGGGATGCCTACGCCCAGGAAGCCGAGGCCGGCGCAGAAGATGATCCCCATCCCGAAGATCGCCGAAGCGTTCTCCAGGACCGGTGCACACGAGTTCGGGATCACGTGGCGCAGGAGGATTCGGAACTCCGATTCGCCACTCATCCGCGCGGCGGTGACGAAACCGTCGTTCCGTGTCCGCAACACCTCGGTACGCATCAGCCTGCCCTGGAAGGGCATGAGCACCAGGGCCAGTGCCAGTGCGATGACCACCGAATTGCGTCCGAAGAAGGACACGATGACCAGCCCGCCGATCATGACGGGCAGTGCCTGGACCAGATCGATGGTGCGCCCGAGCGTCGCCGCGATCGCGCCGAGCAGGCCGCCCTTCGAGCCGTACATGCCCGCGATCGATCCGATCGCGATGCCAACGGCGGTCGCGAGGAGGGTCACCCCGATCGCGATGGCGATGTCGAGGCGGAAGGCGGTGAGCGTCCGGGACAACACGTCGAAACCGTTGGAATCGGTGCCGAACCAGTGGTCCCCCGAGGGCGCGCTCGACGGGGTTCCGACCACCTCGGTGGCCGATTGCGGTGCCAGCATCGGTCCGAACACCGCGAGGAGGAGCAAGAGTGCGAACGGGATCAGACCCGCGTAGTCGCGTAGTCGGGCTGTCTTCCCGAGGCGCGGGGCCGTGTGGGAGGTTTCGGCCGTCGTGGAGAGCGGCGCCATGACCATGTGTCAGACCTCCTGGTTGCGCGAGTCGCGTCGGCGGGAATCGAGAAGACCGGTGGCCACCTCGGTGAGGAAGTAGACGATCAGACACAGGCCGGCGATGACGACCAGGAATGACCGGAGGGCGAACACATCCGACGACCGGACCGCGTCGACCGCGTACTGGCCCAGCCCGCCGAGTCCGAACAGCGATTCGAGGACCACCGCGCCACCGAGGAGCAGGCCGAAGATCATGCCGAGCATCGCGACTGCCGACGGCAGCGCCCTGCGGTAGACGCTCAGGACGACCACCCGTCGTGGTGCGCCGGAGGCGATCCGGAATCGAGTTGCCGGACTGTCGATCTCGGTGTCGAGGGCCAAGACCAGCGACTTGACCAGGATCGCCGAGTGCGACACCGTCATCACCGCGACCGGCAGGATCAGGTGGGCGATGTAGGAGTTGGCCGCCGCGGTGTCGCCCGCGATGACGGCGTCGAGGATCGGAAACCCGGTGACCTCGGCCGGCGGCAGGAGGATCGGGTCGAGCCGTCCGGACGGGGCCGGAACCCAGGCCAGCGTGGCGAAGAAGACGAACAGGAACAGGATGCCGACGACGTATTCGGGGATCGCGCCCGCCGAACTGGCGTAAGAGCGAAGCACTTTGGAGAACCGGTTGGTCGGCCGGGTCACGATCAGGTAGGACATCGGCAGGCTGATCAGACAGGCGAAGAACAGGCCGGCGCCGATGAGCTCCAGGGTTGCCGGGACTCGCGTGGCCATGTCCTCGGCGACCGGCCGGCCGGTGGCGATCGAGTTGCCGAGGTCCAGGCTGAACAGCGAGGTCAGATAAGTCCAGAACTGCGAGACCGGAGAACCGTTCAGTCCATACGATTCTCGCGCCTGTTCCAGTGCGGCACCGGACAGGCGGCCACCGGAGGCGGACACCAGCGGATCACCGGGGATGAGCTGGACGAGGAAGAACGCGACGACGACGAAGATCAGGAAGTTGACGACGCCGCGGCCGGCCGCGCGTCCGATCCAGGCCCACTCGGACAGTCGTGACACGACTCCCCCGAACGCGGAGCGCTTCGTCCCGGTGCTGCCGCCTCCCGCGGCAGTCGCCCCACGTCGTGCATCGAGGTCACCCGGGTCGACAATGCCTGGCTGGACACTGATATCGACGGTCATTCGATCCCTCCCATCTACGGCTCGAGTTATTGGGTCCTGATCCTCAGGCCGATTTGTTTCGAAACCCGCGCCCTGGCGTGACTGATCATTTGCGCGGGTTCACACTCGCGCTCATCGAGGTGTTGTCGCAGGTCACGAGGTCGTTCGGCATCGATGCGGTCGTCTTTGCGCCGGATGTGACGCGCACAACTTGCCCGCGCCGATGCCGACAAGAGTCCATAGACTCACTACGCATCGGCAGTTCGACCCCCGTTGTCGCAAGATCGGAAGTCATACCCATGACGACACCACCCCCCTATCACCCCCGCTCGCGCGGCGGCTCCGCACGCGGTCGTCAGGTCTCCTCTCGACGCGTCCGCGACCTCATCCTCGCGTCAATTCGCAACGGCACCATCGACATCGACGCGCAGCTGGTCGAGGAAGATCTCATGATCATGTTCAACTCGAGCCGCGGATCGGTGCGAGCGGCACTGAACGAGCTGAGTGAGACCGGTGTCGTCATCCGCCGGCCTCGTGTCGGCACGCGGGTCAACCGGCGGGATCTCGGTGTCGCACTGGACGACATCTCCGCGACCGGCGGCGAACTGGTTCACATCCAGGTGACCGACCAGTGCATCGTGCCGACCTTCCCGCTCATCCGCGAACGTCTTCGAATCGACGACGACGTGGTCCGTCTCGTCGAGAACTCGTTCATCGCGCACGACGAGATCATCGGGATGCGTAGTGCCTACTTCTCTCCGCGTTTCAATGCCGACCCCAATGATCTTCGGGACAAACCGATGTCGATGGCACGGACACTCGCCGAGTTCTTCGGCGTCGCACCGGGTGGCGCCTCGGTCTCCATCGGTGCCGAACGCGCCGACGACCGAACCGCGCGTCTGCTCGACGTCCGCCCCGGCGAGACGCTGCTGTCACGCGAGATCCTCTACACCACCGCCGATGGAACACCGGTGGAGATCGTCTTCGACCGCTTCCGGGCGGACCGGATCCGGTTCGAATCGCAGATCGACCACTCCGATGTGACCTGGTGTCCGGAGCCCGACCAGATTCCCTCTCCGGAGGAATCGTTGAGCACCAATGAGTTACCGCAGGAATCACCTCCCGGCGCGACCGGTTCTCTCGCGCAATCTGGGTGAAATGATCGCTTGACGATTCGGCAATATCACCCGCGCACCCTGCAGGAGAACGCATCTCGCGACATTCGAAGGGGAGCATCGTGATCGTTTCCGTAGTGGCAGGCAATCCGAAGCCTGCATCGAGGACACTGACGGCGGCAAGCCTGCTGGCGTCGACCCTCACCGGCAAGGACCCCGATCACGTCGTCGACGTGGTCGACCTGGGCGCGGGTCTGCTCGGTTGGGGCGACGCCGCGGTGGCGGAGGCCGTCGAGACCGTCGCCGGCAGCGACCTCGTCGTGTTCGCCTCACCGACCTTCAAGGCCACCTATACGGGGTTGCTCAAACTCTTCCTCGACCAGTTCTCGACGAGTGACGGCCTCCAGGACGTCACTGCCATACCTCTGATGCTGGGTGCCGGCCCCGCCCACTACATGGCGCCGGACCTCCTGCTGAAGCCCGTTCTCGTCGAACTCGGCGCGATCGTTCCCGCCGCCGGCCTCTACGTCGTCGACAAGCTCTACGACGACACCGAGGCGTTTGCGCCCTGGATCGATCGCTGGGGTGCCGTCGTGCTCGCCTCGGCGAACGCAACGGTGCCGGCGGGTGACCGATGACCGCGAACGTCACCCCGACCACGGGGATGGACAGCACAGAACTGCGAAAGGCGTTCGGCGCCTTTCCTACCGGCGTCGTCGCGCTGGCCGGGATGTCGGGTCCCGAGCCGACCGTCATCGTCGCCTCGTCCTTCGCGGTCGGGGTCTCCCAGGAGCCACCCCTGGTGATGTTCGCGGTGCAGCAGAGTTCGACCACCTGGCCGATCCTGCGCGACCTGCCCAGTCTCGGCGTCTCGGTTCTGGGCGAGAGCCACACCGACGTCATCCGGCAGCTGTCCGCCAAGGACAAGACACAGCGCTTCGCCGGTGTCGGCACCACGGTGCTGCCCAGCGGGGCGTTGCTCCTCGACGACGCCCCGGTTCATTTCGAGTGCGCCATCGAGAGTTCGCACGCCGCCGGGGATCACGAGATCGTCGTGCTGCGGGTGACCGGTCTGGCGAACGATCACTCGAAGCAGCCGATCGTCTTCCACCGCTCCGCATTCGCGCGTCTCAGCGCCTGACTCGGCCGGGTCGCCGCACGACGGCGTCTACGGGCGCGTCCTCTGTGTCGTTGCCTGACCGGAAACAACCTGTACACCCCACGCACCGGAGCGCATACTGGCACGCAGGTCGGGGACGAGGCCAGCCCCGGGAGCCTGTCATGACACACCTGTCCGTCGTCGGCGCGCGCACCACACCCGATCTCACCGGAAAGGTCGCGTTGATCACCGGTGCCGGAAACGGGATCGGTTGCGCCACAGCGCACCGACTCGCCGCTGCGGGCGCGCGTCTGATACTCGTCGACATCGATCGATCTGCAGTCGAGACGGTGGCCGCGGCGATCGGCACACGGGCAAGCGCTCAGGTCGCCGACGTCACCGACTACTCGGCTCTGGAGGCCGCGGTCCGGGCCGGTGTCGAGCGGTTCGGCGGAATCGACATCGTGGTGGCCAACGCCGGCGTCGCGACATACGGGTCGTTCCGCCACCTGGACCCTCAGGCCTTCCGACGGGGAATGGACATCAACGTCACCGGCGTGTACTTCACCGTCCGGGCGGCCCTGCCCTCGATCATCGAGCGCCGCGGGTACCTGTTGCTCGTCTCGTCCATGGCCGCGTTCCTCCCCGGCCCGGGGATGGGGCCGTACGCACCCAGCAAGGCCGCGGTGGATCACCTGGCCACGTCGTTGCGCGCCGAACTCCGACGACGAGGCGTAGCGGTCGGGTGCGCGTACATGACCTGGATCGACACCCCGCTCATCCGCGACGTCCAGGCAGATCTACCCGGATTTGCCGACTACCTGAAACAACTCGGGCCGCCGTTGGACCGCATCGTCCCCGTCGACGTCTGCGCCGACGCCTTCGTGCGTGGGATCGCGCGACGACAGCGACGGATCTTCGTGCCCTGGTGGATCGTCGTCGCCGCGTGGGGCAAGCACCTCCTGGCCAGTCGACTCGGCGATCGATTCTTCGGTCCCGAGGTCGACGACTTCATCGACCGATCCGACGCGGCGGTCGCGGAGCACCATCGCGCGACCAGTGCGCGCAATCTGCGGAACGCGAACATGCCCGCCGTCGACCGCTCTGGGCTGTGATGCCGGACCGGCACCGTCATCTCCCGCACCTCTCGCGGAGTTCTCGGCGAAGAAGGCGGAACTGCTCGGCCGGCTCTGATCCGAGATCCGGCCCCGGACGCCGAAACGCCGGTTCACAAGACAAGCGCTAGTTGGAAACAGCGCCTTCGCCACAGAAGTGACGATCGTGCGGTGCGCCGAGGCCGGATGCGGCGCCCAGCAGGTGCCCGAGCCGGCGGCGCTTGGCATCGAGATAGCGGACGTTCGCCGGCATCACACCCACGACGAGCGGGACGCGCTGGGTGACCTCGATTCCGGAGTCGGTCAGACCACGTACCTTGTCGGGGTTGTTGGTCATCACCCGCGCCCGGTCGATTCCCAAGTCTGCGAGAATCGCTGCGGCTGCACCGTATTCACGTCCGTCGACCGGTTCGTCGAGTTCGAGATTCGCCTCGACCGTGTCGAAGCCCTGATCCTGCAGCCGGTACGCGGCCAGTTTCTTGAGCAGCCCGATGCCGCGACCCTCGTGGCCACGCAGGTAGACCACCACACCGCCCTCGTGGCTGATGCGTTCCAGCGCCGTCTCGAGCTGAGGTCCGCATTCACATCGCTGGGACGAGAATGCCTCTCCCGTGAGGCATTCGGAGTGGACCCGCACCAATGGGACGCCCTGGTCCAACCCTTGGCCGGTGACGCCCGCGCTCACGAGCGCGATGTGTTCGGCACCGGTCTCGGTGTCGCGGTATCCGATCGCGCGCAGCTCGCCGGTCGGCGTCGGCAGGACCGTCTCCGCGCCGCGTCGTACCCGGGGCGCCACCGACCAGCGGTCCGCGTCGTGGATCCGGCGGTAATTGACCAACTCCTCGATGGTGAGCACCGGGAGGCCCATGCGGGACCCCATCGCGGCAACCTGCGGATACCGCATCATCGAACCGTCGTCGGCGACGAGTTCCGCGATCACCCCGACCGGAGCGACGTCGGCCAGCGTGCACAGGTCGACGGCCGCCTCGGTGTGGCCGGGACGCTCGAGAACCCCACCCGGCCGGGCACGAAGGGGTAGTACATGCCCGGGCCGGGTGAAGTCTCGGGGGCCGGATGCGGCCCCGGCCAGCATGCGCAGTGTGAGCGCACGGTCGGCGGCCGAGATGCCCGTCGTGACCCCTTCGGCAGCGTCGACGGTCACCGTGTACGCGGTCGCCTTGGGATCTTCGTTGTTGGTGACCATCGACGGCAGTTCGAGCATGTCCGCCCGCTCGGAGGTCATCGGCGCGCACAACAGGCCGGAGGTGTTCCGCACGGTCCAGGCGGTCCACTCGGTACTGACCCGGTCGGCAGCCAGGATGACGTCGCCCTCGTTCTCCCGGTCGGCGGCGTCGGTCACCAGCACCGGGCGGCCCGCTCGCAGGGCATCGATGGCGTTCTCGATGGCGTTCATCAGATCTCCTCGACGTCGACGAAGCATGGTCGTCGTGGTCTCCCACGACCTCCCACGCCATTCGACACCGTCTCCGTGTCGGCACGGAAACCCGCTCGTGGCCGGAGAATTTCGCCGGTCGGCATCGTGGATTTCGCAGGTCACCACCCGTCGCGGGGCACAATCCGCCACGTATAACGACCGGTTTCGGACATTCCGCCACATCCCTGAGCTGCCCCGCCGTGAGCGCCCACCGTCGTGGCATCGCAGGCGGGGGCATACTGTTCGATGACTCGGATTCAGACCAGGAGGTTCCCGTGGCCGGTGGTCTCGTCGCATTGCTCGACGACATCGTGACTCTCACCAAGGTGGCCGCGGCGTCACTCGACGACGTCGGGGCGGCGGCCGGCAAGGCGAGCGTGAAGGCCGCCGGCGTGGTGGTCGACGACACCGCCGTGACGCCGCGGTACGTCCACGGATTCACCCCGGACCGTGAGTTGCCGATCGTCCGCAAGATCGCGGTGGGTTCCATCCGCAACAAGCTGCTCGTCATCCTTCCGGTTGCGATGCTGCTCAGCCAGTTCCTCCCGCAGGCGTTGCCCTACCTGCTGATCGCCGGCGGCCTGTTCCTCTGTTATGAGGGCGCGGAAAAGGTCTACGAGGCGATCGGCGGCGGACACCACGCCGAGGAGGAGGTGGCCGCCGAGCGTGGCCCGGAGTTCGAGAAGACGATGATCAGCGGCGCCATCCGCACCGACCTCATCCTCTCCGCCGAGATCATGGTGATCTCCCTGTCGTCGGTCGAGGACGAACCGTTCTGGACCCGCTTGGCAGTTCTGATCGTCGTGGCTTTCCTGATCACCGCGCTCGTCTACGGCGTCGTCGGGATCATCGTGAAGATGGACGACATCGGACTCGCGCTCGCCCAGCGGGAGTCGACGTTCAGCCAGAAGGTCGGCCGCGGCCTGGTCACCGCGATGCCAAAGATCATGTCGACGCTGACCGTGGTCGGGATCGCCGCGATGCTGTGGGTCGGCGGTCACATCCTCATCGTCAACGTCGGCGAGGCCGGCTTCCACTGGCCCGCGGATCAGCTCCACCACATCGAGCACTGGTTCGGCGACCTCGTTCACGGCGGCTTCGGCGGCGTGCTGTCCTGGACGGCCGGAACGGTCCTGTCCGCACTCGTCGGACTGGTCGTCGGCGCGATCGTCGTAGCGATCCTGCACGTCATCCCGAAGCGGAAGAAGAAGGACGCGGCGGCGCACTGATCCCGACCGCTCCTACCTGAAATGCGCCCCTGAAATCCGCCCTCAGCAGCAGCGTCGACGACGATATGTCGCCGGCAGCTCCGGGCCGGGCGCACTCCGGGGGCGCATTTCACCGCCCCGGTGACCGCACCATCCGACGCACCGGGCACCCTCAGAGATCGTGAGCACATGGGAACTGTTCGCCGTTCTGCTGGCCGGTATCGGTGCGGGCGCCATCAACGCGGTCGTCGGTAGCGGCACCCTCATCACGTTCCCGACGCTCGTCGCGTTCGGCGTCCCACCGGTGAGTGCGACCATCTCCAACGCGATCGGCCTGGTCGCCGGCGGCGTGTCCGGGACCTGGGGCTATCGGCGTGAACTCGAGGGACAGTGGCCGCAGCTGCGGTGGCAGATCCCCGCGTCGTTCCTCGGCGCGATCGTCGGGTGCTGGTTACTGCTGCATCTCCCGGAGACGGTGTTCGAGGCGATCGTTCCGGCTCTCCTGGTGGCCGCGCTGATCCTCGTGGTGGCGCAGCCGTGGATTCAGAAGTGGGTCGGCCACCGTTCGATCTCGCCCACCGGTGCGGGTCGGCCCCACCTGACCGCTCCCCGCATCGCCGCGATGGTGGCCGGGACGTTCGCGGTCGGCATCTACGGCGGCTACTTCACCGCCGCCCAGGGGATCATGCTCATGGCGGTTCTCGGCGTCGTCGTCCCCGACCACCTGCAGCGGATGAACGCGGCCAAGAACCTGCTGTCCCTGGTCGTGAACGTCGTCGCGGCGGTCACCTACACGTTGGTCGCCTTCGACCGGATCGACTGGTCGGCGGCCGGACTCATCGCCGTCGGCTCACTCCTCGGCGGCGTGGTCGGGGCCCGTTATGGACGACGCCTCTCACCCCGAGCACTTCGCGGGGTGATCGTCGTCGTCGGTCTGATCGGGTTATGGCGGCTACTGGCCTGACTCAGACCAGGCGATCCCCGGTCGACGGGTCGAACAGGTGAACAGCCTTGTCGGCCTGACGCAGTCGGATGCCCGCGCCACGCTTGGCCGGTGAGCGCTCGGCGGACCGCGCGACCATGACCATCGGCTCGCCGTCCAGATTCCGCACGGACTGGTCGGCGAGGTTGGCGTAGATGTAGGTCTCGCTGCCGAGTTCCTCGAGCAGCGCCACCTCGGCGTCGATCCCGGTGCCGTCGGCGAGCGCGAGGTGTTCGGGGCGGATGCCGACGATCACCGATTCCAGACCGGACCGACGCAGTGCCGCCTCGGATTCCGCGTCGATGTCCACCGTGCCACCGGAGACGGTGATGGCACCGTCGACGACCGGTGCGGTGAAGAGGTTCATTCCGGGCGAGCCGATGAACCCGGCGACGAAGGCGTTGACAGGCTTGTCGTAGAGGTCGGTCGGGGTCGAGAACTGCTGCAGCTGACCGTTCTTGAGGACCGCGACCCGGTCACCCATGGTCATGGCCTCGACCTGGTCGTGGGTGACGTAGACCGTCGTCGTGCCGAGACGACGCTGCAGCGCCGCGATCTGGGTGCGGGTCTGGACGCGCAGCTTGGCGTCGAGATTGGACAGTGGCTCGTCCATGCAGAACACCTGCGGCTCACGGACGATGGCTCGCCCCATGGCCACGCGCTGCCGCTGACCGCCCGACAGCTTGGCCGGCTTGCGGTCGAGGAAGTCGGTGAGGTCGAGCAGCTTGGCGGCCTCGGCGACCTTGCGCTTGCGTTCCTCGGTGGGCACGCCGCGCATCTTGAGCGCGAAACCCATGTTCTCGCCGACGGTCTTGTTCGGGTAGAGCGCATAGTTCTGGAAGACCATGGCGATGTCGCGGTCCTTGGGTGCGACGCCGACCATGTTGTCGCCACCGATCCGGATCTGCCCGGAGTCGATCTCCTCCAGACCGGCGAGCATCCGCAGCGCGGTGGACTTGCCGGAACCCGACGGTCCGACGAGGACGACGAACTCGTCGTCGATGTCGAGGTCGAGCGAGTCGACGGCCAGCTTGTCCGCGCCCGGGTAGACGCAGCAGGCCTTGTCGTAGGTGATGGAAGCCATGATGTTCTCCGGTTCTCTCAGAGGTTTTCGAGTCGGTGGGCGTGGGCGGTGGTCACTTGATCGCGCCGAGCCGGGACAGGTGACGCCCTACGCGACTGCTGCATCACTTGATCGCGCCGAACGAGAGCCCGCGGACGAGTTTGTTCTGGGCGATCCAGCCGCAGATGACGACCGGCAGTGCGGCCAGGACGGACGCCGCGGACAGCTGCGCCCAGTAGAGGCCCTGTCCGGACATGAAGCCGGTCAGGAACACCGGCATCGTCTGCGCGTTGACCGCGGTCATGTTGACGGCGAAGAAGAATTCGTTCCACGAGAAGATCACGCAGATCAGTGCTGTGGCGGCGATCCCAGGGGAGATCAGCGGGAGGATGACCTCACGCACCGACGTCCACAGGCTTGCGCCGTCGATGCTGGCTGCCTCGAGCAGTTCGCCGGGGACCTCCAGGAAGAACGACCGCATCATCCACACCGCGATCGGCAGATTCATTGCGGTGTAGAGGATCACCAGCGTCCAGATGTTGTCGAGCATGCCGATCTCGCCGACGATCACGTACAGCGGGATGATCGCCGCGACGATCGGCAGCATCTTGGTGCTGATGAAGAAGAACAAGGCGTCCTTGGTCTTCCGCACCGGCCGCAACGACAGGGCGAAGGCGGCGGGTACGCCGAGCAGCAGGACCAGGATCGTCGACACGATCGTCGCGAACAGCGAATTGAGCAGTGGTGTCGCGATTCCCGCGTCGAAGACGTCGCGGAACTGTTGCAGGGTGGGCTCGAAGAAGAACGTCGGCGGGTTGGTCGCGGCGTCGCTCTCCTGTTTGAAGGCGGTCATCACCATCCACAGGACCGGGAAGAAGAATCCGATGGCGATGATCCAGGTGACCGCGGTCAGCAGACCCTGTCGCGGATTGCCGCGGCGCCGGATCTCGTTGCCGGGCTGTTTCTCTGCGTGTCCCGCCGCGGTGCGGTCGGGACGGATGTCGGTGCTCATCAGGCCGGCTCCTCTGTTCCGGTGAATGACTTGAAGATCAGACGCAGTGCGAGTGAGGCGACCACGATCGTGCCGATCACCGTCACGACACCCATCGCCGCCGCCTGACCGATGTCGAAGCCGAGGAAGGCGCGCTGGTAGATGTAATACGAGAGGTTGGAGCTCGAGACACCCGGACCACCCGAGGTCATCATGTACACCGCGTCGAAGGTGTTGACCAGGTAGATCGCGCCGAGCACGGCACCCAGCTCGATGAACCGTCGCAGGTGCGGCAGCGTCAGCTCGCGGAACAGTCGGAAGCTCGTTGCGCCGTCGACGCGGGCGGCCTCCTGGATGTCGCGGGGCATCGACTGCAGTCCGGCGAGGATGAGCAGCATCATGAACGGCGTCCACTGCCAGACCAGTTCGGCCATGACGCTCATAAGCGGGAACTCGGAGAGCCAGTCGGTCTTGATGCCGAACGGGCTCAGCACCCAGTTGACCAGTCCGTTGGTCGGCGACAGCAGGCTGGTCTTCCACAGCAGTGCCGCCGCCACCGGGGTCACCAGGAACGGAGTGATCAGCAACGTCCGAACGACGCCGCGCCCCAGGAACTTCCGGTCGAGGAGCAGCGCGAAGATCAACCCGAGGATCACCGAGATGAGCACGGTGCCGACGATCAGCAGGATCGTGTTGACGGTG
Organism: Gordonia sp. YY1; assembly: GCF_009872315.1. Lineage (NCBI taxonomy): Bacteria > Bacillati > Actinomycetota > Actinomycetes > Mycobacteriales > Gordoniaceae > Gordonia > Gordonia sp. YY1. The sequence goes on along the minus strand of NZ_WXYI01000001.1, from coordinate 638,271 downwards.
ACCCGCCAGAACTGGCTGTCGCCGAAGACCGCGACGTAGTTGTCGAGGCCGACGAATGCCCGGGAGTCCGGCCGGACGAGGTTCCACGACTGGGTGGAGTAGTACAGGGTGAACACGAACGGGATCTGCGTGACCACGATCATGAAGATCAAAGCCGGCAGCAGCGGGCCGCGTCGGCGCCAACCCTCCGCCCGCGAGATCCGGTCGCGTGACGACGTCAGGGGTGTCCGCTCGGGCGAGGATTCCTCGGGCGAGCGCGTGGAGACTGCGGTGGCCATGATCACTGCTCCCTCTGGTAGGACTTGCCGACGACCGCGGCGTACTCCTGGGACTGCGCCAACGCGTCCCGGACGCTGATCTGTCCGGCGATCGCCGCCGAGATCTGTTGGCTGACACGGGTACCGAGGTCCTGGAACTCGGGAATCGCGAGGAACTGCACTCCGGTGTAGGGCACCGGCTCCAGCGTCGGCTTCAGCTGATTCGCCGCCTGCATCGCGGTCAGGGTCTGCTCGGCGAACGGTTTCGCGAGCTCCTTGTACGCGGGTAGTTCATAGGTCGATAGTCGACTACCCGGCGGGACGTGGCTCGGACCGAGCTTGTCCGACACGTACTCGATGTAGCTCTTGCTGGTCATCCAGCGGATGAACGACCACGCCTCGTCGGGATGCTTGCTGCTCGACGGGATGCCGAGCGACCAGGTGTAGAGCCAGCCGTTGTCCTGCTTCGCCATACTCGGCGCCGGGAGGTAGCCGACGTCGCCGGCGATCGACGAGGTCTCCGGGCTCTCGAGTACCGACACCGCCGACGTGGCGTCGTACCACATCGCCACCTGCCCCTGAGAGAGCAGGTTTCCGCATTCCTGGAAGCCCGACGACGACGCGCCGGCTTCTCCGTGGTTGCGGACGGTGTCGACATAGAACTGCACCGCCGCTTCGACTTCCGGGCTGTCGAGCTGGGCGTTCCACTCCTCGTCGTACCAGCGGCCACCGAAGGCGTTGATGACGGTGTTGAGCGGTGCGAGCACCTCACCCCAGCCGGGCTTGCCGCGCAGGCAGATGCCCGCGGTGCGGTCGTTGTCGAGCTTCTTCGCGGCCTCCGCCACCTCGGGCCAGGTGGGATTCGCCGGGAGTGAGACGCCGGCCTCGGCGAAGAGCTTCTTGTTGTACATCAGGAAGGACGATTCGCCGTAGAACGGTGCCGAGTACATCGATCCGTCATGTGACAGTGCGGTTTTCAGCGTCGGGATGAAGTCGTCGGCGTCGTACTCGGGATCGGCGTCCATATAGGGACTGAGGTTGACCAGCCACCCGTACTCACCCCACATCGGGGTCTCGTAATTGCTGATCATCACGACGTCGAACTCGCCGCCGCCGGTGGCGACCGACGCGGTGATCTTCGCGCGGGCCTCGTTCTCCGAGAGCGTCACGAACTTCACCGTGACACCGGGGTTCTGCTCTTCGAACTGGTCGGACAGCGCGACCGCGTCCTGCATCTGGGAGTTGGAGACCATCGCAACGGTGATCTCGCGCCCGCCTCCGCCGGTGAGTGAGCCGGCGCCGGAGCAGCCGGTCATCACCAGGGCCGCGGTCGCCAGGAGAGCGCCGAGCATTCGGGGTCGGGAGAACTTCATTGTTCACCTTTCTCTTTCGAGACAAGCCATTCCGCCGTCGCGACGTCGGTGACCAGGATGGTGGTGTAACCACCGCGGAGAGCGCCGAGGATGGATTCCTGCCGGTGCTCGCCGCCGGAGACGAGGATCGAGGTAGGGCACGCCCGGACCGCGTCGAGGGGGACCGAGACAGTCCGGTCGACGAGGCTGGATGCCACCGCATCTCCGTTCGCGTCATAGAAGCGGCCGCCGATCTCGCCGACCGCGCCCAACTCGACGAGTTCGTCGAGCACGATCGCGTCGATGAAGGACCCTTCGAAGAGGGTCGTCGAGGTCGACACGGACCCGACCCCGAAAAGCATGACCTGCGCACCCCGTGCGGCCGAGAGCGACTGCGACAGAATCGAATCACGGTTCACCGCGGTGACGGTCTCTGGATCGACGTAGAGCGGCGCGACCAGCCGCAGGGGCCGGGCGTGGAGGCGTTCGGAGAATCGCGACAGCGCGTGGTCGACACCCGTGTGGTACTCCACCGAGGTCATCGAACCGTCCATCTGTACGACTCGCTGGCATGATGCCGACGCGCCCATGGCGTCGGCAACCGCGACCTGCTCGGGTCCCCAGGTGAAGCCGAAGGTGTCGGTGGCCTGGATGCGTCGGGTCAGCACCGAGGCGCCGGCCCGGCCCAGTGCGGCGTTTCCGGTGGTAGATCCGTCGGCGACCTCGTCGATGACCAGAACCTCGTCGAGACCGAACGTTTCCTCGACCGCACGCTCGAGCTCGGTGTGGATCGACGACGACAGATGTGCCGGTGCCGACACGGAGACGTGGACCAACCCTTGCGCCCGCGCCCGGGCGACGAGGCGGCCGGCGGTGGGTCGGGAGACACCCAGCCGGGCGGCGATCTCGGCCTGGGTGAGGCCTTCGAGGTGGTACATCGTGGCGGCGCGGACCAGAAGCCGCAGGTCCTGGCCGGTGTCGTTGCCGCGTGGGCCGACTGAACGCCCCGACGAACCCTGCTGGTCGTCGGCGGTGTCGGCCGCCTGCTTGCGAGGTGCCATCGGTGGCCTACCCCCGTTCTCTGTGAGCAGATGCTCACTGGCGGTGAATGTGCTCAATAAGCTAGCATCCGATGTGTGACCCACGCAACAACCGATACGAACGTCCCGGGCACCAACGAGGTGATGCGGGCCGGCGTTCTCCACCCGGATCTGTCGGTCGGCACCGAGACCCGCCGGTCGCCGCATCCGGCGCCCGGGGACGTGCTCGTGGCAGTGCGGGCGGTCGGCGTCTGCGGCTCCGACACCCACTACCTGAGACATGGACGCATCGGGGACCACGTCGTGCGCGACCCGCTCGTTCTCGGCCATGAGGCATCCGGCGTGATCGTGGCGGTGGGCGACGGTGTCAGCCCTGGCCGGATCGGCGAACGCGTGTCGATCGAGCCGCAACGACCCGACCCGAGGACCGCCGAGACAAAGCGCGGGGACTATCACCTGTGCCCGCATATGGAGTTCTACGCAACGCCGCCGATCGACGGCGCCTTCGCCGAATACGTCACCATCGGAGCCGACTTCGCACACCCGGTTCCGCCGGAGGTCTCCGACGAGGCCGCGGCACTGTTCGAGCCGCTCTCCGTGGGAATCGCCGCACTGCGCAAGGCGGACGTCGCGGCCGGTGACTCCGTCCTCATCGCCGGCGCCGGGCCCATCGGGTTGCTGATCGCCCAGGTCGCGCGGGCATCGGGCCTGGCACGCATCGTGGTGAGCGAACCCGACGAGCAGCGCCGTGCGCGGGCGACGGAGTTCGGTGCGACCGACGCGATCGCACCCGGTGAGGACATCGACCCGGTCGACGCCTTCGTCGACGCGAGCGGTGTCGGGGCAGCCGTTCGTGACGGCATGGCCCGGGTACGCCCCGCCGGACACGTCGTCCTCGTCGGGATGGGCTCCGACACGATGGAACTACCCGTGACGCTCATCCAGAACCGCGAGCTCGTCGTGACCGGCGTCTTCCGGTACTCCAACACCTGGCCGACCGCCCTGGCACTCGTCCGCACCGGCGCGGTGGACCTCGACGCCATGGTCACCGCACGGTTCGGCCTCGACGAACTGACCGACGCACTCAACGCCGACCTCCGGCCCGGGAACATCAAGGCCGTCGTCTATCCCGGTATCTCGCAGTGGCAGAACATCGATCATCCCGGATCCGCCCACCCCGGATCTGTACAGACAGGAGAGGCTCGCCGATGAGCATCCCGCTGAAGGCCGACACGCTGACCCGGATCCAGAACGCCGAGGTCCCTGCGTACGACCGCCCGGCTGTCACCCCGGGCATCGTGCACTTCGGTGTCGGCGCTTTCCACCGTGCCCACCAGGCCATGTACCTCGACCGACTGCTGGCATCTGATCCCGCTGCCGCGGTGTGGGGAATCTGTGGTGTCGGGGTCCGTCCGGCGGATGCCGCCATGCGCGATGCACTCGTCCCGCAGGACGGCCTGTTCACGCTCACACTGAAACATCCACACGGTGACATCCAGACGTCGGTGATCGGCTCGATCGTCGAATACCTTTACGCCCCCGACGATCCCGAGAAGGTTCTGGAACGCCTCAGCGATCCGTCGACCCGGATCGTGTCACTGACCGTCACCGAGGGTGGGTACAACTTCTCCCCCTCGACCGGCGAGTTCGACGCCACGAACCCTGACATCGTCGCTGACCTCGAAGGTTCAGCACCTCCGCGCACGGTGTTCGGTCTCGTCACCGAGGCACTCGCCCGGCGTCGCGAACGTGGTGTCCCCTCGTTCACCGTGATGTCCTGCGACAACATCCAGGGCAACGGGCACATGGCACGGTCGACGTTCCTCGCGTATGCACGGCTCCGCGATCAGGATCTCGCCGGTTGGATCGAGCTCAACACCTGCTTCCCCAACTCGATGGTCGACCGCATCACTCCCGCAACACCTTCCGGTCTCGCCGCCGAGGTCGCCACACGTACCGGGATCGTCGACGCGTGGCCGGTGGTCGCCGAACCCTTCACCCAATGGGTCCTTGAAGACGACTTCTCGATGGGACGCCCCGCCCTCGAGACGGTGGGGGTGCAGGTCGTCGACGACGTCACTCCCTACGAGCTGATGAAACTGCGGTTGCTCAACGCCGGACACCAGGCGCTCTGCTACTTCGGTCATCTACTCGGCTACCGCTACGTCCACGACGCCGCGTCGGACGACGACATCCGTAACCTGCTGCGCCGCTATATGACCGAAGAGGGCAAGACGACCCTGCAGGAACTGCCCGGCGTCGACGTCGAGGCCTACATCGACACCCTGCTCGAGCGCTTCGCCAACCCGGCGATCGCCGACACGATCGCCCGGCTGTGCCAAGACTCATCGGATCGGATCCCGAAGTGGTTGCTGCCGGTGATCCGGGAGCGCCTGGCGGCCGGCCAGCGCAGCGAACTGGCAGCGGCGGTCGTCGCGAGCTGGACCCGGTACGCCGAGGGCGTCGACGAACAGGGTGCACCGATCGACGTCGTCGATCCCCTTGCTGCGGAGCTTGTTCCGCGGGCCAGGCGATCGCGCACCGACCCGTTGGCGTTCGTCGCCGACAGCGACCTCTTCGGCACCCTCGCCGACGAGGAACTGTTCACGACGCCCTATCTGTCCGCACTGGAATCCATGCGCACCAAGGGTGCCCGCGCCACACTCACCGAGCTGCTCTCATGACCCTGGTCGCCGGGATCGATTCGTCCACCCAGTCGTGCAAGGTCGTCATCTGTGACGCACGCACCGGTGCGGTCATCCGGTCGGCGAGTGCACCGCACCCGCCCGGAACCGAGGTGCACCCCGATCATTGGTGGGATGCACTGTGCGCGGCCGTTTCCGCAGCCGGCGGATTCGACGGCGTGTCCGCGGTGTCGGTCGCGGGACAGCAGCACGGGATGGTGTGCCTGGACAGCTCCGGACAGGTGGTACGAGATGCCCTGCTGTGGAATGATATTCGATCGTCGTCCAGCGCCGCCGACCTCGTTGACGACCTCGACGGCCCGGCAGCGTGGGCGGAGGCGGTGGGCGTCGTCCCCGTCGCCGCGATCACCGCGGCCAAACTCCGCTGGCTCGCCGACAACGAGCCCGAGAACGCCGATGCCACGGCCGCCGTGTGCCTTCCACACGATTGGCTCACCTGGCGTCTGCGCGGCTGTACCGACATCGCCCGGCTGACCACCGATCGCAGCGACGCGTCGGGAACCGGATACTTCGACGCGGCATCCGGCGAGTATCGCAAAGATCTGCTGGAGTTGGCTTTCCATGGCCGTCGTCCGGCTCTGCCGGGCGTCGTCGGACCGGGCGACCGGGCGGGAACCACTCCCTCCGGCGTGGTCGTCGGCGCGGGCGCCGGTGACAACGCAGCCGCAGCCCTCGGACTCCATGCCCGAGGGGGAGATGCGGTGGCATCTCTGGGGACGTCGGGCGTCGTCTGCGCCGTCTCGGACACCGCCCCCAGCGACCCTGCCGGCTTGGTCGCCGGTTTCGCCGACGCGACCGGCCGGCACCTGCCGCTGGTCTGCACGCTCAACGGTGCGCCGGTTCTGGCGTCGACTGCGAAGATGCTCGGCGTGGACCTCGACGAGTTCGCGCGACTGGCGATCTCGGCAGAACCGGGCGCCGGAGGGCTGACGATGGTGCCATGGTTCGCGGGCGAACGCTCCCCCAACCTCCCGGACGCCAGCGGGACCCTGACGGGCATCACGGCCGGCAACTTCACCTCCGCGTCGATCGCCCGCGCCGCGATCGAGGGGCTGGTCTCGTCCCTGGTGTATTGCCGGGAGAAGATCGAGGAGCAAGGAGTGCACGTCGACCGTGTCCTACTCACCGGTGGTGGCGCGAAATCGGCTGCGGTACGGACCATCGCGCCGGCGCTCTTCGGCGGCGAGGTCGAGGTCCCCTCTGAGGGGGAGCACGTCGCGCTCGGCGCCGCGCGTCAGGCGGCCTGGGCCCTCACCGGCGAGCTGCCCGAATGGGACGTACCCCGCGAAACCCTCACCGCTCCAGCCAGTCCTGAGGTGTACGACCGTTATCGCGAGATCGCGGACACGGTTGCCGGCGTTGTTCCCGCCGGAGTGTCTCCTTCGCGCTGATCGGATCCGATCAGCGGCTGGAAAGCGGTCGCGCGGGATGGAAACCTGCACGCAGGAGCACACGGATGTTGCGAATGCCATGTCCCGGCGCGGTCGGCGGTGGACCATGAACGCCGATGCTCGACGACGGGAGATGCGATGGTCGACTGGGACGGTGAACGGTACGCGGAGGTGAGCGGCCTGCAGCGGATGGTGGCCGAGGAGTCGATCACCGGCCTCGCGCTCGCAGGTGACGAGCGACTCCTCGACGTCGGATGTGGGGACGGCTTCATCACGATGCTGCTGGCCGAACGGTTGCCCGACGGCTCGGTGGTGGGGGTCGACGCCTCGCACCGGATGATCGACCGTGCCTCGGCCCGGGTGCCGTTCGACATGCTGCGCGTCCAGTTCCACGTCGACGACGTGCTGGCGCTGCCGTTCGACCACGACTTCGACATCGCGGTCTCCTTCAACGCCCTCCACTGGGTCCACGATCAGCGGGAGGCGCTGCGACAGATCGGGAGAAGTCTCGTCGACGGCGGACGCGCGGTGCTGCAGATGGTCTGCGCGACCGAGCGCCCGAGCATCGAGGACGTGGCGATGCAGGTCGCGACCGATTCGCGCTGGGCCCCCGCTTTCGACGGATTCCGCGCACCGTACGTTCACGTCGAACCGGCCCATTTCGGCCACCTCGCCGAGGCGGCCGGGTTCACCGTCGACGACCTGACGGTGAAAGACCTGTCCTGGCAATTCGATTCGGTCGACGATTTTCGCGCCTGGTTCGCGGTGGGCGCCTCCGACTGGACCAGCCGACTACCCGACACGGAGATCGATGCGTTCGTCGCCGCCGTGGTCGACCGATACCAGTCGGTGGTCGGGGAACCCGCGCTGTTCCGCTTCGGCCAGCTGCGGGCATCGCTCCGGGTTCCCTGATCGGCCGGTCAGCAATGGGTTTCGCTCAGCGATACCCATTGCTGACCGGTTGCCCTGACGAGGGGCGCGACGGTCACTCCGGCACGTAGTTGAACGTATCCGGATCGGGACCGATACGGGCATCGGCGTTGAGGGCGTCGATGGCCGAGACCTCGTCTTCGGACAGCTCGAAGTCGAAGAGCGCGAAGTTCTCCTCGACGCGGGAGCGCGTCACCGACTTGGGGAAGACGATGTCGCCGCGCTGGATGTGCCACCGCAACGTGACCTGGGCGGCCGAGCGTCCCTTGGCCTCCGCGATCTTCGCGATGACCGGGTCGTCGACGACCTTGCCCTGCGCGATCGGCGACCACGCCTCGGTGGCGATGCCGTGCTCGAAGTTGAAGACACGCAACGGGTTCTGCGACAGATATGGATGCACCTCGATCTGGTTCACCGCAGGAACCACGTCGGCCTCGTCGAACAGACGCTGCAGGTGCGCCTGCTGGAAGTTCGAGACGCCGATGGCACGGGCCTTGCCGTCGGCGTAGGCCTTCTCCAGGGCCTTCCACGTCTGGACGTAGTCGCCCACCTCCGGCAGCGGCCAGTGGATCAGGAACAGATCCACCTGGTCGATCCCGAGGTCGGCGTTCGTCTTGTCGAGCGCCTTGAGCGCGTCGTCGAAGTCGTGGAATCCGTTGTTGAGCTTGCTGGTGATGAAGACTTCGTCACGGGAGAGGCCGGAATCGCGCAGCGCTTCACCGACGCCCTTCTCGTTGCCGTACATCTCGGCGGTGTCGATGTGGCGGTAGCCGACCTCGAAGGCCGTCAGCGTCGCCGCCCGCGTGTCCTCCGGCGGAACCTGGAAGACGCCGAAGCCCAACTGCGGAATGGTGATGCCGTTGTTGAGTGTGATGTTCGGGACTGTCATACGCGATCTGTCCTTTCGTTGCGGCGAGACGAGGGCGTACCTCGGCACCGGGTCGCCGATGATGGCGCAACCGAGCCCGAGGGATGCACGACCGTGTTCGGTTCAAGGCACGCCCGGACCGGGGATATTCCTGCACATGGCCTGACCTGCTGAGCAAGCCTCGAGCTGCTCGGTCTGCGATGACGGATCGACGACCCAGGTGCGTGGCGACCTCTGTTCGATTGCCGGTCAGATCGGACCGCCTTGGAGGCGGGGGTGTTCGAGTCGATGGCGACGTGGTCGAGAGGCACGAGCGCGGCGTTGATGAAGAGCGCGCGCCGTCCACCGTCCACCGTCCACGCACCGATACCTGTCGGACAGTCCGCAGATCGTGGTGTTGTACTGGTCGTGGCTGCGCATGGTCTGAAGGACCGGTCGTCCTTCGGGGACCGGTACCCACTGCAGCTCGTTCACCGCGAACCGCGCTTTGCCGCTTGCGGTTTCGAACCGGTGCTCATCACGGGGTGCGGGAAGGACGAACCCGTCGGGTTGCCGTACCCGAGCGTTGAGGTCGGGTTTCAGGCCAGACGGACCACCGACATCGAATGCTCGACGGGGACCAGCTGGCGCTGCCCTTTCCGCACGTCTCGGTCCGTGCGGTCCAGCGACGGCAGGACGAGCGCGGCGCGCCCGTCTCGTATGCCCCGGATCGAGTCGACGGCGTCGAGTCCGTGACGGCGGGGTGAGCGGATGCCGAACTCGGTGTCGAGCGCATCGAGGAAGGCGTCCGGCATCTTCTCCCAGATAGCCACCGTCCGGTCGCCCTGCACGTTGGAGTGCCCGCGCACGGGACACACGCCGGGCGAACTGTGCTGCACCTTTCCCCGGATGCAGCGCGGCGGCCCGGCAGATCGACCTCGACCACACCCGGCCGTTCGACCATCAGTAACCCCCGACGCGCCGAACACCGGTGGAACCAAGCCAACCCACCACCGTCATCCGTTTGCCGAAGCAGACGGACTGACGCGACCCGCAAAACCGCCATTGTGCACCTGTTTTGTGGAAATTCGCACCCACCGTTTCCCAGGACACATTTTCTGTGCCACACTTGTCGAGCGGTCATCAGTTTTGGTGGCTGCTGAACTGAAGAAAGAAGTACAGCAGTATGGCACAGGGAACCGTCAAGTGGTTCAACGGCGAAAAGGGCTTCGGCTTCATCGCACCCGACGACCAGGGCGCAGATGTCTTCGTCCACTACTCCTCCATCACCGGTAGCGGCTTCCGCAACCTCGAGGAGAACCAGCGCGTCGAATTCGACGTCGAGCAGGGAGCCAAGGGCCCCCAGGCAACCAACGTCAGCGCGCTCTAAGCACACCTGACTTCACGAAGCGCCTCATCCGACTCCGGTCAGATGGGGCGTTTCGTCGTTTCCGGGACATGATCACCACCGCCGTCGATGGCGCTCCCGATATCTGATAACCTCCGTTTCCAGATTTGGGGGATGTGCCGGACGAAGGATGGCGATCATGACACTCGACGAACACTCGCTTCTGTGGCGCTATGCCGGTGACCGCCGATTCGTGATGTCGATCTGCCGCGCGGTGTCGTTGCAGATGCTCCATCCCTCGATCGCATCCGCCACCCACGAGTTCTCGATGGTCTCCAACCGCGTGTTCATCCACAAGAAGCGGACCGCGCCATGCATCGTCAGGTCCGCCTACGAAGACGACTTCGACGCCGTACGCCTGATCCGCTACAGCCACGACCACTTTCACGGCCACCGACCTGATGGGCAGAGGTATCACGCACTCAACCCCGACGTCTTCTTCTTCGAGCATGCCACCTATGTCGACGCCCTGTTCACCTGTGTGGACGTGTTCTTCGGCGGACTCGGAGCCGACGACCGCGAGAAGCTGTATGCCGAGACCTGCGAATGGTACGGGCGCCTCGGCATCTCGGCGCGCGCGATGCCGGCGACGCTGCACGAGTTCGACGAGTACTTCGACGACGCTCTCGCCACTCAGCTGGACCCCGACCCCGGCATGGGCTGGTACCGCACACAGCTCCTCCGCCCGGACTACTGGCTGTTTCGCAACCTCCCCTCCGGGGCGGTCCGTGCGATCCAACATCCAGTGGCGGCAACGCATCTCGGGATAACCGTATCGGCGGCCGATCGGCGGTCGCTGGCGCGCACCGCGACGATCCTCTCAGCGGTGGATGCCGTCGCACCAGCGCGGAACATCTGGCCCGTCGAGGTCCGCGAGAAGGTCCTCGCCGCGCGGCGGACCCGCTGAGAGCACCTGGGATCTGCGTCTTCTCCTACCGCAGCGCGCGCGGCAACCGTGACACGGGGACGACGACGGTTCCCTCGATGGTTGCGGACGACAGTATTCCGACGACCTGCCCACGACTGTTCCGAACACCAGCACCACTGTCTCCCGACTCCGACCGAAGACTCGTCTGAATCGAATACGAGTCGTGGCTCGTCAGGAACGGCGGCGTGAGTGAGACGCCGTGCGAAGTGCGCAGCACCTCGGCTGGGTCGGTGACCTTGCCCGTTCCGTAGCCCGTGGTGATCCCCGACTTCCAGACCAGTTGACCCCGGTGGAACTTCGCATCCCAGTTCACCGTGTCGATCCGGGCAGACACACGCGGCGCCAGGCGGATCACCGCGATGTCGAGTTGTCGCGCGATGCGGTTGGCGGTGATCGTCCCGATTCGGTGTCCCTTCTGGTCGTACACCGGCCTACCGACGTCGCCGCAGTGCCCCGCGGTCAGCGCCTTCGTTCGAGAGATCACCGCGCCGAGAGTGCAACTGTTCGCTGTGACCAAGGTGTCGTCGATGCTGACCGCCATCCCCGACCTCACGGTGAGCACCGCGGCATCCGCCACGACAGCGGGCGCTGCGAACAGCGCCGTCGATGCCCCCAACGCCAGCAACACGCGCAACCGAATCCTCATGTTTCCCTCCCCAGGCAGCGTGAACAGCCTAACCGTGCCGGCGACGGGCGGCGCGACCCCGTCGCGACTGCTGCCGCCGCCTGTCGCGGTCGCCGAAACCCGCACCGCCCGATGTAGGCCACGTCACAATGAGGTATGCGGCCGGTTCGCCCGGCGGCTATCCCCCTGTGGGGACGACGGGACGTGCGAGACACCGGGGCATGAAGCAAACCGGCGCGGTGTCGACGATGAGACGTGAGGGTGATGCAGATGTCCGATCCCGTTCTGGTCCTGACGAAGGCCCGCACGTCGTGCGAGATGCGAGCGGTCACCGATTGGGCGGCGAAGGCCTACCCGGATGCCGAGATCCGTCAAGGTGCCGACGTCGACTTCGATGCACTCTCGCCCAGCACGCTGCTCGTACCCGTCCGGCCGGTCTGGCTGCCTGCGGTCCGCCAGGGTGAGCGGCGGGTCACGCTCGGCGACGTGCTGGTGCTGTCGAATCCCCGGCGCCCCCTCGGACTCATGCAGCCCATCATCCGCAGGCGCCGTCCGGACGCCCTGCGCGTGGTGGCGGGGGAACCGGCCACGATCGCCGAACTCCGCGAACGGCAAGCTCGCGACCAGGCCGAGGGTGAGCCTTTCGACCAGTTCGTCCGACTCCAGGCATCGGTGTCGGCCGAACGTGCGGAACGTCAGATCGTCGGCGACCGATACAAGGTCCCCCGGCTGGTGGCCGAACAGATCAGCAGCTCGGCGCGGTTCCAGAGCGGGGCGGCCAAGCTCGCCGCCGAACTGGGCCGACCGACCGATGCGGTGGTCTCCGAGGCGATCGACAAGCTCTCGGGTTTCGTCGCCACCCAGAGCAGGCTGATGGACGACATCTTCTCCGCGACGTTCAACAGGCTCCACGAACGCGCGTGGAACGTCACGGTCGACGTCGACACCCTGAATTCGCTACGGACGCTGAACAAGTCGACCGGCCTGATCTTCCTGCCCTCTCACCGTTCCTACGTCGACCCATTGGTGCTGGCGAAGGTTCTGCGTAACAACGACTTTCCACCGAATCTCGTACTCGGGGGCAACAACTTGTCGTTCTGGCCGGTGGGACCGATCGCCCGTCGCGCGGGGATGATCTTCATCCGCCGCAAGTTCGGTTCGGACCCGGTCTACAAATTCGCGATGCGGTCCTATCTGGCCTACATCATCGAGAAGCGGTTCAACCTGGAGTGGTACATCGAGGGTGGTCGCAGCCGAACGGGAAAGCTGCGCAAGCCGATGCTCGGGCTCCTGAACTACGTCGTCGACGCGGTGGGGCAGCTCGACGGCGTCGATGTGTCGATCGTGCCGACGTCGATCGTCTACGACCAGCTGCAGGAGGTCGGCGCGATTGCCGCGGAGGACGCGGGCGGGGTCAAGAAACCCGAGGGCGTCGGCTGGCTGCTGCGCTATGCCAAGGCGCAGCGCAGCTACCTCGGCGACGCGCGAGTCCGTTTCGGCACACCGATCTCGCTGCGGGAGGCGCTGGACGAAGCGGGTGAAGGGCCGGCACGTCTGGAGAAGGTCGCCTTCCGTGTGATGGACGAGATCAACGCGGCCACGCCGATCACGGCGACCTCCCTGGTCGGCTTCGCAGCACTCGGCGCACGGGATCGCGCGTACACCCTCCCCGAGATCGAGGCCGTACTCGCTCCCCTGCTCGACTACATCGAACGTCGCGGACTGCCCGGCCCCGATCCCGCGCTGTGCCGCGGCGTCGGGCTCGTGCGAACTCTGCGAGTGCTGGCCGGGAACGGCGTGGTGACCTGTTACGACGGTGGTTCCGAACAGGTCTGGTCGGTGGTTCCCGAGAATCGGGCCGTCGCCGCCTACTACCGCAACGGCGCGCTGCACCATTTCGTCGACCGCGCGATCGTCGAGATGGGGTTGCTCGCACTGGCCGAGGGCGAGGTGAAGGCCGGGAGCACGCCGATTCGGAGCAACCACGTCGGTTCCCCGCCGGCTCCGGATGAGAATCTTCTGACCGCGGCCCAGCGCGAGGCCCTCCGTATCCGGGATCTCCTCAAGTTCGAGTTCTTCTTCCCGCCCAAGACCGAGTTCCTCCATCGCCTCGGTATCGAACTCGATCTCCTGGCTCCCGGCTGGCGTGCGGTCACCCCCAGCCAGGAATGGACCTACGAGGTGCTGCACGGTCACACCGGAGCACTTCTCGCGCGGCGCACGCTGCAACCGTTCTTCGACGCCCAGCTGGTGGTCGCGACCAAGCTGGTGGAGCTGGGCAACACCGCCGAGGAGAAGGATGTCCTGATCGCCGACTGCCTGGGCCTCGGACGGCAACTGGCACTGCAGGCCGTTCTTCGTAGCAAGGACTCGGTGTCCAAGGATCTCTACGACGGGGCCTACCGCCTCGCCGACAACCGCGGTCTGATCCACGGCGAGGAGGTCGTGGATCTGCGGGCCGCCCGCCAGGACTGGCTCGACGAGGTCGAACTGATGCGGGATCGCCTGGCACGTATCGCGGCGATCGAGGACCTACAGCCGGTCGGCGTGCGGGAGGAGGAGTGATGAGCGCCTTCACCGATCGCATGCGGGCGATCCGTTCCGCGCCGACGGGGAAGAAGGTCGCCGCGCTCTTCGACTACGACGGCACGCTGATCGAGGGTTTCTCCGCTGCCGCGATCATGCGGGCGCGGTTGCGCAGTATGGAGTTCGGGTTCGGGGAACTCGCCGACTTCCTGTTGATCGGTCTGCGCGGCGTCGTGTCGGAGCAGGACTACGCCGAGGTTCTCGCGGCCACGAGGCCGACGTTCGCGGGTAAGACATATGCGGAGCTGATCGCCTTCGGCGAGCACCTCTTCAAGTACGAGACCGCGGCCAAGCTACGTCCCCAGATGTGGCAGATCTTGCGTGCCCATCGGGAGATGGGGCACACCATCGTGATCGCGTCGTCGGCCACGCGATTCCAGATCGAGCCGATCGCCCGCGAGATCGGGGCGGACTTCGCACTCGCCACCGACGTGGAGGTCGTCGACGGCGTGGTCACCGGAAACGTCAAGGGACGTCCGCTGTGGGGACCGGGCAAGGCGGCGGCTGTCCGAGAGTTGGCGCGCGCGAACGGCATCGATCTCGACGCGTCCTTTGCCTACAGCGACGGCAACGAAGACATCCCCTACCTCGAGTCCGTGGGAAATCCGGCGGCCGTATCGCCGCGCCGAATCCTGCGCGCCGAGGCGGAGTCCCGCGGTTGGCCGATCATCGATCTGAAGAACCCCACGTACAACCGCTTGGGGATGCTGGCCCGGACCGGTGCGTTCTACGCGTCGTTCGTCGGCGCGGCCGCCGTGGGCGCGGCCGCGGGGGTGGTACGCCGCGATCCGCACGCCCTCGTCAAAGCGCTCCCCACCGGTAACGACGTCGGATTATCCTTGGCCGGCGTTCATGTCCAGGTGCTCGACGGTGGCGAATACCTGTTCTCGGACCGGCCGTGCGTCTTCCTGTTCAATCACCAGTCGAAGCTGGACCTCCCGGTCATGATCAACCTGGTCCGGTCGGATGCGACCGGCGTGGCCAAGAAGGAGGTGCAGCGGGTACCGGTCCTCGGCGAGATCCTGCGCCAGGCGGGACTGGTCTTCATCGACCGCACCAACCGGGGCAAGGCCATCGAACAACTGGCACCGGCCGTGAAGGCACTGCGCGATGACGGCATGTCGCTGATCGTCGCGCCGGAGGGCACCCGGTCACCGACCCCGCGGATCGGGAGATTCAAGAAGGGCCCGTTCCACATCGCCATGCAGGCCGGCGTGCCGATCGTCCCGGTGGTGTTGCGCAACACCGGTGAATTGATGTGGCGCGGTGCGCAACTCATCAGACCGGGGACCGTCGAGGTGATGGTCCTGCCACCCGTCGACACCAGCGAGTGGACCGCCGACGAGATCGGTACCCGCGCCGAGGAGGTGCGGCAGATGTATATCACGGCGCTCGCCGACTGGCCGCTGGAGTCGTTCGTCGACGACTCGGTGGAGTCGCTGCGCAGACAACCGGAGGAAGACCGATGAGCGACGACCCCGATCTGGCAGAGGGCCTGGACCGGCCCCTCGACTGGGCAAGCGACCCCCACATGAGTTCGGTGGACACCATCATGTGGCGCGGTGACACCGACCGTCGTATGCGCGGCACGATCTGCATGCTGGAGATCTACGACTGCGACCCGGACTGGGATCGCCTGGTCGCCGCCCACGAGTGGGCGAGTCGGATGGCTCCGCGCTTCCGTCAGCGGGTCGTCGACTCCCCCTTCGGCACCGGAACACCCAGTTGGGCGGTCGATCCCGACTTCGACCTGCACTACCACCTGCGTCGAATCCGGCTGGGCGGCGACGGCAGCATGCGGGAACTGCTGACCACCTGCGAACAGCTCGCGATGACCGCACTCGACGCCGCCCGTCCGCCGTGGGAGGGCACGCTGATCGAGGGGTTGCCCGACGGCAGGGCCGCGTACTTCCTGAAGGCACACCATGCACTCACCGACGGTCTGGGCGCGATCATCGGCCTGGCGCAACTGCATTCGCCGACGCGTGAACACAATCCGAAGAAACCGCAGCCCCCGAGTCCCGACCCGGTGAACATCACGCCGCTCGATCTGCTCCAACGGCAGATCGCCGAGGAGGTCCGACGGGTCCCGCATCGCATCGACACCACCTTCCGCGGCGTACGCGCGCTGGCGAATCCGCGTCAGGCGCTGAGCACCGCTCTGCGCTATGGCCGTTCGGTCCCGAGGGTCGCCGGTCTGGTGAGCCCGCCCGGATCACCGCTGTTGGCTCACCGCAGTCTGTCGTGGCGGTTCAGCGCCTTCGAGGTGCCGTTTCCGGACTTGAAGGCGGCCGCGACGGCTGCCCGCTCGTCGGTCAACGACGTCTACCTCGCCGGGCTCATCGGCGGGTTCCGGCTCTACCACGAGAAGATGGGTTCACCTGTGGACACGATGCCGGTGGCGATTCCCATCTCGGTGCGGCGTCCCGAAGATCCCGCGGGCGGAAACCGGATCGCGGTGGGCCGCCTGGCCGCGCCGGTCGGTATCGCCGACCCCTTCGAGCGCGTGCTCACCATCCGCGAGCAGGTGCGTCAGGCCCGTCATGAACCGGCGGTCGACATCTTCAACACCCTCGGATCGGTGATGGCGTGGCTACCCGGCACGGTTCTCATGCGCTTCAGTGGCACGACGAGCCAGAACGACCTGCAGGCCAGCAACGTCCCCGGAATCCCCTGGGACACCTACGTCGCCGGTGCGAAGGTCGAGCGCATGTTCCCGTTCGGCCCGCTCCCGGGCTGCGCCATGATGGCCACCATGATCACCCACAACGGAATCGCCTGCCTCGGAATCAACTCCGACGGTGCCGCGGTGACGGATCAGGAACTCTTCGCCGACTGCCTGGTCGCCGGATTCGGCGAGGTGCTCGCACTGGCGGCGGACGACGACGCGGTGCCCGGGGAACTGAAGCGCGTGGTGTGAGACTCCAACTCACAGACCTCATTTCGACGCTGCGACTTCGATCGAGGTCGCAACGTCGAAATGAGCTCTGGCAGTGTGGCGACGATGGGGCGCGCTGATGAACACGGTGATGCTGATCCTCGTCCTCGCCACCGGGGTGATCGCATCGGCGTGCGCGATCATGGCGGCCTTCATCTACCTGCGCCGAGGGCGCGATCCGCTGACCGCCGATCGCGGTGCCCGCCGATGGCTGGTCGCCACCGCGATCTTCGGGATCAGCGCCATCGTGCTGCGGTTCGTGTGGTTGTTGATGCTCTGAATGTGAACCTCACCGGAAGAACGGCGCCTCTTGCACCCAGTTGAACCCACGACTCCGTAGCGTCAACGCGTCGTGGTCCATACGGTGCGCGACGATCGAGGTCGGAGTTGCGTCGACCTCGCCGGACAGCACCAGGGTGTCGTCGTCGGGGCGCTCGATGACCAGCGAGGCGAGCGGCTGTTGCATCTGCAGTGTCTCGTCGGCGATGTCGGCCGGCACCGGCACCAGCGCACCGTCCATCATCTGCAAGGTCGTCGCTCCGCCAATGTCGAAAATGATTCGTTGCCAGCGCTTCTCGTCGGTCGTGAGCGGGGGACGCAGAGTTCCGTCCACGCGGAAGTCCTGGACCGACCAGATGCCGTACAGTTCCGGTTTCGGTGCCCCGGCACCGTATTCCTGGTACCCGGTCCAACTGATCTGAGCTGCGCCGATCGCAACCCAGACGCCCAGCACCACCTGCATTCCCACGGCCCACCTGTTGAAACTGGTGCGCCTGAACAGTGCAGTCGGAGTCAGCGGCTTCGTTGCTTGTCCGAATACGAACAGCTCCAGCAGGTTCCGCACATTCGGCGCCAACAGGATGAGCGAGAAGACCACCAGGTGGAAGGACAGGATCTTGACCGGGACGTCGAAGGTCATGTTGAGGATGAACACCTGGACCATTGCGATGAGACTGATGATCGCCCCGAGTGTGGCCGTCCGGGTCCAGAACAACAGGAGGCCACCGAGTACCTCGACACTGCCGAGCAGCATCTCGTAGACCGGCGAACTCCCGACCTGTAGCCACAGCACCGACGCCGGGCTGAAGTCTCCGAACGGTTCGAGCAGTGCCGCGAGCGGAGGCGGACCCATCTGCGACGGGATGAGCTTGGCGAAACCGTAGAACAGCATCTGCCCCCCGAGTGCGAGCCGCAGGAACAGCGCCGTCCAGGTCCACAGCCGTGCGTAGCCGGGACGTCGACGATCCAGAATCGACCACAGCGCGGCGACGACAAGGGCGACCACCACCATGAGGAACAAGTAGATCCAGATCGCCATCTGGTCTCCGCTCCCGGAATGCACATCGAGGATCGCGTCGACACCGAAGACGTTGCGGCCCAGCCACTCCAGGGCGGGCGCGAGCGCTTTCAGTTGCCACAGGATCGCGCTGTCCGGCAGGAGGCTCCCCGCCGGGCCGAGGAACACGAAGGTGATCTGTGCGAACGTCAGGCAGAACAGCGCCGTGTAAGTGAAGGTGAACCGGAACAGCACCTTCTTCGCCGGACTCCAGTCGCCGGACGGGATCGGGGGTTCGTTGGTGGAGTCCTTCGCGCTCGGGGCCGTGTCGATCACAGTCATACCGCGACGCTAAGGGGACGAGGGTGTCGCGCACATCAGTGAAGAGACCGAGTCCGCCCCCTGCTTTCGGGCGGCCTCACCTCCGGGGTGACTCGGGGTTGACCACGACCTCGGATATGACGGATAGCATGGCGCCCATGGCAAACCGAGGGCACCCGTGACCGACTCCGCATCCCGTCGACTGTCGGCCGGCGATTATTTCGATGAGGCGATGCGGGTGCTGGAGGACTCCGGCTTCCCCACACTGACCGCCGCCGGATTGTGTGAGCGTCTCGGCGCCACCCGCGGCTCTTTCTACCACCACTTCAAGAACTTCGACGACTTCGTGGCCAAGTTCTTGGACTACTGGGAAGAGCGCTACAGCCGCGACCTGATCGCGCGGCCCGAAGCGCCCGATCTGTGGTCACAGATCGACGAGCAGGCCAACCTGGCGATCGGGTTGCCACATGCGGCCGAGGCGGCGTTGCGCGCCTGGGCCACCGTGGAGCCACGGGTGGCGACAGCGCAGCGTCGAGTGGATGAACTGCGCCGACAGGGACTGGCAGCGTCGCTGCAACGCCACGGCATACCGGAGACACAGGCCGCGGCGTTCGCCGCCATCGCGATCGCCGCCCTGGCGGGGATCCAGGTAACCCGGCAGCCGCTCGATCAGAGCGAGATGCGCGCAATGTATTCAGAGCTCGCACGAGCACTCCGCCAAGGCGGCCCCTCCTAAAAGCCGGTTGGGGCATTGACGCAAAGAGCTAACTGAATGTACCGTCGCTCCCAACATACAGGTGTGTATGTTCCGCTCGCTCCGTGAGCGGCAGCCGCCAGGAGGGACCGGCCGATCCATGACTACGAAGGATTCCCCCGATACCGTTGAAGACCGGACAGAACTGCCGTTCGGCGGTCGGCTCGGCCGTGTGGGCCCAGACTCGCCTGCTGTCGTGTGGCTCGCCAGGCTCGGCGCGGTCTTCCTCGTTCTGGAGCTCTACATCTTCGGCCGGTGGGTGACGTCGGACAGCTTCCAACGCGTCATGCCCGGTACCGACGACGGCACCAACATGGTGTGGATCTACCTCTGGGACGGGCTGAGCATCGTCGGCAGCATCGTGTTCGTCACGTGGATCGTGCGAAAACGCATCCGCGACGGCGAGCTTCCGCCGGTGGCGATCGTGGCGATGGCGTGGATGCTCACTGCCTGGCAGGACCCGCTGGTCAACGCTCTTCGTCCGGTCTACTCCTACAACTCGCACTTCCCCAACTTCGGCACCTGGGCTGAGTTCATCCCGGGTTGGGTCGACAACGGCGGCGTGAATCCCCAGCCCATCTTCTGGTGGGTCGGGATCTATCTGTTCTTCGTGCCGCTGAACATGATGGGAGTCGACGCGTACCTGAAATGGGTGCGCAGGCATGTGCCCCGGATCAATCGGGCCGGACTGATCGCCTTCGTGATGGTGCTGATGTTCGCCCAGGACGTCATCGGCGAGCTGATCACACTCCTGCAAGGCGTGGACCGCTACGTGTGGGTCGGCGGCAGCATCTCACTCTTCCCGGGTACCGATTACCAGTTCCCGCTGTACGAGGGACTCGTATGGGGTTGCGGCATGGTCGGATTGAGCGCGTTGATCTACTGCTTCCGAGACTCGCGCGGACGCATGATCACCGACCGCGGCCTCGATCGACTCAAGATTCGCAGGGGACGCACATTCCTCCGCGTGCTCTCGCTCGGCGCCGTGTTCAACATCGCGATGCTGGTCTTCTTCCTCGGGTACAACGTGGTCAACCAGCACGCCGACACCACCCAGCCCACCGTGCCGAGTTACATCGAGAACGACATGTGCGGGCTCGGCGACAACCCCAAGTGCGTCCCGTTCTGGTCGACCACGACGCCGGCCGAGCCATCGCGCTGAGGCGCCGGGTACGGCGCGTCAGCGTAGGTTCTCACGTTCAGCTGCACATGGCCGCGTCTGACAGTCGACTATCCGGCTGTTCCGTTCGGCCCGCTCCCCGGCTGCGCGATGATGGCCACGATGATCACGCACAACGGAACCGCCTGCCTCGGAATCAATTCCGACGGTGCCGCGGTGACAAATCAGGAGTTGTTCGCCGACTGCCTGGTCGCCGGCTTCCGTGAGGTGCCGGCACTGGCCGCCGATACGACCAGACCCCCGGGGAGTTGAAGCGAGTGGTGTGAGGCGCCAACCGGTACACCTCATTTCGACGATGCGACTTCGATCGAGGTCGCATCGTCGAAGCGACGTCTGGGTGTGTGACGACGATGGGCCGAGCTCGTGAATGCGGTGATGTTGACGCTGGTCCTCGCGACCGGAGTGATCGCGTCGGTGTGCGCACTCATGGCTGCCTACACCTACCCGCGCCGAGGACGCGATCCGTCGGCAGCCGCTCGTGGTGCCCGCCGGTGGATGGTCGGCGTCGCGATCTTCGGGATCAGTGCCGTCGTGCTGCGGTTCGTGTGGGTACTGCTGAGTTGAAGTGGGTACAGGCCATTCGGACTAGTTCGACTGGTCCGACGATTTCGACCGTCCACTCCCCGACGACGAGCTCGACGCCTGGGGAAACCGATACCAGCTCGCCTGGGACCATCCGACCCGTTCGACCGCATGATCGTCGCCCAAGCCACCCGCCGCGGGCTGACCATCGCCACCGGCGATGACACCATCCGGAGCGGAACGACGGTCCCCGTCATCGACACTCGCCGGCGACCGTGACGACGATGTTCGCGCCCGGGCATCATGCCCAATCCGCCTCACCGGCGTCCCGGAACCGGGCGGCCGGACTGGCGTGACCACTGCTCGGGGTCGTCGCGCAACAAGCGTGCACGTCCTTTACGGCGGTAGCGCCAGATCTGTGCCGCGCCGAGTCCCCAGAGCAGGAACTGGGCGGCCATCGCCCAGGTGAAGGCTTCGGCGGGATAACCTTCGACGCCATCCGGGGTGCGCCAGTCGAGGATGAGACCGATCAGACCCGCGGTGACGAGGGTGGCCACAAAGCCGGCCTGATTGATGATCCCGGTGGCGGTACTGGTGCGCGAAGCCGGGTTGGATGTGCGGCCGAGATCGAAGCCGACCATCGACGCGGGACCGCCCATCCCGCAGACCACCACCAAGACGACGAGGACCCAGAAGGGTGCCTGACCCGGCCACGCCAGCACCACTGCCCAGGCGGTCGCGATGCTCGCGATCACCAGCAGAACCAACGTCGACCGGTGCCACGGCGAGCGGGTGATCAGCCACGCGAACACCGGCCCGAAGCCCATGATGGCCAACACCATGATCGTGAGCAGGAGCCCGGCCGCGCCGGCGCTCAGGTCCTGGCCCTCCACGAAGAAGGGATAGCCCCACAGGAGACCGAGGACGTTGGTGCTGAACGGAGTGGAGAAATGCATCCAGAAGCCCAGACGAGTGCCGGGATGAGACCACGACTCACCCAGGCTCTGCCGGATACCCGCCAATCCGAGCATCGGTCCCGACAC
Organism: Gordonia sp. YY1; assembly: GCF_009872315.1. Taxonomy (NCBI): domain Bacteria; kingdom Bacillati; phylum Actinomycetota; class Actinomycetes; order Mycobacteriales; family Gordoniaceae; genus Gordonia; species Gordonia sp. YY1. The sequence continues at coordinate 616,168 of NZ_WXYI01000001.1, read as the reverse complement.
CGAGCGGGCCTCCGCAGAATCTCGGACCACCAGCAGGGTGGCCAGCAGCAACACCACGCCGAGCCCCGCGGTGGCGATATACGCGCGGGTCCATCCCCAGCCGGACAACGCCCACGTCATCGGGATCGCTGCCGCCACAGCGCCCAGCTGACCGAGCACCCCGGTGAGCTGCGTCATCAACGGTATTCGACGGACCGGGAACCAGGTGGTGACCAATCGCAGGACACACACGAAGGTCATCGCGTCGCCGATCCCGACGAAGAACCGGGACGACAGAGCCCACGGATAGGTGTCGGCGAAGGCGAAGCTGAACTGCGCTACCGTGAGAATCAGTGTGCCGGTAAGCAATACACGACGCGGCCCGAACCGATCGACCAGAAGTCCCACCGGAACCTGCATCAGGGCATAGACCAGCAGCTGCAACACGACGAAGGTCGACAGCTGCGACGCGGTGATGTCGAAGCGTTCCGCCGCCAGCAAACCGGCCACAGCGAGCGAGGACCGCTGCAGGACCGCGACGAAGTAGACCGTGAGACCCACCAGCCAAATGGCCATCGCCTGGGTCGAGCGCGAGGGTGCGGTCATCGTCGGGGGCCGGAGACCGATCGGGCGGACAAGAATCCTTCGTTCACCTAACCCATTGTCGGGGGTAGGCCCACAGCGCCGTCCAGAGACCTACGCGCGTCCGGTTTCGACGCACACTGATCGGGCGTCGACCGGAAGACATCGTTTCGACGCCGCGACCTCAATCGAAGTCGCGCGACCGAGATGACGTCGAGCAGTCACGCGTCGGATGACCGCCGCCTACGTGCCCGATCCACTCGTTCCGTTGTCACGACTTCGATGGCGGCGACAGAGTTCCTGAACTGCTTACCCAGGACGCGGGAGCCCACGGCTCCGAGCACGCCCGCGAGGAGCCGGCCCTTGAGGTTCTTCCCGACCTGGTCCGAAGTCGGTGAGTCCTGCAAGAAACTGCTCGGGCGTCACGGTGGTCGTCTCGTGCATGTGGCTCGTGGTCACGGCATGTACCTCGACAAGTTGGAGATCCGCCCCGTCCATCGGCGCACTACCCCCGCGCCATGTCCACGAACCGGTTGGGATGCAACTGGTGCGCGACGGCGTTCGTCGCGCACTGTCAGCGACGAGCACTGCAGCACCAGATGGCCATTGCGTAAGTCGAGCGCGATGGTGCTGCCATCGTCGGAGACCTACCCCGAGGACCGAAGGCGGTTCATTGTGTGCTGCTCGGTCATCCAGTGCCGATCGATCTGCTGTACGAAGTCCGGACGGACGAGCTTCGCACGCCGCTGCGGCCCGGTGGAGGCCGCAGAGCGAGCGACAACACCCTCCATCTGCTCATGCCCCACCCGGCTCCGCTGTATCAACCCCGTCAATGTGTCCAAGGTGAAGTCTCCGACAGCGAGGAACGGGACGGTGAACAGGCCGACCTCGTCGGCAAAGGCATCGCGCATCTCTGGGTCCCAGAATCGTCCGGCCGTCTTCTCGTAGACGTCGAATATCAGAAACCAGTCGGGCAGTTGGTCATAGCTGACGCTGTGCGTGATCGCGCACCACTCGCCGAAGAGGACGAGTTCGGTGCCGAGCGCGCTGGCGAGTCGTCGTCGACGAGGCTCGATCCAGGTGGACAGTCCGCGGAAGTGGCGGCCGCCGGGCTGGACATAGCTGCCGCGCGCCTGAAACAGCAAACCGTCTTCGCCGCCCGAGATACCGAGATTCTGTCCGTCGATCTTCTCTTCGACGTGCAACGGACCGGACAGAAACTCGTCCCGCTCTGCTTCGTCCAGCACCTTGTCGTCGCGCACGTCGACACCCCGCGGCCGGACGAGGTACGGGGTCGACGGGAATCGCACGAAGTCGGTCACGGCGCGTCGCACCCGAACTTCGCACGGTAGGCGGCGCGGATCGACGGTTCGTGGACGTACTCGACACGCACACCGTGGCGACTCAGCACCTCGCCCCAGTTGAGCCATTTGGTGTCAGTGGCCTGCAGGACGGGGACACCGGCGACTTTCGCCGCCGCGACCAACTTGCGGTCCGACGGGTCGATCTCGGCATCGTCACCACCGAGCACCGCGTAGCTGTTCGGCGTGGTCGTATCGGGTTCGATGTCTGGTCGCACCGCTTCGTCCCAGCTGTGGCGATTGTCGTAGACGTACTTGGCGAAAGCATCACCCAAGGTGGGTTGTCCACCGCGACTGAGCTGGTGGAAGTACTCTTCGATGATTTCGCCGAGTTCATCGGTGACAACAGGAAGCCCGTTCTCGATGATCTCCTCGAGAATCTCCTCGCACGCCTCGACGAGTGCGATCGGCCGGTCGTCGGGAAACTTGACGACGAGCGGCACGTTGGTGTCGATCACTTTGCTCATGTGGACCGGCCTTGGCGTCGACGTCGAGCACTTCGTGACTGGGCGACCAGATCTGCCGCGGGGTCGCCGAAGAAGTTCGCGGGCCAGTTCCGCACGTTCCCGTACTCGTCGACGTCGAGCGCCTCGATGGTCGACCCCCGTTCGTCGAAGTTCACGGTGTAGCACCGCACATCGGCAGCGTCGACTTCTCCCTCGGCGATCCGACGGAGGAGACGCCGCAACAGGTGTTCGGAGTGGGATTCGACGATGAACTGCGTGCTGCGCGGCTTCCCGTTCTCACGAGCCGATGTCGCAGCGAGGAACAGGTCCGCGAGCCCGGCCTGCACGGATGGGTGAAGGTGGATCTCCGGTTGCTCCACGACAACCGTCGAACCGGGGGCGGAGTAGAACGCCTCCACGAGCACCGGAAGCACCTGCGAGACGCCGAACCCGACATCGGTGAGCAGAACTTCCCGACTACTGCCCGGCGTCGTCACTCGAACCTCGTACTCGTCACGACCGGCTCCGATCGGAGTCACCGCGAAGCTCTCGATCACCCCCAGCGTTCTCAGCCACTCGGCGACCAGTACTTGAAGGTGCTTCGTCTCCTGCTCGGGGTCGAAGTTGTACCGCCGGGACTGGCCGGCCAACAATGCATCGACCGTGTACTCACCGCTCCAGCCAACGTGGCTGACCTCTTCTCCGGACCATCGATACGTCCGACGGGGTTGTTTCCGCAACGGCCCGAGGTAGTTGACCGCCAACAACTGCTCCTCGAGCGCCAGCGTGAGATCTGCGGCGAAGTCGAGGAACTGATAACGAGTCGGTAGGTCATCGGGGAACGCATGGAAGTGGGAGGGAGCCGACACCGGCCACTGTCGTCCGAGCGTCCTGACCAGTTCGATGCCTTCGGCATGAACGGAGTAGTCTCCACTGCCGGCGTCACGCGCACTTCCCAGCGACAACGTGTCGCCGGAGTCGCTCGAGGTGAGGCGATACTCGTAGCTGTCGACGTGCAAGCGCGGTGGTGTCTCAGAAGTTGCACTGATCGCCGCACGAAATCCCATGTCGGTGCCATGGAATCTGGTTCGACTGTGTTCGTGATCCACGGTCAGCGGACGATCACGCCGCCAATCGAACTCAAAGGCCAAGGGCGCCTCGATGTTTCCGTTGCGCAGCACACTCGCGTACGCGCCGAGATCGACGGGTGTCCGGTCGTCCCCGGTGTGGAGGACCCGTCGGCGGTCCGGCGATTCGACTGTCTGCTGAAGCATGAGCAGGAACTGGTGCAGGCTCGACTTCCCCGACGAGTTGGCTCCGAACAGCACGGTCAACGGGGCCAGCTCGATGTCGCCCGTGTCCTCCCATGCCTTGAAGTTCTTCAGCCGTAATCGGGTGAACACGCCATTCCCTTCCTTCGCGAGCACTCTGCGTTCAGCGCAGTCACCTCCGCGGCCGCCCATCGCCGTGGAGAGTGCCGGCCAGCTCTCGAGAGAGTCGGTGAACCTCCGAGTTGCGGTGAGCAGAGTACCAATTCTGGACGCCTTGTTCGTCCAGGCAGCGGCTTTTCTCTGGCTGCGGGTGTGGCCGAACCCGCGTCGCCTTCGCTTCGCTCTACTTCGGCAGTCGCCGCGTCAACCCCGCGCCATGTCCACGAACCGGCTGAGATGCAGCTGGTGCGCGACGGTGATCGTGGCGGTCGGGCCGTTACGGTGCTTACCGACGATGATGTCGGCCTCACCGGCGCGCGGGTCGTCGCGCTCGATCGAGTCGGGGCGGTGCAGCAGGATGACCATGTCGGCGTCCTGCTCCAGCGAGCCGGACTCACGAAGGTCCGACACCTGCGGCTTCTTGTCGGTACGTTGCTCGGGACCACGGTTCAGCTGACTGATCGCGATCACCGGAACCTCGAGTTCCTTCGCCAGTAGCTTGAGTTGACGGGAGAACTCCGAGACCTCTTGCTGACGCGACTCGACCTTCTTACCCGAGGTCATCAGCTGCATGTAGTCCACCGCAACGACTTTGAGGTCGTGACGCTGCTTGAGACGACGCGCCTTGGCGCGGATCTCCATCATCGTCAGGTTCGGCGAGTCGTCGATGAAGAACGGCGCATCCGAGATCTCGCCCATACGACGAGCCAACCGGGTCCAGTCGTCGTCGCTCATGGTGCCGGCACGCATGTCGGCCAGCTTGACCTTCGCCTCCGCCGACAGCAGACGCATGACGATCTCGGTTTTACTCATTTCCAGCGAGAACATGGCTGCGGTGAGGCCGTGTCCGATCGCCGCGGACCGCAGGAAGTCCATGGCCAGCGTGGAGTTGTGTGTGGGGACCATCGCCTCGCCGGCGAGGTAGAGGTGTTCGTCGTTGTCGACCTCGACGCAGCGCACCGGCACCGAGTCGACCGGCCGCACCGCGACGACGCGTCGAACACCGGCATTACGACGAAGTTCCTTGTGGCGCAATGCCTTGTGGTGGACGGTGAAGACATCCTCATCGGCGTCGACGCGCAACCAACCCGTCGCCGAACGCTTGTAGTTGAAGCCCAGACCGGCAACGAGATCGGCCACGACCCCGGTCATGTGCCGGGTCGCGGCGGGCACGGTGATCCACCCGTCATCGTCGACGGTGGCACGCGCGTCGAGGAGGCCGGCCAACAGCGCGCGACGCTGAGCGATCGACCCGCGCAGGTACTCGTAGGGGATGCGACCACCCAGGTCGGCCATCAACGTCATGACGTCGACGGGACCTTCCGCGTCGATACGCATGCTGATCTCGGGATCGTCGAACGCCATTCCCGCGAGCGCGGCGACGGTGTACGGCCCATAGGCAAAACGCTTGCGCGGCAACTCGAGTGGCGCGGTGTTGCGGATGACGGCACATCCGACGTGGGCGCGCAGACCCGCCGTGGTGACGACCTGACGCTCGCCGTCGATCTCGGCCGCCCACTGATGCTGCTCGTCGGCGACCAGCACGGCACCGTCGTTGAATTCGACCTCGTAGCAGGGACGCTCGGTCATGACGTCGGTCGCCGCGACCACCGTCGTCGGCCGGCCGTGGGCGTCGAGTAGCTGGTCGCCGACCCCGACCTTGCCCATCGTCGTCCAGCCGGTGGGCGTGGGCAGCGGGGTGTCGAGGGCGAGCGCCTTGCCGACGCCCGGTCGTGCGGCGACGATGATCATCTGGCCCGGATGCAGACCGTTGGTGAGCTTGTCGAAGTCCGCGAAGCCGGTCGGGACACCCAGCGAGATACCGCCGCGCGAGGCGATCGAGTCGATCTCGTCCATCGTCGGCTGCAGGAGCTCTTCGAGCGGGAGGTAATCCTCGGCCTGGCGGCGTTCGGTGACCTCGTACACCTCGGCCTGTGCGCGGTCGACGACCTCGGCCACGTCCTGGCCGTCGTTGCCCGCGTAGCCGTACTGCACGATGCGGGTACCGGCCGTCACCAGACGACGCAGGATGGCCTTCTCGGCCACGATCTCGGCGTAGTAGCCGGCATTGGCCGCGGTGGGCACCGTCGAGATCAGGGTGTGCAGATACGGGGCGCCGCCGATGCGCTTGAGTTCGCCCGACCGCTCCAGTTCGGCGGCAACGGTGACCGCGTCAGCCGGTTCACCCTTGCTGTAGAGGCTGAGGATCGCCTCGAACACGGCTTGATGCGCCGGCCGGTAGAAGTCGGCCGTGCGGATCTTCTCGACGACGTCGGCGACTGCGTCCTTGGACAGCAACATGCCGCCGAGTACCGACTGCTCGGCGGCGAGGTCCTGCGGGGGTTGGCGACCGAAATCCTCGGTGGGGAGAGCGTCATCACCCCGACCCCTGTCCTGGTCGCGGTCTCCGGCGGCGGGACCGCGCCCGCGGTCATCCACAACAGCCACGCGTGTCTAACCTCTCGCAACGCTCGATCCATTCGCCCGGGGCGGATGGGTACGACCTCTGTGGTGTCGGCCCCGGTAGGCCACCTCGCGAGTCCCCGGTGTCGACGTCATGCCCTGTCACTTGATGCTCTGTCCGTCTCCATTCCTATCGGCTCGCTCCGACAAAGAGTGCTGTCGTGCGCGCGAGACGGGACTGAGACCTGAGCCGAGACATTAAGACCTCGACGCCGCCGACTCAAACCGGACTGTTAGCAAATCTGGGGAGGACTTGTGGACGAGGTGTGAGTGATCGGGGGAGCGATTGTGCAACCGTTGTGGACAACCTGAGGAATTAGGGTGTGAACAACCCTGTTTGACCAGGTCAGCGGCCTGATTAGTTTCCACAATCACGAAACTGAAAATCCTTCGGTACTCTTCGGCGCGTCGTCGTGCGGGCGTGTTGCGACCCACTGTTCAACTACGTGTGGCAAACAATTCGGTGAATTTCCCGGGTGATCTGCGTAACAGGTCCGCATACCTCCGATCAGTCGCCCGACTTATCCACAGTTAGTCGACGAGGACACGAACGCGTGTGATGCAATGTCGATCGTGTCGCCATTGGGGTTGGGAACCGGGATCATCCGTCGAACAGTCGGTGCGCTTGCGGCGCTGACCGTCGCGGCCGGGATCGCGGTGGGAGCACCGGCGGTGAACGCAGCACCGGGTCCCACGATGCCCGTCGAATTCGATCTGTCGCGCTACCAGCCCGTCGACCCGACGACGTTCCGGTCACTCGCCTACGGTGACAACGGCCGATCGTTCTTCACCACGGGCCGCTGGATGTGCCAGATCGGCCAGGCGTACCGCTACGTGGGCTGCCAGGGTCGTCCCGCGACCGCCCCGCCCACCGCGACGGGCGCCGCCATCGCCGGCGACCAACAGGGACCGTGGTGGGTCAACCGGGAACAGACCTATCGGTTCGGATCCACGACCGGTTTCCGGCCGCCGCTCCTCGGGGTCGGCAAGCGCGTCACGATCGCCGGTGTCACCTGCACCGTGCCCCGCCGCGACGTCGTCGCCTGCCGCACCGGCGAGCGGGCGCTGATCTTCACGCCCGCGTGGCACAAGTTCTTCTTCCCGTCCTGGGACACGCTCGGACCGGGCAACAACGCCGTCGCACACAGCGCGAACCCGGCACCGCGATACCTCCCGCCCGGCCTCCAGTACTGGAATCAGCTGCCCGCCAACCCGCCTGCGCCGAAGTAGGGGACCTCGATACGCGGCGTCCTCGCTCCGCTCGGTCGTCGCTACTCGGCCGGCGGTCGGGGCGCATCCTCGCTCCGCTCGGTCGTCGCTACTCGGCCGGCGGTCGGGGGGCCTCCTCGCCCCGCTCGCGTCGCTACTCGGCCGGCCGGGGCAGACACGACAAGGCCGGGTGGAATCTCTTCCACCCGGCCTTGTGAGTTCGACGCTGCGGTCAGCCGGCGGCGACGACCGCGAGCTGCACGGTCGCCGAGACCTGCGGGTGCAGGGTGACGGTGACCGGGTAGCTACCGGTGGCCTTGATGTGACCCTTGGGCAGCACGACGTTGCGCTTGTCGACAACCGGTCCGCCGGCGGTCTTGATGGCACCGGCGACGTCTGCCGCGGTGACCGAACCGAACAGCTTGCCCGAGTCGTGGGTCTTGACGTCCAGCGAGACCGCCGCGAGGCCCTCGAGGGCCTGCTTCAGCTCGTTGGCGTGCTCGAGACCGCGAACCTCGCGGGCCTCCTGCGCACGGCGGATGCCCTCGACCTGCTTCTCGGCGCCGCGGGTGGCCTTGATGGCCAGGCCGCGGGGCAGCAGGTAGTTGCGGCCGTAGCCGTCCTTGACCACGACGATGTCGCCGGCTTCGCCGAGATTCTCCACGGCGGCGGTGAGGATGAGCTTCATGTCAACTGATCCTTTCCGCTTATCGGCTGGTCGAGGTGAAGGGCAGCAGGGCCACCTCACGCGAGTTCTTGACGGCCACGGCGACGTCGCGCTGGTGCTGCACGCAGTTACCGGTCACGCGACGCGAGCGGATCTTGCCGCGGTCGGACAGGAAACGACGCAGAAGCGCGGTGTCCTTGTAGTCGATGACGGCCTTTTTGTCCTTGCAGAAGCTGCACGCCTTGGTCTTGGTGACCTTCTCGACGCGAGGCTTCCGGCTGGGCTTTGCCTTTGCCATGTGTGTATTGCTCCAGTCATGCAATCCGGGTGGCCGCCGACGGGCGGGACCCGGGAGTTATCAGAATGGTGGTTCGTCGTCCCCGCCACCGAACGATCCGCCGCTGCTGGCAGGCGCGCTGCCCCAGGGATCGTCGGCGACCTGCTGGTTCGATCCGCCGCCGCGGCTACCGCCGCCGCCACCGGATCCGAATCCACCGCCGCCACCGCCACCGCCGCGCGAGGCGCGATTGACCTTGGCGGTGGCGTAACGCAGCGAGGGGCCGATCTCGTCGACCTCGAGTTCCACGACCGTGCGTCGTTCGCCTTCTTTGGTTTCGTAGGACCGCTGCTTGAGCCGTCCCTGCACGATGACCCGGGATCCCTTGGTCAGGCTTTCGGTCACGTTCTCCGCGGCGTCGCGCCAGATGTTGCAGCGGAGGAACAGCGCTTCGCCGTCCTTCCACTCATTGGTCTGACGGTCGAACGTGCGCGGGGTGGAAGCCACCGTGAAGTTGGCAACCGCTGCTCCCGACGGCGTGAACCGCAATTCCGGGTCGGCGGTGAGGTTGCCGATGACGGTGATGACCGTGTCGCCTGCCATGTGTGTTTCCCCTCGGGTCGTTGGTGGGCACTCGCTGATCGACATGCACCGGGAGTTTCTGGGTCAACCCTAGAACCCGGTACCGACGTCTTCAGACGTTCAAGAAACCCTGTGGATTACTTCCGCAGGACCTTGGTGCGCAGAACCGACTCGTTCAGCTTCAGCTGACGGTCGAGCTCGGTAACCGTGGCGGGCTCGGCATTGAGATCGATGACGGCGTAGATGCCTTCATTGTGCTTCAGGATCTCGTAAGCAAGGCGGCGCTTGCCCCAGATGTCGACACCATCCACCGAACCGCCATCCTTGCGGACAACATTGAGGAAAGTATCGAGTGAGGGTGCGACGGTGCGCTCGTCCAGATTCGGATCGAGGATGACCATCAATTCGTAGTGACGCATAAGACCACATCACCTCCTATGGGCTAGGTCGGCCACGGACTGTCCGTGGCAGGAGGGTCGCCTGCGTCGGCAACCGGTCCAAGATACATGACCAGGACGTTCTCCCGGAAATCCGAGGTCACCGGCACCGCCCCGTCGTGGCTCGTCGCTCACGCTCCTCGCACCTCAGGGAGCAAGGGTCGGGCACGACGACCTACTCTGTTGGCCATGTCGGAGCCGCGGACCAGTACGCCTCGACGGATCACGTGGTTGTCCGGACGCGGTGAGACCGCGGTCATCGTGCTGGTGTCGTTGCTGGCGACCGCGGCGACGATGTTCTGGAGCTACCAGGTCAAGGTCCGCTGCGGTGGGGCGCCGTTCGATGCCGACGGACGCAGCGCCAACTGGCCCTCCGGCAATCCCGGCGGCATCATCCCCTGCTACTCGGACCTGATGTACCTGTGGCTCGGCCGGGACATCAACAACCACGTGTTTCCCTACATCCACGGCGGGATCGGTGGCGACGGCACGCTCTTCGGCGGCGTCGTCGAGTACCCCGTGCTGTCCGGGCTGATGATGTACGTCGGGGCAATCGGCGCCCACACCGACACAGAGTTCTTCAACCAGACCGCATTGTTGTTGGCCCCCTTCGGTTTTGCGATCACTGTCATGCTGGCGCTGATGGTCCGCTGGTGGGCGCTGCTGTGGGCGGCCACTCCCCCGCTGGTCCTGTACTCCTTCCACAACTGGGAGCTGCCGGTGGTCGCGACCGCCGTCGCCGCGATCGCGGTGATGACGTGGGGTGGCTCGATCGATCGGGGCACGGGCCGACGAAGACTCCCCCTCCGCACCGCGGCGATCGTGGCCTCGGTCCTGCTCGCGATCAGTTTTTGTCTCAAGCTGTATCCCGGGATCTTCGTGCTGCCGCTGGCCGCCTATGTCCTGACCGGCGGTGCCGGTGGACTGAGGCGCGTCGGGCGCCGCGGCCTCGACTGGGTGGGTGCCGCGTGGGTTGCGGGCGCCGCAGTGGTCACCGTCGTCGCCATCCAGTTGCCGTTCATGGTCCTCGGATTCGACGGCTGGAAGGCGGCACTGACGTTCCAGGGGCGTCGGCGGGCCGACGTCGACACCAACTCCATCTGGTACTGGGGTCTGCGCTACCTCACCGGCACGACCGACACCTATCACTCGCTCGTCGGGGTCGCCTCGCCGCTGTTGATCCTTGTCACCTTCGCGGTCGCCATGTACCTCGGGTGGCGGCATTACCGCCGGATCGGCGTGTTTCCCTGGATAGGTGTCAGCGGGGCGATGCTCGCCGGGTTCATGCTGTTCCACAAAGTGCACTCGCCGCAGTACACCCTGTGGATTCTCCCGTTCTTCGTGCTGATGCGAGTGCGGTGGCAGGTCATCGCGGTGTATCTGCTCACCGACATCGCTCTGGACCTGACGATCTTCCGCCTGTTCCCGATCCGCGACGCCGGCGACCCACTGCCCTGGTGGGTGCTCACCGGTGTCGCGGGCTCGGTCTGGGTTCACGCATTCCTGCTCGTGTACCTGATCGGCACGCTGGTCCGCACCCCGCTGCGTGAACCACTCGGGTCGATGACGATCCGCGACGACGCGCGCGTCGATCGGCCCGACGAACAGACCTCTCGCCCCGTACCGGCGACGGACAGGGCCTGACATGAGTTCGTGGCTGGGTACCGGACCGCTCGTCGGCGATCGGGTCACTCTGCGGCCGTTGACGATCGACGACGCGCCGGCCCTCGCTCGGGTGGTCGGTGACCCGGACAGGTTCCGCTGGTCTCCGGGTGTGCCCGTCGATCTCGACTCCGCCCGTCGTCTCATCGAGGCCGCCACCGCCGACCCCGGCGCACGCGTGGCGTTCGCCGTCGTCGACAACATCGACGGCACCGTCGTCGGATCGACGAGTTTCTACGAGATCGACGAGGCAAACCGCAGCGTCTGTATCGGCTACACCTTCTACGCCGAACGCGTGCAGGGAACGACGGTCAATCCGACCGCGAAGTATCTGCTGCTGCGGCGCGCTTTCGAGGACTGCGGCGCCGTACGGATCACGTGGCACACCCACGAGCACAACACGCAGTCCCGGGCCGCGATCGCGAAACTCGGCGCCCGATTCGAAGGACTGCTTCGCAAACACCGACGATTCGGCGACGGATGGCGGACCACCGCGCTCTACTCGATGACCTACGACGAGTGGCCGGACGCGAAAGCCGCACTGCTACAACGGATTAGCTGACACGCCGGGCATCATGGCTCCTTCGAGTGGTCCGGATGACCATGCGTCCGGCGCTCTTCTTTCATCCGCGCCTCGTACAGATGCCGTTCCCCGTCGGTCAACTCGTTGCGCACCCGTTCCGTATGGGCCCGGAACGGGTGCCAGTACGTGTCGTCGAATTCCTCGACGACCTGAAATGTCCAGCGGCCGTTGATGACATTGCGTCCGACCATCTCTGTTGCGAGGATGTCCGCAATGTCGGCGTGTCCGTCTTTACGTAGCGCGTCCACGGCCTCCCCGAGCAGAAGATCCGCATGCCCGATGAGCTGGTGGAAGCTGTAGAGGTGACCGCGGGCGCGTTCGACGTACTCGAGCGCCTCACCCACTTTTCCGACCGCCTCGGCGGTCGTATCCGGGACCTGTTCGCCACGCTCAGCCATGTCCCGACAATACCCACGCCGAGGGTGCGTCAACCTTCAAATTCGCCGACCGATGTAGCTGCCGTAGACGCGATCCTCGTCGAATCCGTCGTAGATCTCACTGACCTCACCATTGAGCGCCTGGCTGATCTTGTGACCCAACTGCCTGAATTCAAGTTGCGCCTCAGCGGATCTCGGCGCCAGGGCGGAGAGAGTGCACAACCAGCGGTGGATGATGCGCAGATCGTCGGTGGACAAGGGGCCGCGTACCCAATTCGCCTTTTCCCAGGTCTGGCGTTCCCACGCCTGCCACGGATGGTCCCATCCGCTCGGCGGCGAGATCGCGAAGAGTCCGCGCACGATGACGTCGTTGCGATCGATCCCGGTCTCCGTGCGCCAGCGGTCGACGATCCGGGAATAGGTCAAGTAGTCGGCGGCGGTCCAGACGCCGTCGCGCAGGCCCTTCCAACCGGCACGCCGCAATGATCGGCCGACCTTGGCCTCGAGCACCGGGCTCGGATGTTTCGGATCGCCGGCACCCGCGAAGTACAGGTACCACGTGAACCCGGCCGGGCCGAGCTTCTCGATGGTGTTGCCGCCCTTGTCCGGTCGCAGCATCGCGTACGCCGCGCCGGGGTCGTCGCGACTAGCCAGGGCGGCCTCCTGGAGGAGTCGGCCGAGACGTTTGCGGTCTGCGGCCACGGCGGCGATCCGCTTCTTCCCGTCTGCGTTCTGACGGCCCAGGCAGAATGCGACGACGTTCCACAACAGCGCGATTGCATCTTCCGCGGACTCGCCGGCGACGGCGCCGAGGGCGAACAGGTCTCCTCTACTGATCTTGCTGCCGTGCAGCGTGTTCGGCATGTCGAACTCGGCGAGATGGTCGATCCACCACTGCTGGTCGACCAGGACGGAATCGGTCAGGAGTTCGGTCGCGCGATCGCCGTCGGCGAGCCAGTCGATGAGGTCGTCGGGAACAGCGAGTTGTGAGGGATTCATGCTGGATTGGACGCGCCGACGCGGAGTTCGGTTCCCTCCTTCCGATACGCCAGCTCGGCCGGCGCGGTCAGCTCACGTACTCCCGGCCGAAACGGGCTCGGCCACTTCGACTTCGGCGCGCCGCCGCACGAGCCGCGACGGGAGGCGTAACCGGATGCGGTCCGGTGCGCCGTCGAGCACACCACCGGCCGGATCGTCGTACCAGCGACCGTCGTTCCCGCGCCGGACGAGGTCCTCCTGCGGATGCCAGATCTGCCAGATCACGACCGCACACAGCACGATGACCATCACTCCCCGGAGCACCACCGCGGCCGTGAACCACTGGTCGGGCAGCCAACGGCGTTCCGCATCCAGGAAGAGGCTCATCCGCGGAATCCAGATCAGCGCGTCGATCGTCATCCACGTCAGCAGCAGCCTGGTGTGTGGGATCGCGAGCACTGCCAGCGGCACCAGCCACAGCGAGTACTGCGGGCTCCACACCTTGTTGACGAGCAGGAAGCCGGCGACCGCGAGGAACGCCAGCTGCGCGACACGGGGTCGGAACGGCGCACTCAGGCCGATGAGGGCGACAGCCACCATGACGAGGACCGTCAGCCCGACCGACAGCGCGTTCAGATGGTCGATGTTCCATGTGAAACCAAGCGTGTCGGCGAGGATGCGGTAGATGGTGTCGGCGTCGGCGGACCGGTCTGCGTTGAACCGGAAGAACTCCCACCACCCGGTCGGATACGGGATCAGGATCGGGAGGTTGACCAGCAGCCACGCGGCGAGGGCTGCGGCGGCCGCGGCCCCGAACTCGCGGACTCGGCCGGTCCGCAGACACAGCGCTCCCAGTACCACCAGCAACAACGCCGGATAGAGTTTCGCCGCGGCGCCGACGCCGATCGCCACGCCCGCAATCCACGGCCGGTCCCGCGACCACGCGAGCAGCGCGACCGCGACGGCCGCGGTCGCGATGGTGTCGAAGTTGGTGAAGGCATGGACGAACACCAGCGGCGACAGCGCCGCCAGCCACACCGTCCACATCCGGGTCCGCGCAGTGAGAGCCGTCGCCCAGATGGTGACCAGCCAGAACAGTGCCAGGCCCAACGCGACGATGGTGAAGAACAGCACCACGTCGAGCGCGCCGGGGACACCCCAGTTCTCCTCGGCCCACACCCAGCCGCGCGTCAACTGCGCGGCACCGTACATGAACATCCCGGTGAGCACGGGATACTCCATGTACCGCTTGATGGTCTGGCCCTGGGAGTCCTCCTGGAACCAGAAGTCGCGGTACGGCAGCGCCCCGATGTTGAGTCGTTCCGCGCCGTACAGGCTGATGACGTCGCTGTAGCAGAGGTTGGTGAACTGTCGCTGGTCGTCCCAGTCGAGTCGCATCTCGGCGCCGGGGCGTCCGGACGAACCGCCGTCGGCCGGGGCCTGTTGCAGGCAGCCCGCCTTGCCGAACCAGCCGATGGCCAATCCGCACAGCGCGAGCGCGAACAGCACGCGTAGCGGGGTCAGGTGGCGGCTTCGGCCGATGACGGCATGCGCGCCCGCCGGTCCGCCGATGAGTGAACTCGCTTCGCGGACCGAGTTGTCGGTGCGCGTCGGGAGGACGCGTTCGGTGTCGACGCGACCGTCTCGCGCCATCGGCGCAGGGCTGTCCCAGGCAGGGTCGGCTACATCGTCGGAGTCAGCCGATACGTCCTGGTCAGCCGACCGGCGGTTCAGGGACTCCTCCGCCGTCCGCACCGCCGGGCACGTTGCCTCCGCCGTCCGGCGTGTTCCCGCCACCGGAGTCCCCACCGCCGGGCGAGTTGCCGCCACCGGAGTCGCCCCCGCCTCGGGGAGCGCCCGGGAGTGGGATGGTGACGCCGGGTGCGAGTGTCAGGTTGCCGTCGCCGCCCTGGTCGGGGATGTCGAAGGTCGGAAGGGATGGTCCCCGCGAGCGTGTGGACGGAGCGTAGGTGGTCGCCGGGGCCTCGTAGGGGATGCCGGCCACGCCGCCGATCGCCTCGGGCTCGGGGAACTCCTTGATCTCCTTGCCCTCGAGCGCGGCGTTCATCGCCGCCTTCCAGATCTGCGCGGGCAGACCACTGCCGTAGATCGACGCGCCGCTGTAGTTGGTCAGCGCCGTACCGTCGTTCGTACCGACCCAGACCGCGGTGGACAGCTGCGGGGTGTACCCGACCATCCACGCATCCTTGTTCTTTCCGGTGTCGCCGAGCTGCACCGTGCCGGTCTTGGCGGCCGACGGACGCGAGCCGAGCGACGAGTCGTAGAGCGAGTTGCCGTTGGAGTATGCCGCGATCGGCTCCAGCGCCGCGGTCACGTTGTCGGCGACTTTGGCGGGGAACACCCGCTTGCCCTCGGACTTGCGTTCGAAGAGCACCTGTCCCTCGGAGTCGACGACCTTCTGCACGAAGTACGGCTCGTGGTAGACACCGGACGCCGCGAGGGTGGCATATGCCGAGGCCATGTCGATGACGCGGGACTGGTACTGACCCAGGACGACGCCGCCCTCCGGGGAGCCGTTCGCCTCCTGGAGGGTCTTGTCGATGTTGCCGAAGGATTCGGCCACGCCGGCTCGATGCGCTGCGTCGGCGACGTCCTCGGCGCCTCGCTTGAGGTCCATCATGAGTCGGTAGTAGACGGTGTTCAGCGACATCTTCATCGCTGTTGCGAGGTTGCACGAGCCGCAGCTCTGACCCTCGGAGTTCTCGACCGTGAGTCCACCGCTGGCCTCGAAGGGTGCGGAGCTGTAGACCTTCGACAGCGGGATGTCCTGTTCGAGCGCCGCGACGAGCGCGAACACCTTGAACGACGATCCGGTCTGCAGGCCCGCCTGTGCGAGGTCCCACCCGCCGGCGTTGTCACCGCCGTAGTAACCGCGGACGGCGCCGGTCTGCGGGTCGATGGACACCGCCGATGCCAGGAGGTCGTCGGGTTCGCCGTTGAGCTGGCCGTCCGGGCATTTGTAGATCTTGTTCTTGCGGCAGGCCGCCTGGACGACGCCGTTCTGCACCTGTGGATCGATGGTGGTGCTGATCTTGAGACCACCGGTCTGCAGCTGCTTCTCGGTGATGCCGACGCTGTTGAGTTCTTCCAGCACCCGACGTTTGATCAGGCCATTGGGGCCCGGTGTCTCGTCGGTACCGCTGACCCGCGGCTTGATGGTCTTCGGGAAGACCGCGTTGTCGGCCTGCTGCTTGGTGATGGCGCCGGTGGCGACCATGCCGCTCAGCACGTAGCGCCAGCGGGCCTCGGTCGCCTCCCGGTTGTTCTCCGGGTCGTAGTACGACGGCGCGCGAATGACCCCGGCCAGCAGTGCCGCTTCCTCGAAGGTCAACGGGTTCTTCGCGGCCCGCGCCTTGTCGGTGATCGACTTGTTGAAGTACTTCTGGGTGGCGACGGCGACGCCGTAGGCGCCTCGGCCGAAGTAAATGGTGTTGAGGTAGGCCTCGAGGATCTTCTCCTTGGACCAGCCGTGCCGTTCGTTCATCTTCGCGGCGATCGCGAGTTCCTTGAACTTGCGGTCGAAGCTGCGTTCGTCACCGACGATCGCATTCTTGACGTACTGCTGGGTGATCGTCGATCCACCGCCGGCGGACTGGTTGCCGGTGATCTGACCGATCATCGCGCGGGACAGGCCGCGCGGCGAGAAGCCGTTGTTGGTCCAGAACTCGCGGTCCTCGGCGGCGACGATCGCCTGGATCATCGTGTCGGGGATCTCGTCGAGCGGCACCACCGTGCGGTTGCCGTCGGGCTGGGTGATGTCGGCGAGGGTGCGGCCGGAGGTGTCGACGATGGTCGCCTTCTGACTGACCTCTGGTTCCGGGATCTCCGCGGTGAAGTAGGTGAAGGCGAACGCGAAGATCAGCACCAGCACGATGGCCGGGACGACGGCGCCCACTGCGCCGAGCGCCCACGCGAACCGCTTGTGCCGTTCCTCCGCTGCCTGCCTGCTGTTTCGCCGGTTGCCACTGCCACCGTTGCGACCGGGACGGGTTCCGGTACCGCGCGGTGTGGGCGAAGAACCGTACGCCTCGCTCATCGTCCACCTTTCCTACCGGGCGTGCGGCGCGTCACACACCGCTGACCTCGGTCACTTTCTCGAGCCTCGTGCCACTCCACTTTGACAGCACGTGCGGGGCCTCGGCAAAAAACCGCAGGCCAGCGCGCTACTTGGCCACGCGTCGGGTGCGACGCGTGGTCCGCGGGGGCAGCCCGGCAACGTAGGACTGCACCAAATGGTTCCAGCTACACGTCCGGCACACCTCGACGACATGCACCGAGAACTCCTCGTCGGTGGTCGCCAGCCGGGCGATCTCCTCAGTGCTCCGCGCTGAGCCACTCACTTGGCCAAGGCGTTCGCCGAACACCCAGGAAACCAGCGTGACCTGCTCTTTTCGGCAGATCGGGCACATCGTGTCACTGGGCCGACCGTGGAACTTCGCCGCGCGCAGAAGATATGGACTCGCATCGCACACATCGGCCACGGCGGTCCGGCCCGCGTGGACCGAGGACAGCCGAGCGCGCCGCTGCAGGGCGTAGTCGACGATCTGGCGTTGCACGGTTCCAAGCGTACGTGGTCACACCTCCACCGTCGGCGCGACGGGTCCGGCCGCCGACGGGGCGGGTTCGGTCGCCAACCCACGACACGCGGGGTAGCTTCCTCGATCGACCTCATCGTGGACACAGTTATATCGGTGCGATACATTGACAAACACATCGGAGCGAGGTGTTGCGCTGTCAGCACGCTCCGACACATCGAGGAAGGAGGGGGTGACGAAGTGCTCGAATTGGCGATTCTCGGCTTGCTCCTCGAATCCCCCATGCACGGCTACGAGCTGCGCAAGCGGCTGACCGGGCTTCTCGGCGCCTTCCGTGCTTTCTCCTACGGTTCGCTGTATCCGACCCTGCGCCGGATGCAGGCCGACGGATTCATCGACGAAGCCGACGCGCCCATGGGTGTGAAGGTTCGTCGTGGTCGTCGGGTGTACCAACTCACCGATGCAGGTCGTGCTCGGTTCGCCGAGCTCGTGGCCGACACCGGTCCGCAGAACTACACCGACGACGGTTTCGGTGTTCATCTGGCGTTCTTCAGCCGGACTCCCGCGGTGGCGCGCATGCGCATCCTCGAGGGACGTCGCCGGCAGGTCGAGGAACGCCGAGAAGGGTTGCGGGAGATCGTCGGACGGTCCAACCGGGCGGTCGATCGCTACACCCGTCAGCTGCATCAGCTCAGCCTCGAGTCCAGTGAACGGGAGGTCCGCTGGCTCAACGAGCTGATCGCCGCCGAGAGCTCCCAGCAGCAAGACGGGACTCCCAGTCCGTTCGACCCACCAAATCCGTTCGACACCGACGCATTCGATCCCGACGACGCCGTTCGGGACACCGCCGGAACCGAACAGTCACCTGTCGATCCGGGGCCGGGCAACCGGGACCGGGACGAACCGATGGCGAATATCGAAGAACCGGACTCGACGCCGAGCCGGGACGAACAGCTCGGGCACCCGAGCAAGTGAAAACACCGGTGGCGCAGCGAACGTCTGCGACGCCGCAACAAGAAGGAGAGCCCGACCATGGGTGAGCCCAATAAGGTGCGCGTTGCCATTGTGGGCGTAGGAAACTGCGCTTCATCCTTGGTGCAAGGCGTGCAGTACTACAAGGACGCCGACGAGAACGCCAGCGTGCCGGGTCTGATGCATGTGAAGTTCGGCCCGTACCACGTCCGCGACGTCGAGTTCGTCGCCGCGTTCGACGTGGACGCCAAGAAGGTCGGCTTCGACCTGTCCGACGCGATCTTCGCGAGCGAGAACAACACCATCAAGATCGCCGACGTGCCGCCGACCGGTGTCACCGTTCAGCGTGGCCACACCCTCGACGGCCTCGGCAAGTACTATCTCGAGACCATCACCGAGGCAGACGGTTCGGGTGTCGACATCGTCCAGGCCCTCAAGGACGCCGAGGTCGACGTCCTCGTCAGCTACCTGCCGGTCGGCTCGGAGCAGGCCGACAAGTTCTACGCACAGTGCTGCATCGACGCCAATGTGGCGTTCGTCAACGCACTCCCGGTCTTCATCGCCTCGGACCCCGAGTGGGCCAAGAAGTTCACCGACGCCGGTGTCCCGATCGTCGGCGACGACATCAAGAGCCAGGTCGGCGCCACCATCACCCACCGCGTGATGGCGAAGCTGTTCGAGGATCGCGGCGTCACCCTCGACCGCACCTACCAGCTGAACGTCGGCGGCAACATGGACTTCAAGAACATGCTCGAGCGTGAGCGTCTGGAGTCCAAGAAGGTCTCGAAGACCCAGGCCGTGACCTCCAACCTGACCGGCTCGCTCGCCGGCAAGGTCGAGGACAAGAACGTCCACATCGGCCCGTCGGACCACGTCGCATGGCTCGACGACCGCAAGTGGGCCTACGTCCGCCTCGAAGGCCGCGCCTTCGGTGACGTGCCGCTGAACCTCGAGTACAAGCTCGAGGTCTGGGACTCCCCCAACTCGGCCGGCATCATCATCGACGCCGTGCGCGCCGCCAAGATCGCCAAGGACCGTGGCATCGGCGGACCGATCCTCCCGGCCTCGGCCTACCTGATGAAGTCCCCGCCGAAGCAGCTCGCCGACGACGTCGCGCGTGCGCAGCTCGAGGCGTTCATCGTCGAGGCCTGATCCTCGCCGTAACGACTGTCGACGTCCCCGTTCGGGATTCGTGAGGCACACCCTCACGGTTCCGGCGGGGACGTCGTCGTTTTCGGCGACACGGGTTCGGTGAATCCACGCGTGGTCACTCGCGCTGTGGTCGACAATGATTCCTCATACCGCCGACTGCCGCGGCAGGTCACGAGGAGGAGACCACGATGGGTTCGAGAATCATCCGGGTGTGTGTGACCGCGGCGATCGCGGCCACGTTGGGACTGTTCGGTGTCGCGGGCACCGGGACTGCGGTTGCCGCACCGTCTCCCACCCCGGCCGTGACCGTCGTCGGTGGCTGTGACGGCGCGAAACTTGTTCAGCCACGGACACTCTCGTCGATCTTCTGCGCCGACGTGGGGGTCATCGTCTCGGACATCACCTGGCTCGCGTGGACCGATGGCTTCGCCGCCGGCTTCGGGACCGAGAACCGCAAGCTGTGCAAGCCGGACTGTGCGTCCGGGAGCATCGCGAAGTATCCGGTCGGCATCTGGCTGTTCGCGCCGAAGAATGGCGCGTTCACTCAGGTCTCGCTGTACTCGTCGATCGCGGGCCCGCCGGAGACCTACCAGTTGACCGGGCACGTGCGCTGACGCTCAGCTGATCTCGCCGCTGTCCTGCAAGACGGTCTCCTCGGCCCGATGTTCGTCCGGGTGTTCCTCGGCGGCGAGGCGTGGGATGAGACCGCCGGCGAGGACGTCGGACACCTGACGCTTCGAGAGCCGGTGCCGGACTTCGAATTCGCGGTCCTGGGTCACGTTGCGAACGGTGAGGACGTCCCCGTCACCCAGGGCATCCCGCAGCTTCTCCAGCCGCAGGGTATCGCCCTGCTCGACGGCGTCGTAGTCGGCGGGGTCGACGAATTCCACTGCCAGCACACCGAAGTTCGCGAGGTTCTGCCAGTGGATGCGCGCGAACGACTTGGCGATCACCACCCGCAGGCCGAGATGGCGCGGCGCGATGGCCGCATGTTCGCGTGACGAGCCCTGTCCATAGTTGTCACCGCCGATGATGATGTGGCCGGTGTCCGCGGAACGTGCACGTTCCGTGTAACTGTCGTCGATCCGCGTGAAGCAGAACTCGGCGAGCTTCGGGATGTTCGACCGGTAGGGCAGAGCTCGTGCGCCGGCGGGCGAGATGTCATCGGTGGAGATGTTGTCGCCGACCTTCAGCAACACCGGGGCCTCGACGACATCCGGCAGCGGATCCAGGTCCGGCAGGTCGGAGATGTTGGGGCCCTTCACCGGCTGGATCTCCGCTGCTTCGTCCGGCGGCAGCGGCGGCACGAGCATCGCGGTGTTGACCGAATGTTCGCGGGGAAGGTCGAGCTCGGGGTACGCGACCTCGTTGTCAGCCGCCCAGTCGCGGGGGTCGGTGATCACACCGGTGAGTGCCGAGGCCGCTGCGGTCTCCGGCGAGCACAGCCACACCTTGTCGTCCTTGGTCCCCGACCGTCCGGGGAAGTTGCGCGGCATCGTTCGGAGTGAGTTCTGCCCGGTCGCGGGTGCCTGTCCCATGCCGATGCACCCCATACATCCGGCCTGGTGGATGCGGGCGCCACCGATGACGAGGCTGGTCGTGGCGCCCATCTTGGTGAGGTCGGTGAGGATCTCTCGCGAGGTCGGGTTGATGTCGAAGCTGACGCCGGCCGACGTCTGCCTCCCCTCCACCATCGCTGCGGCGATCGCGAAGTCGCGGAGGCCGGGGTTGGCGCTCGACCCGATCACCACCTGCGAGATCTCCTCCCCGGCGACCTCGCTGACAGGCACGACGTCCCCGGGAGAGGAGGGTTTTGCGATCAGCGGGACGATCTCGGTGAGATCGATGGTCTCCTCGGCGTCGTAGGTCGCGCCGTCGTCGGCGACGAGCTCGATCCAGTCGTCTTCGCGGCCCTCGGCACGGAGGAACTCGCGCACCGCGTCGTCGCTGGGGAACACCGTCGTCGTCGCACCCAGTTCCGCGCCCATGTTCGCGATCACGTGGCGGTCCATCGCCGTCAGACTCGCGAGGCCGGGGCCGTGGTACTCGATGATCCTGTTCACCGCGCCCTTGACGTCGTGGCGCCGGAGCATCTCGAGGATCACGTCCTTGGCCGAACACCACGGTGGCAGCTCACCTTCCAGCCGGACACCCCAGATCTCCGGCATCCGGATGTTCAACGGGCGACCTGTGATGGCCAGCGCCACCTCGAGCCCGCCGACGCCGATCGCGAGCATGCCGAGCGATCCCGCCGCCGGTGTGTGCGAGTCGGACCCGACCATCGTCTTCCCGGGAATGCCGAACCGCTGCATGTGGGTGGGATGGGAGACCCCGTTGCCGGGCTTCGAGAACCACAATCCGAACCGTTCACACGCCGTACGCAGATATTCGTGGTCCTCGGCGTTCTTCTCGTCGGTCTGCAGGAGATTGTGGTCGACGTACTGAACGCTCACCTCGGTGCGGGCACGGTCGAGACCCAGCGACTCCAGTTCCTGCATCACCAGCGTCCCGGTCGCGTCCTGGGTGAGGGTCTGGTCGATGTGGATCGCGATCTCTTCGCCCGGGGTCATGTCCCCGGCCTCCAGATGGGATCCGATGAGCTTCCGGGCAACGTTCTGGGCGGGCATCGCACACTCCTGATCGACTCACGCCCGAGCCACATCGGCTCGGGACTGAACCGCGCCAGAACCTGTCCGCCGAGGTCGACACCGCGACACGCCTGGCGCTCACGCTCGGACTGGTCTCCATGGTCGCAGTGATGGACCCCACACACCAGGGGCACTACCCGCTCAGCCCAACGTGTCGAGACGGGTGGGGTCGCGAACCAGGAATCCGCAGGTCATCCAACCAACTCAGTGACCGACCCCCACCCTTCACATAGAGTGTTGTCGGTTGCTCCGAGAGTCTGAACCCCGGACGAATCGGACATCACCAGACCACGTACCAACAGAAAGGCACAATCTCATGGGCGTGAGCCTGAGCAAGGGTGGAAATGTCTCGCTGACCAAGGAGGCCCCGGGACTGACCGCAGTGTCCGTCGGCCTCGGCTGGGACATCCGCACCACCACCGGCACCGACTTCGACCTGGACGCCAGCGCCATCGCGCTCGGCGCGAACAAGAAGGTGCTGTCCGATCAGCACTTCATCTTCTTCAACAACCTGCGTTCGCCCGACGGCTCGATCGAGCACACCGGTGACAACCTGACCGGCGAGGGCGAAGGCGACGACGAGGTCATCAAGGTCGACCTCGCCGGTGTTCCGCCGGAGGTCGACTCCATCGTCTTCCCGGTCTCGATCTACGACGCCGACGCACGTTCGCAGTCGTTCGGACAGGTCCGCAACGCGTTCATCCGCGTCGTCAACCAGGCCGGTGGCACCGAGATCGCACGTTACGACCTCAGCGAGGACGCCTCCACCGAGACCGCGATGGTCTTCGGTGAGCTGTACCGCAACGGCGCGGAGTGGAAGTTCCGCGCGGTCGGTCAGGGCTACGCGTCGGGGCTCGCGGGCATCGCTCGCGACTTCGGCGTGAACGTCTGACCCCGGTTTTCGCCGGCTGTTCCCGCAGCGGATTCCCGTGGATGCCGCACCTCTCCTAGAGTGGGTGCGGCATCCTCGTGTCTCCACCCTCCGACGTCGCCGTCGGCAGCGGTCCCTTGAACACCTCAGAAAGGCCACCAACCAGTGGTAGTAAGAATTTTCGGCCTGTCGGTGGTCGTGACGATCGTGTCACTGATCATCGCCTTCCTCTACGGCGGCGTCGAAGCGCTGATCCTGACGGCCATCCTGGGCGTCTTCGAGATCTCGCTCTCTTTCGACAACGCCGTCATCAACGCCACGATCCTCCGCCGGATGAGCGAGTTCTGGCAGAAGATCTTCCTCACCGTCGGCATCCTGATCGCCGTCTTCGGTATGCGCCTGGTGTTCCCGCTGGTCATCGTGTGGCTCGCATCGGGTCTGAACCCGGTCGAAGCGCTCGACCTCGCACTCAACCCGCCACCGAACGACGCGGCATACTTCGCCAACGGTGACCCGAGCTACGAGACGATCATCACCGACGCCCACCCGCAGATCGCGGCGTTCGGCGGCATGTTCCTGCTGATGCTGTTCCTGGGCTTCGTCTTCGAGCAGAAGGAACTCACCTGGCTGACGTGGATCGAACGGCCGCTCGAGAAGATCGGCAAGCTGGAGATGCTCGAGGTCGTCATCGCGATCACTCTCCTCGTGCTCACCGCCACGTACATCGCCCCGGCAGACGAACGATCGACGGTGATGATCGCCGGCGCACTCGGCATGATCACCTACATCCTGGTCAACGGTCTCGGCGAGTACTTCAACGTCGAGGTCGAGGAAGAAGAGGAAGAGCACGACAAGGCAGCCGGATCGGAGTCGACCGCCGAGAAGTCCAATGGCCGATCGGGTCCCAGCGACCTGGCCAAGGCGACCGGCAAGGCCGGCTTCTTCCTGTTCCTCTACCTCGAGGTGCTCGACGCGTCGTTCTCCTTCGACGGCGTCATCGGCGCGTTCGCCATCACCGCCGACCCGATCATCATCGCCCTGGGCCTCGGCCTCATCGGCGCGATGTTCGTCCGTTCGCTCACCGTGTACCTGGTCCGCAAGGGCACGCTCTCCGAGTACGTCTACCTCGAGCACGGCGCGCACTGGGCCATCGGCGCACTGGCGTTCATCCTGCTGTACTCGATCGGCACCCACGTGCCGGAGATCATCACCGGCCTGATCGGTGTCGCGCTGATCATCGCAGCGCTGGTCTCCAGCATCATTCGCCGAAATCGCCTCGCGGCGAGAGGCGAGGAGGAGAAGGTCGAGGTGTAGCCTCTCCCGCCGCCTGAGGTGCGAGCGAAGCGAGCCTCGAAGGCCGTGGCGACGTCGGCTCACCAGGCCCTTCGAGGCTCGTCGCTATCGCTCCTCGCACCTCAGGGAGCGAGGGGTCGTGTCGCTTCTTTCGAATCAGGCAGCGGTGGCTGGTCGCTCCACACACTCAGTATGCAAACGACTGCGCCGCAGATCCATTCGGATCTGCGGCGCAGTTGTCGTATCCGTCTGTCTCAGCCCTGATGCTGCGTGAGCTGCTGACTGATCTGCTGGTTGATCTGCTGCAGGCCCGGCACCGAGAGGCCGGGAAGCTGGCCCTGGATGGTGCGCAGGACCGACGAATCGTCGCGCACCTTCTCGCTGGACTGCACCAGAACCGTTCCGGCACCGGTGAAGTCGAACTGCCGCTCTTCGCCGGAGTTGATGCCGAACCGCTGTCCGGCGGCCGCGATGAAGCTGTTGACCCACGCCTGGTCGTAGTGGTGGCTCGGTGACGGGCAATCCGACCATCCGACAAGCGCTTCCGGGTCGACGCGCACCGGCGGTTCCACGAACATCACCGGCCCGTTCGACGATGCGAGGAACTTACCGGTGCCGATCAGGGTGAGGAAGCCGGGCACGATCGACTGGTTCAGTGACAGATTCGGCTGGAAGGCCAGCAGATTCGAGGCACGGATCGTGAGATTGCCGTCTTCGAGGTCGTAGGCGTTGATGTCGTACCCGCGGTCGCCGATGATCAGCTTGCCCTGGCCTTCGGCCACCACATAGTCACCGAGGTAGAGCGGCGCCGAGAACTGTTGCGCCACCATCTGCAGCAGCTGGCCCTGCAGGCCCTGCTGGAGGGAGGTGAACTGCATCTGACCGTAGTAGGCGATCATCGCGCCCTTGGACATGAACCAGGGCTGGTTCAGGTCGATGCAGAACGAATAGTTGTTGTCCGGAACGTTGTCGTCCGATGGCAGGTTCATCGGACTCCACACGGTGTTGAGTTGGCTCACAGCTTCTCCTCCGATGCCTGCACGTAGACGATGCCCTGTCCGGAACACTCCAATTGCATTGCCTCGCCACCGGTACGGCCGACGTTGCGCCAGCTGACGGTCGAGCGGAGGTTGGTGTTGACCTGTCCCGTGGAGCCGACGAAGGCCTGCGGGTCGACGGTCACCGGCGGCTTGTTCGGCGTCACCTCGAGTTCGAAGACCCCGCCGTGGCCGAGGATCACCGCGGACCCCGGGCCGGAGAGCTGCGTCGTGAACATGCCCTGACCGGTGACGGCGCCGGCCGCCGCGGATCGCAGGGCACCGAAGAGGCCACCACCTCCTCCCCCGCCTCCGCCACTCCCGCCCTGGGAGGCCACCGAGACCACCGACGCCTGCAGGTTCGCGCCGTAGGCGAGCAGTCGGGAGGCCTCGATGCGGATGGTTCCGCCGACCGCGCCCAGATCGACGACGTGCACCTCGATGCCGAGGAATCCGTAGTGCACCTCGCCCTGCCCCTGCGCGATCATCGTCGACTCGTGCTCGCCGGCGAGCATGCGGCCGGCCATGCCGCCCATCGCACCCAATCCCGGCATGCCGCCGCCCATTCCGGCGCCCGCGATCTGATGCGGCTGGAAGAAGACGTTGCCCTTGTAGAAGATCATCGCGCCCTTGCGGGCGACGACGGGCCCGCTTCGACCGATGTCGACGGAGACGATCTTGCTGTTGACCTTGGTGAACATTCGCTACCCCACCCTCACCGCTCGGCCGGCTGGATCGATACGACGCCGCTGCCGTCCCACCGTAGGGAGAAGGCTTCGCCGCCGCCCTGCCCCATGACGGAGCGCCACGAGACGTCGGTGACGAACGACTGGTTCAATTGCCCACGCGCACAGACGAATGCATCCGGATCGACGACCAGCGGATACTGCGGCGACACCTCCAGATGGATCAGCGGACCACCATTGGACAGCAGAGCTATCTGGCCGTACCCACTGACTGTCGTCGTGAACAGTCCCTGGCCCGACGAGGCGCCGCGCACACCTGCGAACGCCACGTTGGTCTGCAGGTTCCCGTTCAGCACCATGAGCTGCTGGGACTCGACCTGCAGTGTCTCGTTGTTGAGTTCGATGATCGTCGTCTCGGCCGCGTTGTGGGCGAAGTAGACGATGCCGTTTCCCGAGGCCTCCATGAGGGACAGGGCTTCACCGGTAGCCCGCTGTTTGAGGCCGGCCAGGACGCCGTCGCCACCACCGAAGCCGGCCGATTTGAACGCGACCTGGCCCTCATAAGCCACCATCGATCCGCTGATCGCGCGGACCGCGGTGTTGTTCAGCCTGGCCTCGACCACGCGTTTGGAGCGTTGTACCAACTGCATTCGACGTGCCTCTCTCGAGCCGCCGGGAGGTCGCCGCTCGACCGCCCTCGTGTGTTCCCCGACGCCATCTCCGCTTCCCGGCACCGGCCCGCGATCGACATCCGGCGCCGCGAGGCGGCCGATTCGACTCCGTCGCGGGTCGGTCGCTCCGGCCACATACCGAGTTGAAAATAGCCGATAGCATCGTGTGGTGCCCGGAAACTTCGTACGTCGTTGGTTCGGCAACGATTCACGCACGAATTCCGCCTCACCTGCATCATCGGAACAAATGACAGCGGCCTTCCTCGAGTCCGAAACCGTCCTCGCCGAGATCGATCCGGCCGTCGGTGTGGTGGCCGCCACCGACCCGCGTTCACAGCTGCGCGGCGAATGGTCTGCGCTCCGCGAACGGCACGCTCAGGTGACCGCCGACTACCTCCGGTTGGTCTCCCCGCCCGCGGGCACACGCGTGGCCCGCCAGGACCTCGAGCGGACCACCGAGGCGCTTCGCACGGTCACGGCGACGATGCGCGGCTTCGCGGAGGCGAACTCAGGTGCACTGCAGCGAGCCCGGGCCACCATGCAGGCAGCAGAAGCCCAGGACCATGGGGCACGCGTCGCCTCGCACCGGGCGATGACGGCTCTCGAGAACGCCGGTCCCGCGGTCGGCCGGCTGCAGTCGGTCACCAAGGCCACCGACGAACTCGACCGTGCCTTGAGAGTTTTCGAGCAGGCTTCGGGCCTGCGTGAACGCCAGTCAGCCGCTGCGACGATCATCACATCGGCACAGCGGCTGGAGAACCTTCTCCGCGAGGCGCCCGCGTTCGCCGACCGCGCGCGCCAGGTCATCCGATCGGTGGAAACCCGTCGCAGCGCCATCGCCACCCGCAGAGCGCAGGTTCCCGACACCCTGTCTGCCTTGCGCCGCGAATTCAGCGCGGACTGTTCGACCGACCTGCAGCGCACCGAGGTCGTCGTCGACGAGCGTCTGGCCCATGCGGATACGGCGATCTCGGCGGCGCGCACGATGCTGGCCGACGCGCCCGACCAGGCAATCGATCAGGCCGATGCCGCCCGAGACGACCTGTCCGTCGCCGAGGCCGCCGTGGACGCCGTCCTGGATCGGCTGCGTCTGCTGCGCGAAGTGCGTGCCGATCCGCAGGGAGCCGAGCGGCGCGTCCGATTCCGACTCCGCGACGCTCAGCTCTTCGCGGTGAATCACTCTCTGGTTGACGAATGGGGCTCGGTACTCGATGCTCAGGCCGACCGGATCGAGCGTGCGAGGGGGGAGCTCGATCGCGTCCACCCTGACTATTGGGGATATCTGACCCAGTTGCGGGCTGTGGACGACCGGATCAGCGAGATAGTTTCCCGGATGAGAGGACAGGTGGCCGCGCGATGACCACCACGGCACGCCACGACGACACCGGGCTCGAGCCCGGAACGATCCGGCACTTCGATCATCTGGGCTTCGCGCTGCGCGAACAGCTCTTCTTCCGGCAACCGGAGCCGATCGATGACACCTGGCCCGCACAGCGACTGGCGATCGCTCTCGGCGCCACGCTCTACGTGCCCGCCACCCGCCCGGATCTCGCCGACGTGATCCGCAAGCGGCGGGCGGAGGGCGTGATCTCGATGGTCATCGACCTCGAGGACGCGATCGCCGACCACGAAGAAGACGACGCCATCGAGCACACGGTCGCCGCTCTCCGCGACATCGCCGAAAAGCCCGGCGATCCGATGCTCCTGTTCGTCCGTCCGCGGTCGGCCGACCGCATCCCGCGGATCGCTGCCGCGCTCGACACTCCGTCGGCCCCGAACACTCCTCCGGCGCTGACCGGCTTCGTGATCCCGAAGTTCAACTCGGCCAACGCCGATGAGGCGCTGGGTGAGGTTGCCCGGGCGAGCGAACTCCTGGGCCGGCACCTGTGGGTGATGCCTGTCCTCGAGTCCGCGGCGGTCGTGCACCGCGAGACGCGCGACGACGAGTTGACCGCCCTGACCGCCAACCTGAGCGAACACCGCGCCAACGTGCTCGCCGTCCGCATCGGTGCCACCGACATCTGCGGCTATTTCGGCATCCGGCGCGACCGTGACCTCACGATCTACGACGTCCGGGTCGCCGCCGACGTGATCGCCGGCATCGTCAACCACCTCGGCCGCAGCGACGAATCCGGTTTCATCGTGACCGGACCGGTGTGGGAGTACTTCGCCGACCACGAACGCATGTTCCAGCCGACGTTGCGCCACACACCTTTTCGCGAGAGTGACGCGGTGTACTTCCGGCAACAACTGGTCAGTCGGGACATGGACGGACTGCTGCGCGAGATCACGCTCGACCGCGCCAACGGGCTCCACGGCAAGACGGTGATCCATCCCGCCCACGTCGCCGCCGTGCACGCCCTGTCCGCGGTGACCCACGAGGAGTACCACGACGCCCTCGACATCCTCGCCGGTGATACCGGCGGTGTGCGGGCGTCCTCCTATCGGAACAAGATGAACGAACTGAAGCCCCACCGGAATTGGGCTCTGCGCGTGATCGACCGGGCGGCCGCGTTCGGCGTGACCCGTCAGGGTGTGAGCTTCGTCGATCTACTCACCGCGCTCGCCGACCCGGGACCGGCCGGCCGACGAACGGCGACGCAGTGAGCAGCCACCGGATCGACCGTGAACCCGATTGGGTCACCACCCGTTTCGGCGTCCAGGTGGCGGCCGACGGCACCGGGTGTGCGGGACACGAACTGCGCGACCTGGTCGTCCTCGGTCTGCGCCACAACCGCAGGCGCGCACATCTGCTGGTCTCGACCGTGCTCGGCAAGCACATCCCCACACCCCCCAGTGTCGTGCGCGGCGCGGCCGACGCCCTCGGTGCGGCGATCACCGGCCAGATCGGCGCCGATGCCGCACGGGATTCCGTGGTCTTCGGCTTCGCCGAGACCGCCACGGGACTGGGACACTGTGTCGCCCAGCGGATCTCCGCCTCTCGCTACCTACATTCGACGCGCCGGCATCTTGCCGGTGTGGTCGTGTCGGGGACCTTCGAGGAAGGGCATTCGCACGCCACCACCCACCTGCTGCAGCCGAGCGATCCGGCATTTCTCGACGCTGCGACGCCCGAGGAGACACTCATCCTCGTCGACGACGAGATCTCCACCGGCACCACGGCCCTGGGCGCGATCGAGACGATCGTCGCAACCCGTCCACGCACGCGGTTCGTCGTGGCCTCGCTCGTGGACATGCGCACACCCGATCAGCGCGCCGAATGCGCCAAGGCCGCTGCAGATCTCGGTGTGGAGGTCTCCTACGTCGCCCTGGCGCACGGCTCGGTCACGTTACCGCCCACGCTGCTCGACGACGTGTGGGAGCTGACGTCGGACGATCTGAATCCCGTGGCACCGGAACGCGCCGACGCCGCCACGCTCACGCTCGAATGGCCGGCGGGAACACCGGACGGTGGCCGTCACGGTTTCGAGCGATCGGATTCGGACCCGTTCCATCAGGCGACCGAGGCGGCCGCGGAGAGGATCGCACACCACCTCGACCCACAACGGCCCGTCGTCGTGATCGGTCATGAGGAGCTGATGTACGCACCGCTGTGCATCGCCGAGTGCCTCGAGCTGCGCGGCTTCGTGACCGGCTATCAGACCACCACGCGGTCGCCCGCACAGGTCCATGACGTGTCCGGTTACCCGCTGCGTCGCGGATTCCGTTTCGTCGCACCAGAATCCGATCCGGACACGCCGCGCTACGTCTACAACGTCTCGTCGAACGCATTTGCCGATCCCCAGGTCGTGGTCGTGGTCGACACCCCGGCCGACACTCCCGAGCTCCGCGCCCCGGGTGGCCTGCTCGACGTCCTCACCGCCGCCGGCCATCCGGTGACGCTGGCGGTGCTCCCGGCGACCGGGCAGGCACAGCTCGGGGCATCCCGGGAGGAGGCGCGCCGATGACCGAACCTGTGACGTCGACTCCCCCCTTGCGCGGTCCGCACTTCGGTTCCTACGCGCCGGACGAGGTGACGTGGTTGCTCAAGGATCTCTCCGATGTCGCGCTCGAAGGTGACCTGCACGAGCGGGAGCGTCGTATCCAGTCGGGTAAGGCGCATTACGCCGAGTCCCTGCCGATCGAGTACCAGCCCGGTCGCGAGTACCAGGATCTCTTCCGGTCGACCTTGCGGTCATCGGCGCAACGACTCGCCGAAGCTGTCGGTGTGGTTGCCGAACTGATTCTCGCCGAACGCCATTCGTCTCCGACGCTGGTGTCGCTCGCGCGCGCCGGCACGCCCGTCGGCATCCTGATCCGCCGATGGATGCAGACGGTCCACGGGATCGAGCCGCAGCACTACACCATCTCGATCGTGCGCGACCGCGGGATCGACACGGTCGCACTGGATCACATCGCGCGGCGCCACCCCGCCGAGTCGGTCGTCTTCGTCGACGGGTGGACCGGGAAGGGCGCGATCCAGCGCGAACTCACCGCGGCCCTGTCCGAATACGCGCAGCTTCCCGGCCGTCCGCACCTGCACGACGAGCTGGCCGTGCTCGCCGACCCCGGCTCCTGCACCACGCTGTACGGCACCCGGGATGATTTCCTCATCGCCTCGGCATGTCTGAATTCGACCGTGTCGGGTCTCGTGTCGCGCACGGTCCTCAACGCCGACCACATCGGTCCGGGAGAGTTCCACGGCGCCAAGTTCTACCGGAATCTGGCGGAGTTCGACGTCTCCGGCGAACTGCTCGACGCGGTGAGCGCCGAGTTCCCCGCTGTCACCGAACGGGTCGGCGCCACCCTGGCCGCCATGACACCGCAGGAGCGGACACCGACGTGGTCGGGCTGGCGCTCCGTCGAACGGATCCAGCTCGACTACGGACTGTCGTCGATCAACCTGGTCAAGCCCGGCGTCGGTGAGACGACACGCGTGCTGCTGCGGCGGGTGCCGTGGCGCGTCCTGGTCCGCGACGACGACCTGCCCGAACACCGCCACATCCGGCTACTGGCCGCCGAACGCGGAGTGCCGGTGGAGGTCTCATCCGATCTCGCCTACTCGTGTGTCGGGCTGATCAAGGAGGACGCGTGAACGTGCTGGTCGCCACCGACCTCGACCGGACGATGATCTATTCGCAGGCCGCCATGGGCGAGGCACAGTTCGCCACCGTCGACGCCGTCTGCGTCGAGATCTACCGCGACGCCCCCCTGTCGTACATGACGACCACCGCCGTCGAACTTCTCGCGCGCCTCGCCGCCGAGGTACCGGTGATCCCGACCACGACTCGGACGCCGGCCCAGTACGAGCGAATCGCACTGCCCGGCAATCCGTTCCGATACGCCGTGGCGAGCAATGGTGGGCGCATCCTGGTCGACGGAGCCGACGACCCGGACTGGCGCCGTGCGGTCGAACGTGCGGTGTCCGAATCCGGCGCGGGGCTCGACGAGGTGCTCACCGAACTCCGCAGCCGCATCGACGAGTCCTGGGTGCGGTCGCTGCGGATCGCCGACGACCTGTTCTGCTACCTCGTCGTCG
Organism: Gordonia sp. YY1; assembly: GCF_009872315.1. Lineage (NCBI taxonomy): Bacteria > Bacillati > Actinomycetota > Actinomycetes > Mycobacteriales > Gordoniaceae > Gordonia > Gordonia sp. YY1. The sequence continues at coordinate 583,770 of NZ_WXYI01000001.1, read as the reverse complement.
ACCCGGCGGGCCAGCCAGATGAGTTCTTGCCGGCCTGGCAGGACTGGTGCGCGGCGCGCGGGTGGACCGCCTCGCAGCAGGGCCGCAAGATCTACGCGACTCCCGGGTCGGTCACCAAGTCCGCGGCGATCGCCGAAGTCCGTCGCCGGCTCGTCGACGACGGGACGATCACGACCGACGCCGAGCTGTGCGCCGCCGGCGACGGATGGCTGGACACCGATCTCCTGTCGGCCGCCGACCACGCGATCCGACCCCGCCACGGCGAACTCGAGTTGCTCGGCTGGTCGGCACCGGGGCTCACCGTCACCACGGGGACGGGAGCCCTCGCCGGCGTCGAGATCCTCGAATGGTTCCTCGACCGGTGTTCGGTCAGGACGGCATCGGACCCAGGACGTCCGAATGCCCGTGCCGTCGGCACCAGCTGATCAGATATCGCGCATGAAGGCCGCACCAGCGGTACACCGCGGCTTGCGTCAGGGGAGACGATACCGGCTGCTCACCCCGCTCCTCGATGATCGGGCCGAGGTAGTGGCTCGTCACCTTGTTCGCGGTGTTGGGTGAGACCTTGGCCGCGCGTGCCAGGCTCGCGCCATCGGACGCGTTACCCGAGGCGATCGCGCCTGCCAGCCGGCCCGCGGTGTGACCGCGCTGCCCGGCGAACAACTCATACAGCGGGGTTCGACGCGGAGGTCCCGGCTGCTCGGCCACTCCCTGACCCACCGCGACCGCGCGCACAGCGCTCATCAGCGTCGCGAAACCCTCGGACTTCTCGATGACAGCGGCAACCTCGTTCCGCAACCGGGCCTCGTCGACGTGGTCGTCTTCGAGTCCGTGCCCATGGGTCGCGAGGATGACCGGTGCCTGCCGCGCGTGTTTGTCCAGGGCATCGATGGCGTCGAGACCGTCGAAACGCCATTCCAGATCCGGACGGTTCCAGATGAGATCGGCGACCACGACGTCGAAGCGGACATGGCCGGCAACAGAGCGGGTGAACTCGTCCTCGGTGGTGGCCACGGTGACGACAGCCTGCTCGAGGAAACTCTGCAGAGGCCCGGCCACCACGTGACCGAGCGGTGACGCGACCAGCACACGCAAACGGTTCGGCACGTGCATAATTTTGCCCGATACCTGTGACGCATGCGCGATCACGCATTAATTGGACTCATTCGAGCGCATTATGGCCCGAATCGTTGTCAATCAGGCCACCCAGGCAGTGACTTACCGGTGCAAGTTCGTGACTCTAGAAAAGTAGACGTTGAGAGCAGTTCATCTCTTCGCCCAACCGATCGCAAGCAAGGTCGATCACGGCTTCCGGGGACGCCGGTCCGTCGACCTCGGCGATGTCGGGAGCCGGTAGTGATTCTGTCGACAGAAGGACGGTACCGATGTCAGCCACTCTGGACGAGCTCCGCCGCCCGCAGGAAGCCACCCCCCAGCCCAACGTGTCCCGGATGGCCTCCGTCGGCCGAACCGTTTCGCAGGCCACCGCCCCTCATCCTCACCCTCACCACAGACGCCTCGCCGTTGTCATCGCCGAAGGCGATCTGTTCGACGCCGCACTCGTGGCCCTCGTCGAAGGCGCCGGCTACGGCGCAACACTCGTCGAGCCCGCGCAGATCCGCGCCCTCCGCAACCCAGCCGTCCTCCTCGTGCGTTCGACCGGGATGCTGGCGCTGGTCCGGCGGGCGCCGATGCTGCGCAACGTGCGCGTCGTCTTCCTCGGGGACGGGGTCGCGGGCCGCGACCACATCCGCATCGCGCCCCGCTCACCCGGTGCCGAGTCCGCACTCCGCCAGGCGCTCACCGCGACCATGGGCCCACCCGGACCGTCTACTCCGCCGGCAGCCCAGAACCGGGTGCGCGTGACCGAACGGGAACGCGAGATCCTGCAGACCTACACCCTCGGTTCCACTCTCCGCGAGACATCACAGACGCACCAGATCGCCGAGAGCACGGTGCGTGAGCACTACCGTCGCGTCGTGCGTCGTTATGAAGAGGCCGGGCGTCCCATCGGTAACAAGGCCCAGCTGCTCCTCGAGTTCATGGCCGACGGCTGGGTCCGACCCTGATCGGCACCGTCGAAGGTGACCTAGTGCCCACGACGGGAACGCGGTCAGCGGCGCAGACTGGGGTCATGAGGTCTATGCGGGGCCTCCGACGCCCGTTCACCGTCGCGGCCGGATATCGACGTACCTGGGCCGCCGGGATTCTTGCGCTCATCGAGATCCTCGTCGCATATCAAGCCGTCGACGGTGGACTCGCACTCGCCGACGACCGGTGGCAGCTGCCCCGGGAGTGGTTGCACAACACGCCTTTCGACACCTGGACCGGCCCGGGGTTGGTGCTCGTCGCGGCGATCGGCGTGCCCCATGCCCTTGCCGCGATCGCGATCGTCTTCCTGCCCGTCGATCCCCGACTCGGGATACTCGGTGGCGTGCTGGCCGGCGTATCGCTGGTCACCTGGATCGTCGTCCAGATCGCGGTGCTGCAGATCTTCTTCTTCCTGCAACCGGTGATCGCGGTCATCGGGGTGATCGAGCTCGGCCTGGCTGTTGTCTGGGGTCGCACGCTCGCCCACCGCGGTAGACCGGCACCCGCAGACTCATATCCCACTCGTCCGCTGTCCGCCGCTGCCGAGCGCGGGGCGAAATGACGACACGTCCGTTCCTCGTCGGCATCGGGCTCGCCGCGGCCATGGGCGCGGCGACCATCACCTACTGCACGCGGATCCGACCATGGGTGATGACCTGGGGCGCGACCGACGACGAAGTGGCAGCAGAACTCCCGGGCGACGAGTTGCTGCCGGCCGCCGACGGCGTGGCCACCCGCGCGATCACCATCGACGCACCGCCGGAGGCGATCTACCCATGGCTCGCTCAGATGGGTCCCTCGCCTCGCGGTGGCGCCTACACGTACGACTGGATCGAGAATCTGCTGGGACTCGACATGCACAGCACCGATCAGGTGCTCGAGGAGTTCCAGCACCCCGCGGTGGGCGACACGATCGGCGTCGGGCCCGAGGCATCCCGCGTCGAGATCGCCGATCCCGGCCGGGCGTTCGTCACCCGTACTGCCGACGGCGACTGGGTGTGGTCGTTCACGCTGGTCCCCGCCGGGGAGTCGACGCGGCTGATCAGCCGGAACCGTTTCCGGCTGCCCGGTGTGGGCAAGAAGCTGGCGATGATCCCGATGGAACCCGGGTCGCTGATCATGGAGCGCAAGATGCTCCGCGGGATCAAGGAGCGGGCCGAGGCTCTCGCGCACGCCGGGTGACCTCGCAGGTCGCGGGGGTCCACGGGACGGCATGATCGTCGTGGCACAGTGGGAGGGTGCTGCTGCCGACGTTGACCCCCACTGCCCCGGACGATCCCGACGTGATCCGGATCGGCGAGGATCGGCTCTCACGTGAGGATCTCGTCGGAGCGGCCACTGCCGTGGCGGAGCGGATCGCCGGCGCACGCACCGTCGCGGTGCTGGCGCAGCCGACGGTCGAAACCGTCCTCGCATTGGTCGGCGGCCTGATCGCCGGAGTGCCGGTGGTTCCGGTACCGCCCGACTCGGGTCCGCGCGAGTTCGCGCACATCCTGGCCGATTCGGGCGCCCAGGCCTGGCTGGGGCAGGCACCCGCCGACACGGCGTTGCCCGTGGTCCCGGTCCGGCGCTACGCGAAGTCGTGGCACCGTCATCCCGAACCGCACGCCGATTCGACGGCGCTGATCCTCTACACCTCCGGCACCACCGGGCTACCCAAGGGCGTACCGATCACCCGGCAGGCGATCGCCGAGGGACTCGACGCACTCGCCGACGCCTGGCTGTGGACCGCCGATGACACTCTCGCCCACGGTCTTCCGCTTTTCCACGTGCACGGACTGATCCTCGGTGTCCTCGGGCCGCTTCGTCGAGGTGGCCGTCTGATCCACACCGAGAAGCCGACGGCCGCGGGTTACGCGCAGGCCGCCGAAGCCGGCGCGAACATGTTCTTCGGGGTCCCGACCGTGTGGAGTCGCGTCGGTGCGGAGCCCGAGGCGGCCCGTACCCTCTCCGGTGCACGTATTCTCGTGTCGGGCAGTGCACCGCTACCTGTTCCCGTCTTCGACCGGGTCCGCGAGCTCACCGGCCACGAGATCGTCGAACGCTACGGCATGACCGAGACCATGATCACCCTCAGCACCCGAGTCGACGGCGAACGTCGCCCGGGCTGGGTGGGGCTGCCCCTGGCCGGGGTCGAGACCCGTCTCCGGGAGGGCGACGCCGAGGTGGCCCATGACGGCGAATCGGTCGGCGATCTCCACGTACGCGGACCGATGATGTCGTCGGGCTACCTCAACCGCCCCGAGGCGACGGCCGAATCGTGGCTCGAGGACGGGTTCTTCGCCACCGGGGATGTCGCCGTCATCGATCCGGACGGCATGCATCGCATCGTCGGCCGCCGGGCCACCGACCTCATCAAGTCCGGCGGCTTCCGCATCGGCGCCGGCGAGATCGAAACCGTCCTGCTGGCTCATCCGGCCGTGCGCGAAGTCGCGGTGATCGGCGTACCCGACGACTATCTGGGCCAGCGCATCGTCGCGTATGTGGTGGCCGACGAGGTCGCCGACACCGAACTCATCGAGTTCGTCGCCGGTGAGCTCTCCAATCACAAACGGCCGCGCGAGGTCCGCTTCGTCGACTCCCTACCCCGCAACGCGATGGGCAAGGTGCAGAAGAAGCTGCTCGGCTGAGCCTGATCGCTGGCCCCGAAATCCGCCCCGGAAAAGCGCCCCTGGGATCTGCCCCCGAAAAGCGCCCTCAGCAGGGAGTTCGGCGACATATCGTCGTCGTGCGGCCTCTGGAGGGTTGATTTCAGGGGCGGTTCTCGACGCAGTTATCCACAAGACCTGTCTGCGGCGGCCCGACCACGCCAGGTCACCCGACACTGTCCCTCATGGACTACGAGCAACTCGTCGCGCGCTTCGGAGGTGTCTTCTCGACGAATCAGCTGCTGGGAACCGGAGAGACCGCCGAGCAGATCCGACGCGCCGTCGAATGCGGTGCGATCCAGCGGGTCCGGCACGGGTGGTATCAGGTACCCGACGCCGACCCCGAAATCGTTGCCGCAGTCGCCGACAACACCGTGGTGTCGTGCGCGAGCGCGCTTCGACGTCACGGGCTGTGGATCCCCGAGCATCCGATCGCATCGCACACCCGCGTGACGCGGTACGAGCGTCGCCGAGCCCCCGACCGTTGCCGACGCCACGGCCGCCCGACACCGGCTGGTGCCGCCGTCGACGACGTGGCAACCGCTCTGCAGTACGCCGCGCGCTGCTTCGACGAGGAGGGCTTCATCATTCTGTGCGACTCCGCACTTCACCACGGCAAGCTGAGTGTCGACGACCTCCGCGCCGAATTCCGGCTCGCGCCGTTCTACCTCCGGAAGGCCGTCGAGAAGTGCAATCGACTCGCCGCGTCCGGAACGGAAACCGCCGCTCGTCTGCGGCTGATCAGCGCCGGCCTCGAGGTCAAGGTGCAGCATGAGGTGCCCACAGTCGGCTGGATCGATCTCCTCGTCGGCAACCGGCTGGCCATCGAACTCGACAGCCGGACGCACCACACCGGTGAAGAGGACTACGAACGCGACCGGATCAGGTCCCGCAAGCTCATCCCGCTGGGCTACCTACCGATGCGGCTCACCTACGCGCAGGTGTTCGGTGACTGGGAGACCACCTACGCCGACATCGTGGCCACGGTCCGGAAGGGCTATCACCGCAGCCGGGCCGCCGAATACGAGAACCGCCCCTGAGACCCGCCCTCCAGAGGAGGCCCGACGACACTGTGTCGCCGACGCCGCTCCCGAGGGCGCATTTCGAGGGCCGGTATCAGGGGCGCTTTTCGGGGGCGGTTTTAGTGCCCGGCGCTCAGTTGGCCCAGCCCCGCTCACCCATCCAACCCGTGATGATACCGACCGCCTCTTTGAGGTGCGGGATCTGATCGCGGCCCGAATAGTAGTGTGTCGCACCGGTTATCGTGTGCAGAGTCTTGTCGGGGTGGCCGACGGCGTCGAAAAGCCGGTGGGTGTGGCTGGGTGTGCACGCGTTGTCGGCCGAGTTACCGATGACCAGCGTCGGGACCTCGAGATCCGCGGCACAGCGCGGACCGTCGCCGTGTGCGTCGTCATAACTCCACTGCGACAACCAACTTCGCAGCGTCGTGAACCGTGCCAGGCCGACCGGTCCCATGTTCACGATGCGTGGATCCCCCAGGTAGCAGCCGAGTTCACGGTCGCTCGGGTCGACGGACAGGTCGAGCCACCGCGGGTCGGCCATGGTGCCGTGGACGATGAACCCGCGTTCCATCAACGGCTCACCGCGGCCGCGGAGGTCGGCGAGTTGCTCCTTGACCCACGCGGTGATCCGGCGGTTGCGATCGATCTGCGCGGCCCGGTACCGCTCCAGGAACTCCGCGGTGTAGGGCGGCTGGTTCGGGTTCGCCGGGTTGTAGAGATCCAGCTCGGGATCACGCTTCTCCGGATCGTTTTCGTCGAGGATCGACGGATCCATCCACTCCGTCAGCGTTCCGTGGCGGGACACGTGTGCGGCCAGGAGCATCATGCCGTCGGCCGCAGGCAGATCGAGCCGGGTGAGATCCGGCGGCTCTCCGGCGGGAGTCTCCGTGACCGTCGCATGCTGGGCCTGCTGCTGGTAGTACAGCGACAGCGCACCTCCACCACTCCAACCGGCCAGGATCACCTTCTCGTAGCCGAGCCGTTCCTTGGCGTCCTTCACGCAGGCCCCGAGGTCCTGGACGACCTTCTCCATGATCAGGGCGCTGTCGACGCCGCGATACCGGCTGTTGCAGTAGATGACGTGATGACCCGCGCGGGCCAGCGCATTGGTCATCGGCAGATAGGCGCCGCCACCGATCGGGTGCATGAAGACGATGACGTTCTTCGACGGCACGCCCACCGGTTTCAGGAGGTAGCTCTCCAGGACGACGCTCTCGGTGACGCCGCCGTAGGTGTCCTGGTAGGCCGACGTGTCGTCGAAGACGACGAGGTAGGGAATGCGCTCGTACTCGTGGCGCGGCAACGTGTTCGCCGAACTCATACCTGTGCCTCCTCCTGGACCTCGGCCGATGCCGACCCGGTCATGACCGGGGTCGCGATGAGACGACGACGCGTGTCGATCGCGATGACCTTCCACTCGACACGGTCGAACTCGTCGAACTTCCGGCGCGACCGTTCGCGGGCCTTCTCCGGGATGCCGTGGTGAATACCCTGCGGCGCATGCGAGATCAGGCCGGGAGGCATGCCGATGCCGAACATGCTGCCGCCGTGGAAGAACGCGATCTCGTCAAAGTCGGTGTTGCGGTGGAACCAGGGCAGCCGTTCGGCGCCCTTGCGGGCCTCGGCGGGACGCGGCAGGAAGTTCATCACGTACACGCCCGTAGCCTGCATGAACAGATGCACGGTCGGCGGGAGGTGCACCGACTCCGAGGTGATGACGTCGTAGTCCTCGAGGTTGAAGGTGAACGGGAACAGATCGCCGCGCCACCCCTCGACGTCGAGCGGATGGAACGGATAGAACAGCGTCGTCTGCCCCTCGCGCTGGCGGAACCGAACCTCGTACTCCTCGCGCCCGTCGCCCTCGAAGACCTCGGCCTCGGGGACGGCGACCAGCGACGAATCGAAGGGGAAAAACCGTCCGAGCACGCCCGGCTCCGGGACCCGGTATTCGTCGACAGCCTCGATGATGAGCAGCAGCGACTGGTCGTCGGGGATTTGCCGGTACGTGCATCCCTTGGGGATGTAGACGTAGTCGCCCGGCCGGTAGGACAGCCGGCCGAACTCCGTCTCGAAGTGGCCGGTGCCCTCGTGGACGAAGATCAGTTCGTCGCCGTCGACCGGGCGGAACCAGAATGGCGCGGCCTGGCTGCGGCGGCTGAGCGAGATCCGGCAGTCGTCGTTGTAGAACATCAGCAGCGGCTCACCCGACGGGTCGATCTGATCGGTCGGGGTGAGTTCGGTGACGAAGCGGTCGACGCCGGTGTGGGTACCGACCGCGCGGAACTGCGTCGGATCGTTGCGCCGGTAGAGATGCGCCGTCCGGCCGGTGAATCCGTAGCGGCCGAGCTCGTCGTCTTTGAGGTCCTCGAGGTCACGGTGGACCTGTCGCGGCGTGCGACCCTTCCGGTGCTGGATGAACGATTCCACTGGCTGACTCCTGGTGTGAGCGATCGAGAGCGGACAGACGGGGCGCGGCCTGGCCGGGGAGCAACTCCCGGTGGTTCCCGCGCAGACTTTTCTGATGCTAGATTCAGGTTCAGAATATGACAAGGACCACATCGTTCATCCCGACCTTGCCCGACCGGAGCGAAATACATGCTTCGATGAACGAATCAGTCCTCGGAAGGAGTGTTCGGTGCCGCCGACGAACAAGGGACGCCAGACCGAGGCCGCGTTTCTCGACGCAGCGCGTCGTTGTTTCGCCGACAAGGGCTACCTGAACACCAAGATCTCCGACATCGCGGCCGCCGCGGGCCGCTCCACCGGCTCGTTCTACAACTATTACGACAACAAGGATCAGCTCCTCGAGGCGCTGCTGGACCAGTTCAGCAGCGAAGTCGTCGAGGGTTCTCTCGCCACGAGACACTCGGATCCCGAAGCGGGGGTGCGTGCGGCCGTCACCGCCTACTGGACGACATACAAGAAGTACCTGCCCGAGATCATCGGACTGTTCCAGATGTCCATGCTCGACGACGAGTTCCGGGATCGCTGGCACGCCAACCGTGCGTCGGGCATCAAGCAGGTGCTGGCGGGACTGCACAGCGCGGAACGGGCCGGGTACCACATCGGCCTGCCCCTCGAACCGCTCGCGTCGGCGCTCGTGAACACGCTCGAATCCTCGTGCTGGTCTTGGCTCGCCGTCCGCGGAGGTGTGGTCGGGTCCATCCCCGACGACGACACGGCCATCGACATCCTCACCACCATCTGGTACCGGACGGTGTACCGGTCGGTTCCACACATCCAGCGCTGAATCCGTACAGGATCTGGCTCTTGCGGCACATCGTCGCCGGTTGTGATGCTGGGACGCATGACGATCGACGTCCGGCCCGCAACGACCTTCGCCGACATCGCGACGATGGTCGGGCCCAAGAAACCGACCTCCAACGTGTGCTGGTGCCTGAGTTACCGCATCCCCAGCACGGAGAATCGGGCCCTGCTCCGCGAACAGCGCGGTGAGTTCGTGAAGGAGTTGTGCGACAGCGGGATTCCACTCGGAGTCCTGGCGTACGAGACGATCGACGACACCGAAGAAGTGGTGGGTTGGGCGGCGGTCTCACCGCGTGCCGACACGACCTTCGCCCGCAACCGTAAGATCCCGCACGTCGACGACCTCCCCGTGTGGTCCGCGTGGTGCCTCCGCGTCCGACCCGGCCACCGCAAGAAGGGGATCTCGCGCGCGCTCCTCCAGGGCGCTGTCGAGTTCGCCCGGTCGAACGGGGCGCCGGCCATCGAGGGGTACCCGCTCGACAATCGCGGTAAGAAGGTGGATCTCACGATGGCTTACGTCGGCACCCGCGGGTTGTTCGAGAAAGCCGGGTTCGAGTGGGCGGCCGACACCACCTCTGTGCTGGACGGGTTTCCGCGGGTGGTGATGCGGAAGTCGTTGCGGTGAGGGTGGTTTCGATACTGGTGGTTGAGCCGGTAGCGAGCGCAGCGAGCCACCGCGTCGAAACCTCGCGTCCCTGCAGGTTGAGCCGGTAGCGAGCGCAGCGAGCCACCGCGTCGAAACCTCGCGGTCTTGCTGGTTGAGCCGGTAGCGAGCGCAGCGAGCCACCGCGTCGAAACCTCGCGGTCTTGCTGGTTGAGCCGGTAGCGAGCGCAGCGAGCCACCGCGTCGAAACCTCGCGGTCCTGCTGGTTGAGCTGGCCGGGTGGGGTGTGGCGGGCGGGTTTCGACGCGACGCCTCGCTGCGCTCGGTGTCGGCTCAACCGGCGTGGAGTTGCTTGGTGAGGTGTCGTGGCGGGCGGGTTTCGACGCGACTCCTCGCTGCGCTCGGTGTCGGCTCAACCGGCGTGGAGTTGCCTGGTGAAGTGTCGTGGCGGGCGGGGTTTCGACGCGACGCCTCGCTGCGCTCGGTGTCGGCTCAACCGGCGTGGAGTTGCCTGGTGAAGTGTGGTGGCGGGCGGGGTATCGACGCGACGCCTCGCTTCGCTCGGTGTCGGCTCAACCGGCGTGGAGTTGCTTGGTGAGGTGTGGTGGCGGATGGGTTTCGACGCGACGCCTCGCTGCGCTCGGTGTCGGCTCAACCGGCGGGGCACGGCTCGTCGCCTACTCAACCAGCGGGGCACGGCTCGTCGCAGGCTCCTCGCCTACTCAACCAGCGGGGATGAGTCCGCCCAGATCGCCGTTCGGGACATGAATCCAGCCCTCCCGCGACGCAACCGCACGGTCTTCCGCTGATGGCAGCGATGTCCGCCCCAACGCTGCGGCGCGGGCGATCAGCGCGGTGATGACGGCGTCGAAGGCGTCGTCGTCACGAACCATGAGGTCTGTGTGAGCGCCCGGTTCCAGCCACGGCGCCGCCGTCCGTAGCGCATCGACGAGCTCGGTCAACACGGTCCGGTTGGCGGCGCGTTTGTAACCCCGTGAGATGAGTCCCCAGCGTTTGAGTGCTCCGGCCGGGTAGGCCTCGACCGCCCAGCCGTCGACGCGGTCCCGGACACCGAGATCGGCGAGGAGGCCCGCACAGCGGAAGGCGACATGGGCGATCTGGTCGGCGGACACGCTGAGGGGTCGACCCAGCCCCGACTCGGCGATCCAGAGGTCGGTACGACGCAGCGCCAGCGGACGTCGATTCGCGATATCGTCGAGCCGACGGCCCGGTTTCGACTCTTGGTGATGATGTGCGACAACGAATTCCACGAAGTCATCCGGCCAGCCGAAGGGTGAATCGATTCCGATGCGGGTCGCACCGTCGACGAGGCGTCGGATCTCGGCGTCGTCGGCTCCGACGACCAGCTCGGTCAGTTCGGCCCGGTCGTCGAACCAGTCGAGGACCGCGACCGCGGTCTTGGCCGGCGATGCGGACAGGTCGACACCGACCGTCCGCATCGCCGGGGGCATGCTCAGAATTTGCCGTCGAGGAATTCCGCGTAGGCGGGAAGATCGAGCTGGCCGTGGCCCGACAGGCCGATGACCACGACCTCTTCCTTGTCACTGTCGGCGACGTGGGCGGCACACGCGGCGATGGCATGCGTCGACTCCGGGGCCGGGACGATACCCTGCGTCCGCGCGAACTGCACGCCCGCGCTGAACGCATCGTGCTGGGTGATCGCAACGCCCTGAACGAGTCCGAGCTCGACCGTGTGGCTCAGCGCCGGTGCCATACCGTGGTAGCGCAGACCACCAGCATGGATCGGATCCGGAACGAAATCCATTCCGAGCGTGTGCATCTTGAGCAGCGGCGTGAGACCGGCGACATCGCCGTGGTCGTAGCGGTACTCACCCTGGGTGATGGACGGGCAGGCGGCCGGCTCGGCCGCGACCACGCGCGGGTTCGACCGTCCGTGCAGCTTCTCCCGCAGGAACGGGAAGGAGAGTCCCGCGAGATTGGAACCGCCACCGGCACAACCGAAGACGATGTCCGCTCCGCCGGGTTCGACGGCGTTGAGCTGATCGACGGCCTCCACGCCGATGACGCTCTGGTGCAGCACGACGTGGTTGAGCACGCTGCCGAGTGCGTAGCGGGTGTCCGGATCGGAAGCGGCGACCTCGACCGCCTCACTGACCGCCATGCCGAGGCTGCCCGTGGTGTTCGGGTCCTTGGCGAGCATCGCCCGTCCCGACTCGGTCAGGTCCGAGGGGCTCGGGTGGATCGTGCCGCCGTAGGTGCGGATCAGGAAGCCACGATACGGCTTCGAGCTGTACGAGGCGCGCACCTGCCAGACCTCGACGTCGATGCCGAACTGCGCACCCGCGAAGGCGAGCGCGCTACCCCACTGCCCGGCACCGGTCTCGGTCGTCAGCTTGGTGACGCCGTCGAGGCTGTTGTAATAGGCCTGCGCGACAGCGGAATTGGTTTTGTGGCTGCCGACCGGGCTGACGCCCTCGTACTTGACGTAGATGCGCGCCTTGGTGTTGAGCGCCTGCTCGAAGCGACGTGCGCGGATCAGCGGCGACGGGCGCCACATCTGGTAGATCTCGCGGACCGGTTCGGGGATCTCGATGTAGGCCTCAGAGGAGACCTCCTGCGCGATGAGTCCGCTGGGGAACAACGCGGCGAGATCCTCGGGACCCACCGGCTCCTTGGTGCCGGGATGCAGATGCGGGGGAATCGGTGTCTCGAGCTCGGCGGCGAGGTTGTACCAGTGCGTCGGCACACCGACCGTCACCAGGTCGGGATTGGTGGCGTCTACTTGCGTGGTCATGGTCGTCCACTCTAGTGCGCGCGGCCTGTGACGTACCCCGGCCGTGGCATTCTCAGGTCACGATTTGGGGGGTCGATGGTCCTGGCGAGGACGGCATCGACGATCGGTAGAAGAAGTGGTGACCTGGCGCGCGCTACCTCTGCGAAATCCCTAATCGGGGAGCATCGGGGCGTCGTCGCCGTGGTGACGGCCGATCAGCACGGCGCGGGTGACCGAATCCCGGCCGAACCGGTCACGCAGAAGATCCATCGTGGCGTCGAGCTGTTCGGCATGATCGGTGTCGAACGGCAGGGTCAGCTGGATGTTGTCGTGGTCGTCGAGGTTGGTCAGCGACAATCCGACGAGAGTGCAGCCGCGCTCCCGGATGATCGGCATCGCGTCGGCGAGGAGGCCACGCGCCGACGCCATGATGAGGTCGGTGCGGTCGGTGGGCTCAGGGAGGGTGCGGGAGCGGGTCGCGCGGGCGAAGTCATCGAAACGCAGCCGCAGAACGACTGTGCGACAGACCCTCTCGGCCGTCCGCAACCGCTTACCGAGGCGTTCGACGATCGCCACGATGGTCGCCTCGAGGTCGGCCTCGGACTTTGGCCGACGCCCGAGCGCGCGTTGCGAACCGATCGAGGATCGGCGCTTACCGGTCTCGACCCGACGCGGGTCCTGCGCCATCGAGAGGGCGAACAGGTGCCGTCCCGCGCCCGATCCGACGACCGCGCGTAGCGATCGCTCACCCATCGCGGCCAGCTGACCGACGGTCTCGACTCCGGCGTCGTGCAGCTTGGACTCCGTCACCGGCCCGACGCCCCACAGCCGACGCACCGGCAGGGGATGGAGAAACGCGAGCTCGGTGCCGGGCGCGACGATCAGCAGACCGTCGGGCTTGCCGACGGCGCTGGCCACCTTCGCCAGGAACTTGCTGCGCGCACCACCGACGGTGATCGGCAGGCCGACCTCCTCACGCACTCGAACCCGGATCGTCGAGGCGATGTCGTGCGGGGTCCCGCTGATCCGGCCCAGGCCGCCGACGTCGAGGAATGCCTCGTCGACCGAGATGCCCTCGACCACCGGAGTGGTGTCATGGAAGATGTTGAAGACCTCGCGGCTGGCCTCCATGTAGGCGTCGAACCGGGGCCGGACGACCACGGCATCAGGGCAGAGCGCCCGAGCCTCGTGACCGGGCATCGGCGACCGCACTCCCCTGGCCTTGGCCTCGTAGCTCGCGGCCAGCACAACTCCTCCGCCCACCAGCACGGGGCGTCCCCGCAGGGTCGGGTCGTCCCGTTGCTCGACCGATGCGTAGAAGGAGTCGAGATCGGCATGCAGGATCGTTGCCTCCTGCCGCTCCCGCCGCTCGATCCGCATAGAACATATGTTCGCATACCGGTGCGACAACTCGGCCCTACCGGCGATGACACTCGGCCGGACCACCTCAGGTCGGTTCGGCCTCGTCGATCTCGTCGAGCACGCAGTCGCGGATCGCCGTCAGATCCATCTCGTACCTCACTCCGCCGGCGTTCTCGTACTCGACGAGTCGCGCGGCCGCCCGATCGTAGAGGCGTCGGGCACCGACAGTGTTTCCGCGTCGATGATGCGTCAGCGCCACGCAGAGCTGGGCGAGCCCCTGCCACAGGGGACGTTCCTCGGCCGGACAGGACTTCCATCGCGTCTCGAACACCTCGTGGGCGGAGAACGGCCGGCCGTCCTCGAGCAGCCGCCACGCGAATGCGATCGTCTCGTGCGGTGGCAACGGCTCCTCGGGCACCGGCTCGACGCCCGGCGCACCGTACGGCAGCGGGCGACCCAGTTCGTCACGCGGCCGAGCCTGTCGGGCGCGACCGTCGGGATCCCGATCTCGGTCTTTTCCCATGGGCCACATCTCCATCGCGTCGATCTCCGATTCGTGCTGTCCTTCGACTGTGACAGACGCCCTGCGCAGGTGCCGGACGCGGCAGGGGGTGTGTGCCACCGCCGGGATTGCAGCAGTCATTCTGATGAGGTGATGACCCCCACTTCGAACACCGTCGACGGAGTGCTGCGCCGCACTGCCGCGAGATTCCCCGACCGCGCCGCCCTGCATTTCGGCGACGACACCCTCACCTACCGCGAACTCGACGACGCGGTGACCCGCGCCGCCGCGCACCTCCTCTCCCTCGGCCTGGCCAAGGGTGATCGCGTGGCCGGCTACGGCACCAACTCGCACGCCTACGTCATCGGCTACCTCGCCGCGGCGCGTGCCGGACTCGTGCACGTGCCGATCAACTACGCGTTGCGCGGCGGCGAGCTGAGCTACCTCCTCGAGCAGTCCGGTGCGCGCGCCGTGCTCGTCGACCCGGGTCTCACCGACAACCTCGACGCCGTCATCGACGTCGTGCCGGCCGAGTTCGTGCTCCCCCTGCGCGACGCCGATGATTCGCTGATCGCCATCGCCACCGCGGGAGACGTGCCCGCACTGGACGTCGCGGTGGAGGACACCGACCTGGTCCAGTTCCTCTACACCTCGGGCACGACGTCGAAGCCCAAGGGCGCCATGATGACCCACCGCGCGCTCATCCACGAGTACACCTCGTCGATCATCGCCCTGGATCTCGACTCCGACGACAACCCGCTGATCTGTATGCCGCTCTACCACTCGGCGGGAATGCACGTCTTCATGGTTCCTTATCTGGCGGTGGGCGCCACGGTCCGGCTGATGCCGGCACCGGACATCCCCGAGATCCTGCGCCTCGTCGAGGAATACAAGATCGGTTCGCTGTTCCTGGCACCCACGGTGTGGGTGCCGCTGGCCGCGCATCCCGACCTCGAGACCCGCGACCTGTCGTCGTTGCGGAAGGCGCAGTACGGTGCGTCGATCATGCCGGTCACCGTCCTGCAGCGCCTCCGCGAGCGCTACCCCGATCTGGGCTTCTACAACTGCTTCGGCCAGTCCGAGATCGGTCCGCTGGCAACGGTTCTCCGCCCCGAGGAGCACGACGCCCGACCCGCCTCGTGCGGCCGGCCGGTGTTCTTCGTCGAGACCCGCGTCGTCGACGCCGACGGCAACGACGTACCCGTCGGTGAGCCGGGTGAGATCCTGTACCGCTCACCGCAGCTGTGCCAGGGCTACTGGGACAACCCGGCCGCGACCGACGAGGCCTTCCGGGGCGGCTGGTTCCACTCCGGTGACCTCGTCACGCGCGACGAGGAGGGTTACGTCACCGTCGTCGACCGCATCAAGGACGTCATCAACACCGGTGGCATCCTCGTCGCCTCACGCGAGGTCGAGGATGCGATCTACACCCACGACGCCGTGGCGGAGGTCGCGGTGATCGGCACCCCGGACGACAAGTGGATCGAGGCGATCACCGCGGTCGTCGTGCTGCGCGCCGAGGCTGCGGTCACCGAGGCCGAGCTGATCGACCACGTCAAGCAACAGCTCGCGCCGTTCAAGGTCCCGAAGCTGGTGAAGTTCGTCGAGGAACTGCCGCGCAACCAGAGCGGCAAGCTGCTCAAGCGGGAGCTGCGCGCCTAGAGATCCGCTGTCCGACCAGATCAGGTTGCGTTTGTGCCCGCACTCCGGGATCAAACGCAACCTGATCACTTTCGCGGGCCACTACGGTGGGTTCATGACCAACCGAACAGAGACGGGCGTCGAAGCCGACATCAAGCCGCGCAGTCGCGACGTCACGGACGGCCTGGAGAAGACCGCCGCCCGTGGCATGCTCCGCGCGGTGGGCATGGGCGACGACGACTGGGCGAAACCCCAGATCGGAGTGGGGTCGTCGTGGAACGAGATCACCCCGTGCAACCTCTCGCTCGACCGGCTGGCCAAGGCCGTCAAGGGCGGCGTCCACGAGGGCGGCGGTTATCCCCTCGAATTCGGCACCATCTCGGTCTCCGACGGCATCTCGATGGGTCACGAGGGCATGCACTTCTCGTTGGTCTCCCGCGAGGTGATCGCCGACAGCGTGGAAACCGTGATGAGTGCCGAACGGCTCGACGGTTCGGTGCTGCTCGCCGGCTGCGACAAGTCCCTGCCCGGCATGCTCATGGCCGCCGCCCGGCTCGATCTCGCGTCGGTGTTCCTCTACGCCGGGTCGACGCTGCCCGGATACGCCACGCTGTCCGACGGCGAAGAACGTCAGGTCACCATCATCGACGCCTTCGAGGCGGTGGGCGCATGCGCCCGCGGGCTCATGAGCCGCGAGGACGTCGACACCATCGAACGCGCCATCTGCCCGGGTGAGGGTGCGTGCGGCGGCATGTACACGGCCAACACGATGGCCAGCGCCGCCGAGGCACTCGGGATGTCCCTACCCGGCAGCGCTGCTCCCCCGGCTCCGGACAAGCGACGGGACCAGTTCGCCCGGCAGAGCGGAGTGGCCGTCGTCGAGATGCTGCGCCGCGGAATCACCGCGCGCGACATCATGACCCGCGAGGCCTTCGAGAACGCGATCGCCGTCGTGATGGCGTTCGGCGGGTCCACCAACGCGGTGCTCCACCTGCTCGCCATCGCCAACGAGGCCGAGGTCGAGTTGTCGCTCGACGATTTCATCCGCGTGGGCGCCCGCGTCCCTCACCTCGCCGACGTCAAACCGTTCGGGCGGCACGTGATGACCGACGTCGACCGCATCGGTGGTGTGCCGGTGGTGATGAAGGCCCTCCTCGACGCCGGGCTGCTGCACGGCGACTGCCTGACGGTGACCGGCAAGACGGTCGCGGAGAACCTCGCGCACATCGCCCCGCCCGACCCCGACGGACAGGTCCTGCGCGCCACCAAGTCGCCCATCCACCCGACCGGGGGCATCACCATCCTCAAGGGATCGCTGGCTCCGGAAGGGGCCGTGGTGAAGTCGGCGGGCTTCGACTCCGACGTATTCGAGGGCACCGCACGGGTTTTCGACCGCGAGCGCGCCGCCATGGATGCACTCGAGGACGGCACGATCACCGCCGGCGACGTCGTCGTCATCCGCTACGAAGGCCCCAAGGGCGGACCGGGGATGCGCGAGATGCTGGCCATCACCGGCGCCATCAAGGGCGCGGGCCTCGGCAAGGACGTCCTCCTGATGACCGACGGCCGGTTCTCGGGCGGCACCACTGGTCTGTGCGTGGGCCACGTTGCACCGGAGGCCGTCGACGGTGGCCCCATCGCCCTGGTCCGCGACGGGGATCGCATCCGCCTCGACGTGGGTCGCGGCCTCCTCGACCTTCTCGTCGACGACGCCGAACTCGAGGCTCGCGCAAAGGAGTTCACTCCCCTGCCACCCCGGTACACGCGTGGCGTCCTGGCGAAGTACTCGAAGCTGGTCACGTCCGCTTCGCAGGGAGCCGTCTGCCGCTGACGGCCCCCTGCGGAGCTGCTCTACCGGCGAGGCTCGATCAGTCGTCGACGACGATGACGTTGACGTCGATGTTGCCGCGGGTGGCGTTGGAGTAGGGGCAGACCTGATGCGCACGGTCGGCGAGAGCCTGCGCCTGGTCCTGGGGAAGGTCGGGGATGACGACCTCGAGAGTGACAGCGAGCTGGAAGCCGCCCTGCTCGTCGGCGCCGATGCCGACCTTGGCACCGACGCTCGAATCGCCCAGCGTGGCCTTGGCCTCGCGCGCCACCGCCTGCAGGGCGGAGTGGAAGCAGGCGGCATAACCCGCGGCGAAGAGCAGCTCGGGGTTGGCGGCACCGCCGGCACCACCCATCTCGCGCGGAATGGCGAGGTCGGTGTCGACGAAGCCGTCGGTGGTGCGGACGTGGCCGTTGCGCCCCGCGCCGGTGGCCAGGGCTTCTGCGGTGTAGAGGGTGTTCATGATTGTCTCCTTCAACTGGTTGGCGATGACTTGACTCCCTTGATCAGTTACGCGGCAGCCGGCCGCGCGCCTGATCGGTGACCTTGTGCGCCAGCGCATGCAGGGTCGACGCCTCGTCGTAGGTGAGGTCCAGGTTGTCCACCAGGCATCCTTGGATCCGGCCGCCCTGGCTACGCAGCGCATCCCCTTCCCGGGTCAGGTGGACATGAACCACACGGGCATCCTCGGCCGAAGGTTCGCGGGCGATGTACCCGGCCCGCTCGAGACGACGGAGTAGCGGCGACAACGTGCCGCTGTCGAGCTGGAGCCGCTCGCCCAGTTCCCGCACGGTGAGCCCGTCCTGTTCCCAGAGGGCGAGCAGCACGAGGTACTGGGGAAACGTGAGCCCGAACTCGGACAGCACCTCTCGGTAGAGGCCGGTGACAGCCCGGGTGGCGGCATACAACGAGAAACAGAGCTGTCGGTCGAGGGGCTCCGGATTGGTGGGCACGTTCCAGAACAGTAGTGCACAACTTAATTGTGCACAACCTAGTTTCCGCCTGCGCGTCGCGACGACATCACCCGTCCGTGTCCCAAAGTCGGAGTTTGACCGACCGCCTCCCGGGACATGACCAAGATGTGCATACTTCGTCCATGACAACAAGCGATGGCACGTCACTCCATCTCGCCGCCGAGGGCGGCGGTGCGGCGCTCGACCAGGTGTTCCTGATGTCCGCGGCAGCCGCAGTCGTGTCGATCGGTCTGCTCTGGATCGGATACCTACACCGCACGCGCAAGATCACGTGGCTGACCACCCTGGCCGACTGGGCGGCGCGCCGCGTCAACCGACCCCCGTGGGCGGCGCTGCCGATCTTCCTGTTCACCAGCACGATCATCTGCGCCCTGTTCGGCTTCCTCTGGGACGTCAGCCTGCACATCGGTGACGGCCGCGACGAGGGACCGCTCGCCAACCCGGCGCACTACTTCATCCTGGTGGGCCTGTTCCTGCTGTTCATCTCCGGCATGCTGTCGGTCTTCCTGCCCTTCGACAAGCCCGGCCGCGCGGCCGTCCGGATCACCCGCCACTGGTACGCGCCGGTCGGCGGAATCCTGTTGGCGGGCTGCGGCTTCTATGCCCTGGTGGGCTTCCCGCTGGACGACGTCTGGCACCGTATCTTCGGTCAGGACGTCACGCTCTGGGGTCCGACGCACCTGATGCTGATCGGGGGCGCGGGACTGTCGCTCATCGCGGTCGTCATCCTCGACCGCGAGGGCAGGGCCGCGATGGGCCCCGACCTCCCGCCGGACGGGCGCGGGCAGTGGCTGGTCCGCTGCCTGGCGTTCGGTGGCCTGGTGATCGGCATGTCGGTCTTCCAGATCGAGTACGACTTCGGTGTCGAGCAGTTCCGGCTCGTGCTGCAGCCGATGATGATCGCCGGTGCCGGTGCGTTCGCCCTCGTCGCCGCGCGGATCAGCCTCGGGCCGGGTAGTGCCCTGGTCGCAGCGGTGTTCGCGATCCTGCTGCGTGGCGTCGTCGCGGTCGTGGTCGGGCCGGCGCTCGGCGCGCCGATCAACGTGTTCCCCCTCTACCTCGGCGCGGCCGTGGTCGTCGAGTTGCTCGCGTTGACGCCGCTCATCAAGCGCCGCGTGCTCTTCGGTGCGGTGGCGGGCCTGGGGGTCGCGACGATCGGACTCTGGATCGAATCCTGGTGGATCGCCGCGGCATATCCGTTCCCCTGGGTCACCGGCATGTGGGGCGAAGCGCTGGCGATGGCCGTCCCGGTCGGCGTGGTGGCGGGTCTGTGCGGCGGCCTGCTGGGCCTCGTCTCGGTCGGTGAGCGACTGCCGCGACGCTGGATCAGCATCACCGCCGTCGTGCTCTCGGTGGTGGTGATAGGCGGGGCGGTCGCAAACGGCCTGCGGGTCTCCGTACCCGCCGACATGACCGCCCGGGTCGTCCTGACCCCCGCCGGACCGAACGATGCCGCCGAGCAGAACGTCACGGCCGAAGTTTTCCTCGATCCGGCCGACGCGATCAGCGGTGACCCCGAGTGGGTGACGCTGATGTCCTGGCAGGGCGGGGTCGACAACGATCGCGGCATCGTCATCGACCGGCTCGAGCGGGTAGGCCCCAACCAGTTCCGGTCCACCGAACCGATCCCGGTGTCGGGGTCGTGGAAGACCATCCTGCGTGTGCAGGACGGCACCACCATGGCCGGTGTGCCGGTGTATCTGCCGGCGGACCCCGCGATCGGTGCGGAGGGTGAGCCGGCCCAGCAGACGTCGACGAAACCGTTCGTCTCGGAGATCTCGATCCTCCAGCGCGAGCGCACCTTCGACTATCCGTCGTGGCTGTTCGGCGCCGCAGCCGTGGTGGTGCTGGTCTGTTCACTGTTGCTCATCGCCGCGCTGTCGTGGGGAGCCGGCCGGGTCAACTCCCGTGAGGCGACCTCGGGCGCGCGGAAACCCGAATTGCAGCCCCAACAATGATCGCCGCCGCACCGGACCCGGTGGTCCACCACCTCGCCACGCATCCCCTGATACTGGCGCTGCCCGCGGTGATCCCCGCGTTCATCCTGGTGGGCGTCATCATCGCGATCGCGATCGCCGATCGTCGTCGAGGAGATGACGACGAGGACCCCATCGAGGATTCCACCGGAGATCGCACCGAGAACCCCACCGACGCACCGACCTGGAACGAGGCCGATGACCCCGACCGCGAGGCCGACTGAGACTCTGCTCGCCCACGGGCTGGGCGGCTCGGAGTTCCTGCCCGTCCCGCTGACCGCGGTCCTGATCGGCGGTGCGTGGGCGCTGACCATCTCCTTCGCGGTGATCGCCTTCGCCTGGCGCACTCCGCGATACGGGCGATCCGACGCCGGGCGCGAGCTCCCCGGGTGGGTGACCTCGACCGTCGACAACCGATGGCTTCGTGGGGTACTCGCCGGTGCCGCACTGATACTCACCGCGTGGCTGGTGGTGGCCGCGTTCGGGCCGTCCCACGACAACCCCCTGCCGGGCTCGTTCTACGTACTGCTGTGGGTGGGCATGATCGTGCTGTCGGTGCTGATCGGCCCGGTGTGGCGACTGCTGTCACCGATCCGCACCGTGCTGCGGATCGCGCGCGGGATCTTCGGGTCCCGGGTCGTCGGCCTGACGGACTATCCCCGACGCCTCGGCTGGTGGCCGGCTGCGTTCGGACTCTTCGCCTTCGTCTGGCTCGAACTGGCCTCCCCGGAACCGAATTCGGTCTCATCGGTGCGGATCTGGCTGCTCTGCTATCTCGCGATCACCCTCGTGGGCGGCATCATCTGCGGGCTTCGCTGGACCGAGGATGCCGATCCGTTCGCGGTCTACAGCACGGTCGCCTCCCGCCTCTCCCCGTTCGCGAAGAACCCCGACGGTCGCGTGATCGTGCGCAGTCCGATGAACTCGCTGACCACCCTGCCGATCCGGCCCGGCACCGTCACCGTGCTCGCAATCCTGCTCGGGTCCACCGCATTCGACAGCTTCTCGGCCTTCCCCCAGTGGCAGGACTTCGTCGCCGAGCAGGCCGGTGGCGACGGAGCCGACGGCAACCAGGCGATCGCCACCCTGCTCTCGACCGCCGGGCTGCTGGTGTTCGTCGGCGTTGTCGCGGTGACGTTCTGGTCGGCGGCACGCGCCGTCGGCGGTGTGCAACCCGATCTGCGCCGTCGGCTACCGGGCCTGATGGCACACTCACTCGTCCCGATCGTCATCGGCTACATCCTCGCCCACTATCTGCAGTCGCTCGTCGAGCAGGGGCAGGAAGCCATCCTGGCCCTGGGCGATCCGCTGGGCCGGGGATGGAACTTGTTGTGGCTCAGCGATGCCCACCCGGTGTACATCATGTCGGATCACCCGACCGTCACGGTGACGCTCAAGGTCGTGTTCGTGGTCGGCGGACACATGCTGGGAGTGGCCGCCGCGCACGACGCCTCACTGCGGCTCCTGCCGCGACGACATCAGCTGACCGGACAGCTCACCATGATGGTGACGATGGTCTGCTACACGTTCCTCGGGCTGTATCTGCTGTTCGGCGGCTAGGGATCACCGGCGTCGTGCCCGGAACACGACGTCATGCGTGTGGTGACCGCCGCCGGCGGCCTTGCCGCGTTCGCGCGTCTCGTCGGTGACGATCTCCCAGTCGTCGTCGAGAAGTGTCGCGAAACCGCCCGGCTGCACGAAATCGTCGGGATCGAAGCCGTGCGCCCGCACACCCTCCGGCGCATGTGCGACCACCAGCAGGGATCCGCCCGGGCCGACCGCGGCGACGAGCTTGCGCGCGACCTCGATCTCCGCGACGGGGATCGGGAAGTAGTGCAGCGCGACCAGACCGAAGTCGTCACCGGGGACGGGATCGACAACGAGGTCGGCACGGGTCCAGGTGATCGGCAGGTCGCCGCTGATCTCGCGTGCTCGGTCGAGTGCCACCTGCGAGATGTCGACGGCGGTCACCTGCCAGCCGCGTTTCGCCAGCCAGCGGGCGTCGGCGCCCTCCCCCGACCCGACGTCGAGCGCGGTGCCGGGCGCCAACCCCTCGGTCTCGGTGATCAGCGCCGGATTGACGTCCGCGGTCCACAACCGCTCCGCGTTGCCGTATCGCTCGTCCCACTCGGCGGCCCGCTCGTTTCCCATTCCCGATTCATAGCACTTCACCGCGGCAGGCGCGGGTTCGAGCTATGAAACGGGCGAGTTGTCGACGACTCGGGCGATCCGCTCGATCGCCTCGGTGAGCACCTCCGGCGAACACGCGACGTTCAGCCGCGCGAAACCCCTACCCGGCGAGCCGAACGCGGGGCCGTAGTGCAGCGCGACCCGGCCGTGTTCGAGGATCGGCAGGCCCGGGTTGTCGCCGAGGCCGGCGTCGCGGAAGTCGAGCCACGCCAGGTACGACGCACTCGGCCGTGCATAGCCGACAGCCGGAAGATGCTCGGCCAGAAGCTGATCCAGGAGATCCAGGCTCTCGCCGATGACTTCCAGGGTGGCGTCGAGCCAGTCGTCGCCGTGAGCGAAGGCCGCTTCGGTCGCGGCGCGACCGAGGATGGACGTTCGATAGTGCACCTCGTCGGGCTGGCCTGCGACGATCGTCCGGGTCGTATCGGAGGTGGCGACCATCAGCGCACACTTGGCCCCGGCGAGGTTGAACGCCTTGCTCGCCGAATGCGCCGCGATGCCGACCTCGCGCGCGGTGTCGCTCACCGTCAGGAACGGGACGAACCCGACCCCGGGATGGACCAGCGGTGCGTGGATCTCGTCGCTGACCACGATCGCACCGTACGACGCGGCGAGCTCGGCCAGCCGTTCCAGATCGGATGCGTCGTGGACGAGTCCGACGGGATTGTGCGGGTGACACAGCAGAACCGCTCGCGCACCCGACTTCAGTGCCGCCTCGATGCCGTCGAGATCCATCCGCCGGACCAGGTCGTCGAGCAACGGCACCTCGACGACGGTTCCGCCGGCCTCCGGGATGAGCTCGAAGAACGGCGGGTACACCGGCGGCATCAGGATGACGCCGGCACCCGGGCCGATCGCCGAGCGCAGCGTCTCGACGATCACGACACTGACATCGGTGGTGAGCGCGACATCGTCCGCACCGACCTCCCAGTTCCATCGCCGATCCGCGAAACCGGCGAAAGCCGTTCCGACGCCGCCCGAGTCACCGGCATACCCGACATCCGACGCCCGGATACGGTCGATCATCGCCTCCGCGACCACAGGTGCGAGCTGGTAATCCATCTCCGCGATGAACAGCGGCAACACGTCGTCGGGATGAGTGGACCACTTCGAGCTGGTGCGGCGTCGGAGTTCCTCGAGCGACGGTGCGGCGGGTCTCGGTGTCACGCGGTCCTTGGTACCACCCTTCGAGACGCCCTCCGCAAGCTCCGGGCTCCTCAGGGAGCAAAGAGACGGCCCACGAGCTCCGGGCTCCTCAGGGAGCAAAGGGACGGCCCACAAGCTCCGGGCTCCTCAGGGAGCAAACGGACGGCCCACACGCTCCGGGCTCCTCAGGGAGCAATGACATCGACGCCGTCGCCGGAAGCAGGCAGACTGGTCGCCATGGCGTTTCCTCTTCGCATCGGTGTCCAGATCCAGCCCCAGCACGCTCCCGAGTACGGCCTGATCCGCGACGCGGTCCGCCGCGCCGAGGATGCGGGCGTCGACGTCGCGTTCAACTGGGACCACTTCTATCCCCTCTACGGCGCTCCCGAGGGTGAGCACTTCGAGTGCTGGACGATGCTCGGTGCGTGGGCGGAACAGACCTCGCGGGTGGAGATCGGCGCGCTGGTGACCTGCAACTCCTACCGCAACCCCGAACTGCTGGCCGACATGGCGCGCACCGTCGACCACATCAGCGGCGGCCGACTCATCCTCGGTGTCGGTGGCGGGTGGTTCCAGAAGGACTACGACGAGTACGGCTACGAGTTCGGCACCGTAGGGTCGCGACTGAACGCCTTCGGCGAGGCCCTGCCGCGCATCAAGTCACGGCTGGCCAAGCTCAATCCCGCGCCCACCCGCGACATCCCGATCCTCATCGGCGGCAGCGGCGAGAAGAAGACACTGCGCTACATCGCCGAGCACGGCGATGTCTGGCACGGGTTCAACGACCTCGAACAGTACCGCCACAAGTCGAAGGTCCTCGCCGAACACTGTGCAGCAGTGGGCCGCGACCCGGAGACCATCGAACGGTCGTCGGGCCTGCAGTTCGGCGGCGACGTCGACGCGCTGCTCCGCGATGCCGACGCGCTGGCCGCCGAGGGCGTCACCCTCCTGACAGTCGGCGTGACGGGCCCCGACTACGACCTCACCGCCGTCGAGGCCCTGTGCCGGTGGCGCGACGCTCGACGCTGAGACGTGCCGGTACCGATCGAGGTCAGGGACGGACATACACTCACCCGAATGCGGCGGCTGATTGGATTCGTGATCATGCATCGGTTACCTGCGATTCGTGGTGGGTGGGGGCACGTCGTGGCCCGGCGCATCTCGGCAGTTCTCGGGGCCGCCGGCCTCGCGCTCGGCATGACTCTGCTGCTGACGGGCATCGGAGCCGGCACCGCCGCCGCCGAACCGCCCACGCGCCTCCCCACCTATGTCGTCGACTCGGCCAACGCGATCTCGCCCGCCCAGCGGTCCGAGTTGGAGGCCGCCGTCGACAAGCTGTACAACGACCACGGAATCCAGATGTGGATCGTCTACGTCCGGGATTTCGGGGGTCTGACCAGCGAGCAGTGGGCCGACCAGACCGCGGTGGCCAGTGAACTCGGCGACCACGACGCCCTACTCGCCGTCGCCACCGAGGACCGCGCGTATCGACTGTTCGCCCCCGACAACATCGGTGGTCTGGACCAGTCGACCCTCGAGGGCGTCGCGAACGACGACGTCGTGCCGCAACTGCGCGAGGGCAACTGGGCCGACGCCGGACTCGCGGCGATCAACGGGCTCTCGTCGGAACTCGATCCCAGCTACACCGGCGTCATCGCCGCCGCAGTCGTCGGCGGAGCCGTGGTGGTCGGCGGAGGCGGCGCGTACCTCTACTCGCGCCGCCGCAAGCAGCGTCGGATCGAGGGCGGCCTGGAGACACTGCGCGAACAGGAACTGACCGTCGATCAGCTCGCGGAGCAGCCGCTCGACGTGCTCGATCCGTGGTCGCGTGAGGTCCTCACCGATCTCGACAACGCCGTCCGCACCAGCGAAGAAGAGTTGCGCCTGGCCGTCGGAGAATTCGGCGAGGCCGAGACGGAACCATTCACCACGGCACTCGAGCGCGCGAAAACTGCTCTCGCACAGTCCTTCACCCTGCGGCAGCGGCTCGACGACGACGTCCCGGAAACCGACGACGAGCGCCGCTCGATGCTCGTCGAGATCATCACGTCCTGCACCGACGCCGACGGCACGCTCGACGACCAGGTCGAGGCCTTCGATGCGATGCGCAACCTCCTGATCAACGCCGATGCGCGGTTCGACGCGATCACCCAGCAGCTCATCGGCCTGCGCGCCCGCCTCGACCCGGCGACGCGGCAGCTCGCCGAGCTGACCGAGAAACACGGCGAACAGACACTCGCCTCGATCCTGTCGAACGTCGAACTCGCCCGGCAGCAGATCGATTTCGCCGAGGCGACCGCCGACCAGGGTCGCGCCGCGAGTGCGGCGCCGGTCGGACAACAGGGTCCCGCGGTCGCCGCGATCCGCTCGGCCGAGGGCTCCATCGAGCAGGCCACCGTGCTCCTCGACGCGATCGATCACGCGGACGCGAACATCACCGCCGCCCAGTCCCGCATGCCGGCACTGATCGAGGAGGTGGAGGCCGAACTCGCCGAGGCGGCGTCACTGACCGCTGATGGCGGACCCGCGCTGGCGAGTGCCACGGAAGCCGCGAAGACTGCTCTCGACGCCGGACGTACCGGCTTCGACGCCGATCCGCTGGGCACCTTCACCGCCCTGGTCGACGCCGATGCGGATCTCGACGACGCCCTCGACGCCGCGCGGGACTCCGCGGCCGAACGCACCCGCCGCGCACAGGTGTTGAGCGCGGCCCTCGAGTCGGCGTCGGCAAAGGTGACCGCTGCGTCGGACTTCATCGGCACGCGGCGCGGCGCCGTGCAGTCGACTGCCCGGACCCGGCTGGCCGAGGCGCAACGCCTCCTCCAGACCGCCCAGCAGGCCGCCGCAACCGATCCGGCCGCGGCGACCACGTCGGCGCGGCGAGCCGGCGCTCTCGCCGACCAGGCGCTCATGGCCGCTCAAGGTGATGTCGTGAACTGGCAGCAGTCGCAGCAGCCGCGCTCCGGCGGCACCTCGACCGCGGGTGCCGTTCTCGGTGGCATCCTCGTCGACAGCTTCCTGCGCGGCACCATCAGCGGCGGTCGCGGCGGATACCGGGGTGGATACCCCGGCGGCTTCGGTGGTGGCTTCGGCAGCGGCGGACGGAGCCCGGGCTCGTTCGGCGGCTCCGGGTCGTCGGGACGCATCGGTACCGGCGGGCGGTTCTAGCGGTCTCGACACGGCTCGACCAGCAGAAGGCACCGTGCGTTGGGTGTCCGTTCACATTCGAGTACCCAAGGGTTCGCTTCGCCCCCCTAGCGTCCTGCGGGTGCGAATCCAGTTGCCGCTGTTCACCTCCGCCGGCCACGATGCCGGGCGTTCCTCGCGCGCATATGTGACGTGCCGCTACAAGTGCGGCGACGCCTGCCGTCACGATCCCGGTAACCGCAGCGACAACGCGTACTTCCGCGACGTCGTGCGCACCGCGGTGTCGCGTCGGAGCGTCCTCAAGACCTCGGCGGGTACGGCGGTCGCAGTCGGGGCGGCATCGGTGCTCGCGGCCTGTGGCCAGAGCGGATCGGGGACCGGCACCTCGACGACCGGATCTGCCACCGGAGATGCGCTGCCGGGTATGAAGTTCACGGCTGTCCCGGCCAACACCGAGGACGCGGTGGTGATCCCCGACGGATACCGCCAGGAGGTCGTGATCCGGTGGGGCGATCCCGTCCTGCCCGGCGCCCCGGAGTTCGACTTCGCCAACCAGACCCCCGAGGCCCAGGCCGGGCAGTTCGGCTTCAACAACGACTTCGCCGGGCTCATCCCGGTCGACGGCGTGCCCGACCACTTCTACCTCGTCGCCAATCTCGAGTACCCCACCGAACCGTTCATGTTCACCGGGTACAAGGACGGCCAACCCACCGAACAGCAGGCCCGCATCGCGATGGCCTCGGTCGGTATCGCCGTGGTCGAGGTGACCGCCCAGCCCGGCTCCGGCGCGCTCAAACCCGTTGTCGGCCAGCGTAACCAGCGACTCACCGCGTCGAGCCCGTTCCGGCTGACCGGTCCCGCAGCGGGCACCGAGTTCGTGAAGACGGCCGCCGATCCGGCCGGCACCACTGTCCTGGGGACGATGGCCAACTGCTCGGGCGGGCTCACCCCGTGGGGCACCATGCTCTCCGGCGAAGAGAATTTCAACGGTTACTTCAGCAACGCGAGCACGGTGACCGACCCGAAGACGGCTGAACGTCTCGAGCGCTACACCTTCGAAGACGATGCCGACGAACACCACTGGGGTCGCTTCGACAAGCGCTTCGACCTGGCCGTCGAGCCCAACGAGGCCAACCGCTTCGGCTACATCGTCGAAGTCGATCCACACGACCCGAAAGCTGTTCCCGTCAAACACAGTTCGATGGGCCGATTCAAGCACGAGTCGGCCAACATCTATGTCGTCGACGCCGGGCCCGACAAGGGTACGGTGGTCGCCTACAGCGGTGACGACGAGAAGTTCGAGTACATCTACAAGTTCGTGTCGAGCCGCAAGATGAAGAGCGGACTGTCGAAGACCGCACGCGAACACAACATGCGCATCCTCGACGAGGGGACCCTGTACGTCGCAACGTTCACCGCCGAACCCGTCGACGGCTCCGGGGCTCTGCCCGCGGCGGGCAAGTTCGCGGGCAAGGGGTCGTGGAAGCCCCTGCTCACCGTCAACGCCGACGGTACGGCCCGGTCGTACATCGCCGGCATGTCGCCGGCCGAGGTCGCCGTCTTCACCCGCGCGGCGGCAGATTCCGTCGGTGCCACCAAGATGGACCGTCCCGAGGACATCGAGCCGAACCCGAAGACCGGCAAGGTGTACTGCGCACTGACCAACAACAGCGACCGCGGCACCGACGGCAAGGCCGCTGCCGATCTCGTGAACCCCCGCAAAGAGAACAAGAACGGTCAGATCCTCGAGATGACCGACGACCACACCGGCACGGAGTTCACCTGGGAACTCCTGCTCGTCTGCGGCGACCCCGCCGCCGCCGACACGTACTACGGCGGCTTCGACAAGACCAAGGTCAGCCCGATCTCCTGTCCCGACAACGTCGCCTTCGACCCGCACGGCAACCTGTGGATCTCCACCGACGGCAACGCCCTCGACTCCAACGACGGCCTGTTCGCCGTCGCCCTCGACGGTGACCGCCGCGGCGAGACGAAACAGTTCCTGACCGTCCCCAAGGGTGCCGAGACGTGTGGACCGGTCATCGACAGCAACCGCATCCTGATCGCGGTACAGCATCCGGGCGAACTCGACGACCACTCCGCGGACAACCCGGCATCGCACTGGCCCGACGGCGGGAACTCCCAGCCGCGGCCGTCGGTGGTCGCGGTCTGGCGCGACGGCGGGAGCCCGATCGGGGTCTGACGCCTCACTGCAGAATCGCCACTTCCGCCTCTCCCGGCGCTGGTCCGACCGGCGCTTGTCGGGTGGCGGCGGCGATCTCGTCTCGGCGTGCACGGCGCATAGGTGCGCGTGCCCGTTGTGACCGCCTCCGGATTCGCGGTGGGGCTTCGACGCGGTGCCTCGCTACGCTCGGTACCGGCTCAGCCGGCGGGGTCGGTGCCGGCGGGATCGTTACCGGCGGGGTCGGTGCCGGCGGGATCGTTACCGGCGGGGTCGGTGCCGGCGGGATCGATACCGGCTCAGCCGGCGGGATCGGTACCAGCTCAGCCGGCGGGACCGGTACCGGCTCAGCCGGCGGATCGGTGGCGATTCCGCATTGGCCGGGGCGGCGATGTGTCGGCAGTGTCACATGCACGCCCGGTATTACTTCGAACTTCGAAGTATTAGGCTTTCTAAGCGTGTCCGCTTCCGATCCCGCGCAACTCGCCCTGACGCTGCGTCCCACGATCACCAGGCTCTACCTGGCGCTTCGCCGGCGCGCGCCGAGGGTCGAGCTCACCGCGGCGCAGACGTCAGCCCTCAACGTCCTCGCCGACACCGGGTGGATGCGCATGGGTGAACTCGCCGATCGTGAGTCCATCCGCATGCCGACCGCGACATCGGTGATCGACGGACTCACCAAGCACGAACTGGTCGAACGCAGACCCGACCCGGCCGACAGACGCGCCGTCCTGGTCGGACTGACCGACCACGGCCGCGCCGTCGTATCGCAGATCCGCGAGGAACGCGACGTCGTCCTCACCAGTGCACTCGCCGCGCTGAACGACGAGGACCGGGCCGCCCTGGCCGCCGCCGGCCCTGCTCTCCGAGCCCTGCGCGACCGACTCGACGAGACCCCGACGCAGCCGCCGAGCGCCTGAGTCCACGGCGCCCGGCCACGTCATCACTCCGCGATCGAAAAGGACCTCATGACAGTCACCGAGAACACGCCGACCACCGACACGGCGTCTTCTGAGAAGTCGCTGCTCGCCACGTTCCGCGAGCAACCCCGTACCGTGTGGATCACTGCTTTCGCCGCCACGATCGCCTTCATGGGGATCGGCCTCGTGGACCCGATCCTGCACAGCATCGCCGAAGCGCTCGAGGCGCCGGCCGAGAAGGTCACCCTGCTCTTCGGTGTGTATGTGGGTGTCCAGTGCGTCGCGATGCTGCTGACCGGCTGGGCCGCATACCGTTTCGGCCCCAAACGCACACTCACCGTCGGACTCGCGCTGATCGTCGTCGCCGCCGGGCTGTCCGCCTTCGCCGACGACATCGACCAGCTGATCGCCTTCCGGGTGATCTGGGGTCTGGGCAACGCGCTGTTCCTCGCGACCGCACTGGCATTCATCGTCTCGTCCGCTGTCGGCAGCCGACAGGGCGCGATCATGATGTACGAGGCCGCACTCGGTCTCGGCCTCGCGGTCGGACCGTTGCTCGGAGCGACCCTCGGCGAATGGACCTGGCGCGCGCCGTTCGGCGGGACCGCGCTGCTCATGCTCTTCGGCGCCGTCCTGTGCGCGTTCATGCTCCCCGCCGACGCGCCTCGCGCCACCCGCGACCGGGTGCGGATCGTCGATCCGCTGAAGGCCCTCCGCAATCGCACCCTGTCGATCTCGGGCATCGGTTCGGCCTTCTACACCGGTGCATTGTTCACCGTCATCGCGTGGGCGCCGATCGCCATGGGGCTCCGCCCGATCCACGCGGGACTCATCTTCTTCGGGTGGGGTCTGCTCACCGCACTCGCGGGCGTGTTCGTGGCACCCGCGTTGGCCAAGGCCCTGGGCGAGAAGGCCGGTGTGCTGGTGGCGATCTTCGCCTACGGTTCGATCATGGTCCTGGCCGGCGTCGGGACGGTGAGCGATCAGGTGTGGCTCATCGGACTCGCAGTCGTTCTCTCCGGCCTCCCGTCGGGTGTGCTGAACACCCTCTTCACCGACCTCGCCATGTCCTCCGGCGGAACCGACACCCCGCGCTCGGTGTCCAGCGCGGGCTTCAGCTTCCTGCGCTGGATGGGGGCCGCGATCGCCGCGGTGCTCGTGGCGTACCTCGCCAAGTGGTTCGGTTCCGATGCCGCTCCCTGGTGGTTCGCCACCGCCTACTGCGTCGTCGCACTCGGTGCCGTCGCACTCATCCAGGGCGTTGCGGACGACGAGATCGACGACGACGCCGCGCTGATCGGCGCCGAGGAGTTCTGACCCCGAACACCCGCTCGTCCCGGTACCGTGCGCGAGGTGACGTACTCGAAGGTGATCGTGGCGGTGCGAGGTGGTGGACTGGCGCGCGCCGGTGCCGAGACACTCGTCGAACGATGCGCGGCAGCCGGTGCCGTACGCGTCCAGCTCAACATCGACGACGACCCCGTCTCCGGCGCGATGCGCATCGACGAACTCGATCCGGCGATCGACGCGGTGGTGACGTACTGGGCCGGGGATGTCGACGCCGTACTCCCCGCGGTCACCCAGAGTGCCGAGGGGCCGTTCGCGGCCTGGGAGGTCACCGCGCGCGCTCCCCTCGACCCGGACCTTCCCGCCGACGGAACGCGCATCGACGCGCTGTCCAACATCGCATTCCTACGACGCCCAGCCGAGCTGGACCGCGAGGAATGGTTGCGGCGCTGGCTCGAGGACCACACCCGGGTCGCGATCGACACTCAGGCCACGTTCGGATACGTGCAGAACATCGTCCAGCGGGCAGTCACCGGGGACACACCGCGAGTCGACGCGATCGTGGAGGAACTGTTCCCGATGGCAGCTGTCACCGACATCCACGCCTTCTACGGCAGCGACGGCGACCAGACCGAACTGGAACGTCGAATGACGCTGATGCTCAACAGCGTCGCGCGGTTCGGTGCGGACCGACACCTCGACGTGGTCCCGACCTCCCGGTACGACTTCGATCTCTCCGCCGATGGCCTCAGACGGCTGAATCCGGAAACGCGATGACCGAGAGGAAGCGTATCGGCAGTTCGACCAGTTCGACCGGCCCGTGCGCTCCTTCTCCGTCGAGCTGCAACGCGTCGCCAGGATGCATCCGGTACACCGAGCGGCTGTGCGCGTAGTCCATCACGCCCTCGAGGACATACAGGAATTCGGTACCGGCGTGCTGGAACAGTGGCTGCGTCACCGATTTCTCGGTGAGGGTCACGAGCAGACATTCGAGCCGTTTGTGTTCCCCGCGAAGCGATCCGAGCAACTCGTACTCATGTCCCTCGCGTGAACCCTCACGGACGATCTCGTTGCCCTCCCCCGCCTTCACGAAGACAGCCGAACGCTCCATCTCCGCGCCGCGGAACAACGACGTGACCGAGACGTCGAAGCCGTTGGCCAGGCGGGCGAGGGTGCTGAGACTGCAGGAGGTCTGCGCGTTCTCGATCTTCGACAGCATCGCCTTGGAGATGCCGACGCGGGACGCCATGTCGCCCACCGACAGTCCCTGCTGGCGCCGCAGCCGACGCACATTGTGCGCGATCGCGGTCTCGAGCTCGAGTTCCTCGACCGACTGGTCGACGGGGCGTTCCCGTGCGATGCCAGACTGGTTCCGGATCAATGGGTCGTCGGTCACCTCGCCAGCATAGTGAGCGAGGTCGTTCACTGTCAGTTGACACATGTTCTCGCGCCCTCTCGTCGGTTGACCCCCCCTGCACACCGCTCGGGAACTCTCAGCGCATCTCCCCCGCTCCCACGTAGGGGAACCTCGTCTTCAGCGGATCGCCCTCGGCGAACCGGGTGAAGCGGAAATCGGACTCCGGGATCCGTGGGTCCGAACTGCGTCCGTCGACCACCAGATCGGCGATCAGCCGTCCCACCGCCGGCGAGATCTTGAACCCGTGACCGCTGAAGCCGACCGCCAGCACCAGACCGTCGAGCGGGCCCGCCGAGATGATCGGATTCCAGTCCGGCGTCACGTCGTAGCAACCGGCGTAGCTGCTGGTGATCGCGGGTTCGGTGAAGCCGGGGAACCGGGTACCGACCTTGTCGACGGTGAGGTCGACGAAGTCGCTGTCGACACGGTTGCTGTAGTTGTCCGGGTCGGCGATCTGGAGTTCCTTGAGATCGCTGTTGCCGAACAGGATCTCGCCTCGGACGTCCGGTCGCACGTACTGGAGTGAGACGAGGTCGGAGAACACCGGAACCTCGCCGAGATCCTCACCCGGGTGGATCATCACGATCTGCTCGCGGTGCACCGAGATCGGGACGTCGATGCCGTGCCGGCCGAGGAACGGCTTGGACCACACGCCGGTTGCGACGACGACGGTGTCGGCCGAGATCGTCGAGCCGTCGGCGAGCCGGACGCCGGTGACCCGGTCGCCGTCCACCAGCAACTCGGTGACCGCGGCGCCCTGGCGGATCCTGATGCCGGTGGCCCGTGCGGCGGCGGCGAAGGCCTGGGCGGTCTGGTAGGCGTCCCCGTATCCGCCGCGCTCCTCCCAGCCGAAGGCCGCGAACGGCTCCAGATCGGCCGTCGGCCACATCCTCGCGACCTCGGCGACGTCGATCTCCTCGGTCTGAACGCCCACTTCACGCTGTGCCGCAAGGCTTTTGCGCAGGTTCTCGACATTCGGTTCACCGACGCCGACGACGTATCCGGTCTGCCGGAAGCCGATGTCGGTACCGAAGATCTCCTCGGCCTTCTCGAACACCTCCAGCCCCACCGCCGCCATCGCGGCCAGCGAGCTGACGCCGTAGTGGCACCGGACGATACCCGACGACTTGCCGGTCATCCCGCCGCCGACGGTGTCGCGTTCGCACACGACGACGTCGGTGATCCCCCGCTGCCCGAGGGCCCACGCGGCGGCAGCACCTTCGAGGCCGCCGCCGACGATGACGACCGATGCGGTCGAATTCTGTTCTGTCACAGCCCACTCCCCGGAATCCAGTTGGTACCGGCCATCGGGACCCGCGCCATCGCCGCGGCCTCGATCGTGATGGCGACGAGGTCCTCGGGCTCGAGGTGCTGAAGGTGCGCCTTGCCGCAGGCACGGGCGATGGTCTGGGCCTCCATCGTCATGACCCGCAGGAAGTTGGCGAGGCGCTTGCCACCGAGGACCGGGTCGAAGCGCGCCGACAGTTCCGGGTCCTGCGTGCTGATGCCGGCCGGGTCACGCCCGTCCTGGAAGTCGTCGTAGTAGCCGGCTGCCGAACCCAGCGCCTCGTACTCCTCGGCATAGCGGGGATCGTTGTCTCCCAACGCGATCAGGGCGGCGGTGCCGATCGCGACCGCGTCGGCCCCGAGTGCCATCGCCTTGGCGACGTCGGCGCCGTTGCGAATACCGCCGGAGACGATCAGCTGCACCTCACGGTGCACACCGAGTTCCTGGAGTGCCTGCACGGCCTGCGGGATCGCGGCGAGGGTCGGGATGCCGACGTGTTCGATGAACACCTCCTGGGTGGCGGCGGTACCGCCCTGCATGCCGTCGACCACGACGACGTCCGCGCCGGAGTGCACGGCCAGCTTCACGTCGTAGTAGGTGCGGCTCGCGCCGACCTTCACGTAGATCGGCTTCTCCCAATCGGTGATCTCGCGCAGCTCGTTGATCTTGATGGCGAGGTCGTCGGGGCCGGTCCAGTCGGGGTGCCGGCAGGCGCTGCGCTGGTCGATGCCCTGGGGGAGGGTACGCATCCCGGCGACACGCTCGGAGATCTTCTGCCCCAGCAGCATTCCACCGCCACCGGGCTTGGCACCCTGGCCGAGGACGACCTCGATGGCGTCGGCCTTGCGCAGGTCGTCGGGATTCATGCCGTAACGCGACGGCAGGTACTGGTAAACGAGGTGCTTGGACTGTCCGCGCTCCTCGGGAGTCATGCCGCCGTCACCGGTGGTGGTCGACGTCCCGACCTCCGACGCTCCGCGGCCGAGTGCCTCCTTGGCGCCGGCCGACAGTGCACCGAAACTCATGCCGGCGATGGTGACCGGGGTAGACAGGTGCAGCGGGTACTTCGCGTTGCGGCCACCCAGGACGACGTCGGTGTCGCAGCGCTCGCGGTAACCCTCGAGCGGGTAGCGCGACATCGAGGCACCCAGGAACAGCAGGTCGTCGAAGTGGGGGAGCTTACGCTTGGCCCCCCAGCCACGGATGTCGTAGATGCCGGTCTCGGCGGCGCGCTGGATGGCGGCGATGGTGGTGCGGTCGTAGGTGGCGGATTCGCGGAGTCCGCGCTGCTCGACGCTGAGGTGTTCGGTCATGGTGATGTCACTTTCGATGTTGTGGCGCGAAGAGGGTTGGGGCCCTTCGTGGGTCATCGCCATCGCTCCTCGCGGGCGGCTCAGTAGGCGGAAGCGTTGTCCACCTTGAAGTGGTAGAGCTCGCGGGCCGATCCGTAGCGGGTGTAGGCGGTCAGGTCGTCGTCGCCGTAACCGGCGGCCTTGAGCAGACCGGCGAGTTCCTCGAGGTGCTCCTCGCGCATCGGCTTGGCGATGCAGTCGGCGCCGAGGGAGGCGACCTCACCGCGGACGTAGATGCGGGTCTCGTAGATGGAGTCGCCGAGGCCGTCGCCGGCGTCGCCGCGGATGACCAGGCGGCCGGCCTGCGCCATGAAGGCACTGTTGTGTCCGACGTTGCCGCCGATCACGATGTCGACACCCTTCATCGAGATGCCGCAGCGGGCCGCCGCGTCACCCTCGACCACGAGGAGTCCACCGTGAGCGGTGGCACCGGCCGACTGCGAGGCGTTGCCCTTGACGATGACGCTGCCGCTCATCATGTTCTCGGCGACACCGGTGCCGGCGTTGCCGTTGATGGTCACCTCGGCCTGCTGGTTCATCCCGGCGGCGTAGTAGCCGACATGACCGTTGACGGTGATCTTGACCGGCGCGTTGACGCCCGCGGCGACACTGTGCGCACCCGCCGGGTTGTCGATGACGATTTCCCCGGAGATGTCGCCGTGGAGTAGCGAGTTGATCTCTCGCAGTGCGGTGTTCGCGAGGTCGAAGTGGTGGTTGGGGCTCATCGTCTCCGCTTTCGCCGGGTCGGTGGGGGACTGGGTGGTGGAGTCGAGCGTCATCGCGTCCATGCGTAGACCACTTCCGGCTCGGGCTCCCAGATGCGGGCGTTCTCGACGCCGGGCAGCTTGGCGAGGGCGCGGTACTCGCTGGCGATCGCAACCCAGTCGTCGGTCTCGGCGATCACCGCGGGCTTGCAGGCGATGGCGTCGCGGACGACGGCGAAGGAGTCACGGTTGGAGACCACGAGGGTGTAGAAGCCGTCGAAGTTGGCGCAGACCTCCTTGAGGGCGGTCTCGACGTCCTTGCCGGCGGCGAGCTGGTGGGCGACGAAGCGGGCGCCGACCTCGGTGTCGTTCTCACTGTCGAATTCCACACCCTGCGCGCGCAATTCGCGTCGGATGGTGGCGTGGTTGGCGAACGACCCGTTGTGCACGAGACACTGCTCCGGGCCGACCGCGTAGGGATGTGCACCCGACGGGGTCACGGCCGATTCGGTGGCCATCCGGGTGTGGCCGACGCCCTGCCAGCCGGAAGCGGTTGCCAGACCCCAGGATTCGGCCAGGTCTCGCGGGGCGCCGACACCCTTGAGGACGGTCAGGTCCGAGCCGAAGCCGGCGACCAACGCGTCCGGGTAGGCGGCGCGGGCCGCGCCGAGGAGTTCTTCGGCGCCCACCGGGGCCGACGCGACCAGCGTGGCATCGACGAGCTGGGCGGCGACCGGCACACCGAGTGCTGCGCCCAACGTCGCCGAGACCTCGTCGGGCAGGACATCGAGTTCGAGCAGCGAGACACACCCGTGGCCGGAAGGTGCCCATTCGGGGTTGCCGTACACCGCGATACCGGCCGAATCCGCACCGCGATCCTGCATCTCGCCGAGCATCACGGCGAGCATCGCGCCGAGCCGGGGATGAAGATCGGGATTACGCAGATGCAATCCGACGATTCCGCACATGGTCGAATCCTTTACGTCGAAGGGGAGTTGGGATGTGGTTCGGTCGACGCAGCCTGGGCCGGCCGCGTCAGAAAGCGGTGAGGTACTGGTCGACTTCCCAGGGGGACACCGCCGCGTGCCAGTCGAAGAACTCCTCGCGTTTCAGGTTGGAGAAGTAGGTCGACACCTTGCCCTGGTCGGCGGGCCAGTCCTGGGGTAGTGCGGCGTCGAGCGCGCCCATGACGACCGCGTCGGACTCGAACGCCTCGACGGCGTGCAACAGGGTGAGTGGCAGATCCGCGATGTGGCTGGGAGCCCCGCCGACGGCCCCGGGGTCGAGGCTTCGCTTGATGCCGTCGAGACCGGCGCCCAGCAACGCGGCCGCGGCCAGGTACGGGTTGGCCGACCCGTCGCCACCGCGCAGTTCGACGCGTTGGTCGTCGGGAACCCGGATGTAGTGGGTCCGGTCGTTGCCGCCGTAGGTGGCCTTGCGCGGCGCCCAGGACGCACCCGACCGGGTGGCGGTCGCGCCGGTCCGCTTGTAGGAGTTGACGGTCGGCGCGATGACGGCCTGCAGAGCCGGTGCGTGCTCGAGGATGCCCCCGATGAACCCGTAGGCGGTCGCGGAGAGCCCCAGCCCGCGATCGTCTTCACTGACCTGCGGGAAGACCGGCTCGCCACCCTTGGTGAGGGAGAGGTGGAAGTGCAGTCCCGAACCGGTGCGATCGGCGAACGGCTTCGGCATGAACGTGGCGATCATGCCCTTCTCGGCGGCCATCGCCGAGAGGAGGTAGCGGAGGGTTACGACCCGATCGGCGGTGGTCAGCGCGTCGGCGTACTTGAAATTCTGCTCGAACTGCCCGTTGCCGTCCTCGTGGTCGTTGGCATAGTTGCCCCAGCCGAGCTGGTTCATGGCAGTGGACACCGTGGTGAGGTGCTCGTACATCCGGGTGAGACCGCGGACGTCGTAGCACGGCTGGTCGGAATCGTCGGCGGCGTCGGCGGTGACCAGCGAACCATCCTCGGCGCGCTTGAGCAGGAAGTATTCGACCTCGGCGCCCACCCACGGCTCGAAGCCGGCGTCGGCGGTCTGCGCGATGAGGGTCTTGAGGATGTTGCGCGGAGCGAACGGCCACGGCTTGCCCTCGACGTGCGGATCGCACTGGACGACGGCCAGACCTTCCTTGATGAACGGGATGGGGAGGAAGGAGCTGACGTCGGGAACGGCGATGAGGTCGGGGTCCTTGGGCTCCTGACCGATGGCACCGACCGCGTAACCGGCGAAACCGACTCCCTCCGTGGCGAGTTCGTCGACCGCCTCGACCGGCACCAGCTTGGCGCACGGCTTTCCGCGGAGATCGACGAACATGGCGAGGATGAACTTGGTGTCGTTCGCCGCACACAGCTCGGCGAGAGTGCCGGTGTCGGGGGTTTCGTTGGTGGTGGTCATGATGCGCTCCGGGGGTCGACTCTAGGTGTTGCCTGTCGGGATGTCCACTCGTGTGAATCAATGTCTACCGTTAGTAGACCGCCCGTTTGTTTCGAGTCTGTTTCCGCTCCGTGAGCGGTCGGTGTCGTTTCGAGCCACCCTCGCCGCCTGACGAAAGCACCCGGGGGTCCACCGTCTGACGGTGGACCCCCGGGCCGTTGTTCGTCTTCTCCGCGCGGTCAGACCTGCGCGGGTGGTGCCGATGCCGGCATCGACTTCTCCACCGATTCGGCAGCTGCCGACGGTGACAGACCGGCCAGCCCACCGCCGGGCCGACCCACACTGGCACTGGGGATCTCGTACGCGGTCTCGGCGTGCAGCGTGGTGTCGAGGCCCACCATCTCGGTCTCGTCGTCGACGCGCAGCCCGATCAGCTTGTCGAGTCCCTTCGCGATGAGCCAGGTCATCACGAACGAGTAGGTGCAGGTGATGGCGATGCCGGCGAGCTCACGCCAGACGATGTCGACCGGACCGCCGAACAGGACGCCCTGGACACCGGCCGGAGCGGCCTCGGTCGCGAACAGGATGATGCAGATGGTGCCGACGATGCCGCCGATGCCGTGGACGGCGAAGGCGTCGAGCGTCTCGTCGATCTTGAGCCTGCTCTTGAAGCTGAGCAGGAACGCGACGACCGCTGCGGCGAAGATGCCCACGCACAGTGCACCCAGCGGCGCCATGCTGCTGGCGGCAGGGGTGATGCCGACCAGGCCCGCGACGGTGCCGGTGATCAGGCCGAGCGACGTGACGTGACCCTCGCGCCACCGCTCGATGATCGCGAACCCGATCATGCCGGCGGATCCGGCGAGCAGCGTGTTCAGGATGACCGCCTGCGCAAGGAAGTTCGCACCGAGCGCGCAGCTGCCGTTGAAACCGAACCAGCCGAAGAACAGGATGCCCCCGCCCAGCATGGTCATCGGGAGGTTGTGCGGACGCTCCATGCGGCGCTTGCGGGCCCCGAGGACGACGGCCAGGGCCAGAGCCGCGACACCGGAGTTCATGTGGACCGCGGTTCCGCCTGCGTAGTCGACGATCTCCAGCTTGTTCAGCAGGAAGCCGCCCTTGTAGTTGTCATCGACGTCGGCCGAGAACACCCAGTGTGCGACCGGGAAGTACACCACCAGGAGCCAGATCGGCGCGAAGACCAGCCAGGCGGAGAACTTCATCCGGCCTGCTGCTCCACTGGCGACGATGGCAATGGTGATGGCCGCGAACAGGATGAACCACGCCGCGAAGTACAGCGTCTGGGTCGCGCCGGAGGCGTCGTCGGTCAACCAGTTGGTGAGACCGATGAAATCGGTCGGGTTGCCGATGAGGCCCCACCCGCCCACCGACGGACCGGACACGAGCCCGTAGCCGATGACGACGTAGAGCACGGCGGTGATGGCGAGGGTCGACATGACCATCGACATGATGTTCAGCACGTTCTTCGAGCCGACCATGCCGCCGTAGAAGAAGGCGAGGCCGGGGAACATGAGAAGGACGAAGACGAATGCCGCCAGCATCCAGGCGAGGTCGGCGTTGGCCGCGAGTATCGGTTCCATGGGCGATCTTTCGGTTCGGAGACTGAAGAGGTCGGTGGTTTGGTGCACCAGCAGCTCACGGGCGTCATTGACCGCGTAGATACGCGACGACGTTGTCGCGATAGTCGAGAAATCCCTTGTAGGCGGCGATGTCCTCACCGAGCGACTCGATGACGGCCGCCAACTGATCGGCCCACTCGGGTATTCGTTTCACGTCCTCCAGCGAGGCCATGAATGTCCGGATATTGAACGTCACGGCACCCGACATCGGCAACCGGACGAAGTGTTCGAGCTCGATTCGCAGGCGTGCCCTGGCGAAATCGCCGTCGGCAACCATGGCCGGGACGTCGGCCGCCCATGCCGGCAACTCTTCGAGACTCACGTCGAGCTTGTGCGAATCCGACGCCGACAGAGTCCAGTTCACCCTGCGGTACACCTGATCTGCCGGTAGCCTGCGCAGGAATTGTTCGGCGCGGGCGACGATGCCCTCGCGAAGCATGCGTGGTACCGGGGCGTGGATTTCGTACATGTCCATGCCCACGTCGAAGGAGACCGACCAGGCCGCGGCGAAGGTCACGACACCGGCGTCGAAGTACAGATGCCCATCGCGTTCGGTGACGAGGAGCAGATCGTCGGGCACCTCACGGGCCAGGAACTGCATCGGTCCGCACGGCAGGGTGTCGGGGTCGCCGAGCACGAATTCCTGGTCGGTGCCCAGGATCTCGTTACGCCAGTGGAAGCGCCCGTCGCCGAACTCGTCGAGGTGCATGAGGCCGGGGTAGGAGATGCCGAGGTCGCGCAGGTAGTAGAGCAGCAGATCCCAGCACGCGATCTCCATCCCGGCACGGACCCGCACCCGTGAGGGGTCGTTGTCCAGGATCCGGCGACGTTCGGCCATGATCTCGGGATACTCGGCACCACCGAGATCGACCAGGTGCCTTCCCCATTCACCGCCGCGCGTGCACCGCGGGATGCGTGCGGGCTCGACGTTGACGCTGTAGGTGAACTCCTCGAGGTCGTCCGGGAACGGCCACGGCAGGTTGGACAGGTGGTCCACCGGCCCCGTGAGGAAATCCCGGATCGATGCGGTCGGTATCGCTTCTGTGGTCACAGGTCCACCTCGATGTTCTGGCCCCGGGAGACGCAGCACAACATCGCGTCACCGAGGGCTTTCTCCTCCTCGGACAGGACGAGGTCACGATGCTCGATGATGCCGT
Source organism: Gordonia sp. YY1 (assembly GCF_009872315.1). NCBI lineage: Bacteria > Bacillati > Actinomycetota > Actinomycetes > Mycobacteriales > Gordoniaceae > Gordonia > Gordonia sp. YY1. The sequence goes on along the minus strand of NZ_WXYI01000001.1, from coordinate 542,294 downwards.
CGCGCACCGGTATCCGACATTCGCCGCACACACCCTGGCGGCACAGGTTGGGCACCTCGACACCATGGTCGAGGAGTCGTTGCAGGAGGGAAACGCCGGCCGGGACGTCGATCCGGTCGCCGGTCGAGGACAGCGTCACCGTGAAGGGGTCGCCAGGGTCTTGTTCCGGAGCCGCGAATCGTTCGAGATGCACACGCGCCGTGGGCCACCCGGCCTGTTTCGCGAGTTCGGTGTACGTCTCGAGCAGGGATGCCGGTCCGCACGCGTACGCGTGGGTACCCAGGGCCTGGGCACGGAACCGTTCGGCGAGCAACTCCGCGGTGGCGTCGGCCCCGGACACCTCGTGCAGGGTGATGTTCGGCTGCTGGGCGAGCGCGCGGAGATCGTCGAGGTGGGCGCCGCAGCCGGGCCGGTACGAGTAGACGATGTCGGCACGACGCCGCTCACGCGCCAGCGCACGCGCGTGCGACAGGACCGGGGTGATGCCGATCCCTCCTGCGACGAGCAGTGCTCCACGCTGGCCGAGGACCGGCGCGAACATCGACCGGGGTCCCTCCACCTCGACGACGGCGTCCTCGGACAGGTTGTCGTGCAACCAGTCCGAGCCGCCGCCGGCGCCGCGTCGGAGCACCGAGATGCCGTAGGTGTTCGGGCACATGCCGTCGTCGACCAGCGAGTAGGCATTGCGGTGCTCACCGGCGGTGACGATCAGATGGCTGCCCGGTTGATAGGGCGTCAGAACCTGCGGGGCGTCGTCGAACGGCGCGAACCGGAAGTGGGTGATGTCCTCGGTCAGCCGACGAACCGTGACCACACGCATCGGGCGCGCCGAGGTCACGTAACCCGGGTGCAGGTGTGCGGGGATGGCTGCTGCGGTCATGCATCACCGCCCGCCGCTGAGGCGAGGAAGCTGCCCATCGTCGGCGAATGATGCTCGTGAACCTCCAGATCACGAGCGCAGCCCGGACAGGAGACGACCCCGCCCGCACGGCCTTCCACCCGGAAGGTGGTGCGGCAGTGCGCACAATAGAGCGGAAGGTCGCGGGTGTGGACGACGTATGACGACAACTCCGCGGGAACCGCTCCGGCCTCACGTGCCATCGCCAGCGCGGTCATCACGTCGTACTGACCGCCGGTGACGAGGATGCGCGTGCCGGTGAGCGCGGCATCGAGGGCGGCGTTCAGGGACCGGCGATCCTGCTCGTCGGTGAGGGTGTCGAGCACCAGGAGTCGGGTGGCTCCGACGGCCTCGGCCGCCGCGACCCAGTTCCGCGACACGTGAGCGGTCTCGGCGTCGTCGCCGACCGCGACGACGAGGAAGGCCGCCCCGGTGGTGTCGACGTCCGGCGGAGTGGTGGGCCAGACCGGCATGCCCGGACCGGTCGGCGCCGACTGTCGAGCGGCGTTGCGCAGCCACCGGGCGGCTCGGTCCCGGTACTTGATGATGCCCTTGTAATCGGCCATGTCCTCGGGCAATTCGGCCAGGACCTCGGCGGCACGACGACGCCAGGGGTCGACGGTGGCCAGCAGCTCGAGGGGGAGCAGGTAGGTGCGGATGAGGAACATGACGGCACCGGAGTCGGGGAGCCGGATGAGGTGCTGCACCTCGACGCGCAGGTGGACCCGGCGGCCGAACTCGGCGTCGTCGACGAGCAGGATGGCCTCGCGGTCGGGTCCCCACTCGGGGTAGATCTCGGTCGAGACGTCGAGGCGGCGGTCGATGGTGAGTGTCCAGTTGGTCCGCCGGTAGGGCTGGTGCGGTTGCAGCCGTTTGAGGAACTCGTGGGCCCGGGTGATGACGCCTTCCCTGCGAACCCGTGGGACTGGTCCGTGGATCTCGAGGAAGCTCATGCCGACGTCGAAACCGAAGCTCCAGTCCGCGGCGAAGGTCACCACACCGGCGTCGACGAACAGCTGGCCGTTGCGCTGGTCCAGGAGCGCGATGTCCTCCTGGACCTGGGAGGTGATGTACCGCAGCGGTTCGTCGGGGAGCGTGGTGGCGTCGCCGTACCAAAAGCGCTGTTCGATGCCGAGGATGTCGTTGCGCCACAACCATTCGTCGGGACCCGTCGAGCGCAGCTGCATCTGCTCCGGGTAGGCGGCATCGAGTTCGCGCATGAGGGTGAACATCGCGTCCCAGGTGGCGGGGACCATGTGGGGGAGTACCGCGTGCCTCGTCGGGTCGGCGGCGAGGATCGCCGCCCGCTGGTCGATCTCGGCGCGATATTCGGAGTCGATGTCGACGATCGCGGTGCCCCACTGACCCGCCGGTGTGGTGACGGGCTGCTCGGCCGGTTCGACGTTGGTGCTGTAGCGATACCGGTCCTCGAGGAAGGGGAACGGGAACCCGGCGACCAGGTCGGCGTCGTCCGGCGTTGTGGGAGTGGTGTTCTGGATCGTGCTCGTCACAGGGGAACCTCCAGGGTGCAGCCGTCGGCGGCGCGAGAGACGCACGGCATGATGGCGTCACCGGCGTCCTTCTCCTCGGCACTGAGGTAGAGGTCGCGGTGGATGGGTGATCCGCCGGCCAGGGGGATGCGGCATTCACCGCACACGCCCTGGCGGCACAGATTGGGGACCTCGACGCCTACCTGTTCCAGGGCCTCGAGCATGCTCGTCCCCGACGGGACGTCGATGCTCCGCCCGGATTCGACGAGGTCGACGCGGAAGGGATCACCGGCGTCGAGCGCGTCGATCCCGAACCGCTCGAAATGGACTCGGGAGTCGGGCCACCCGGCCTGCGCCGCCGCGTCGACGACGGCGTCGATCATCGCCGACGGCCCGCACACGTAGAGGTGAGTGCCGACCGGCTGGGCGCGGAGAGCTTCGTCGAGGCGTTCGATGAACGAGACGCGGTCGGTGAACAGTTCGGCGCGGGCTCGTGCAAGCGCGGCCACGTCAGCCACGTGGGCGGCCGCGTCCTTCCGGAAGACGTAGAGCAACTGGATGTCTCGCCCCCAGCGCACGGCTGCGCGCAGATGGGACACCATCGGGGTGATCCCGATTCCGCCGGCCACCAGCAGATGCTTGCGGGCGCGGGCGATGGGCGCGAACGCGCTGCGGGGGAGTCCGACGGTCAGCAGGTCACCGACCGCGAGCACCTCGTGCAGCCAGCGGGATCCACCCTTGCCGTCCGCGACCTCGAGGACCGAGATCGAGTAGTGCGTCGGATGCGTGCCGTCGCCGGTCAAGCTGTAGGCGTTGGTGTTCTCGCCGGCATGCACCACCAGATGGCTACCCGGAATGAAGCCGGGCAGCGAACGTCCGTCCGGGTGGGCGAGGGTGATGCCGCGGATACCCGCGACGGACGTGTCGATCGAGGTCACGACGAGTTGCATCGTGACGGCCCGATCGGCGCGGCGATTCGTCGACGCCGCACCGACATCGGCCGAATCAGGTTCTGCGACTGTGATGCTCACAGCTCGATCTCCTCGGTGGTCAGGGACTGGGTCTCGGCGTCGACCATGAACCCCAGGAACTGACCGGTTCGACGGGACACGTGGTGGTACACGAGCAGGTCGCGTCGACAACCGGCGCAGGGGATGACGTCGTCGATCGCCACTCGGGCGCGCGTGACCGTCCGGCAGTGCGAACAGAACACGTCTGCCTCGGTCGGTTCGACGGAACCCGTTGTGCCGAACTCGATCTCGTCGTCTTCGAGACCGGCGTTCACGGCGACGGCGCGCAGCCGCAGTGCCGAGCCGGCGTCGGCGACGATCCAGACCCGGACCCCGACGGTGGCCTCGGCAAGCGCGTCGGCCAGCAGGTCGGCGGCCGTGTCGGCGTCGCCGTGGATTCGGGTGGTGGCCAGCGACGCGAGGTCGGCTTCCCAGCGACTCAGTGCATCGGCGACGTCCCCCACACCGACCAGCAGGTAGGAACTGCCGGTCGGCGAGGGAGTCGACGTCTCGACCAGGTCACCAGGTCGCGCCCACACCGGCACGCTGGAGTACGCGATCTGCGACATGGCGGTCGCTCAGAGGAGAGTGGCGTCGCGCTGCCCGGTGTAGAAGGCGAGCGCATAGTCAGGGGTGCTGAAGTAGATCTTCGAACCCTTGGGGAAGAAGATCGCATCCTTGGCCTTGGCAACGGTCTTCTGTCCGGTTTCCTTGTTCTCCAACAGGAACTCGCCCTCGAGGACGACCTTCATCTCGTCGTATTCGTACTCGTAGTAGAGCGGTTCGTCGGTGTGGCGGAGCTCGAAGTATCCGCTGCACATCGGGCTGCCGTCCGGGTTTTCATAGACGTCGCCGATGAATCCCGCAGTACCCGGGTACTCGGCCTCCGGCATCTTCGGCAGGTCCTTCCAGCCATCGCTGGTCACGCGGAACTCCAACGCCTTGGCACTCTCGATCGTCACGAGGCTCCTCCATGTCTCACTCGGGCGCGTACGCGCTCGTCGGGGTAGGTGCTCGGCGTCCTCCGCTGCCAGCCGTCGTTTGCGGTGACTCTTCGGAGTGGACGCCGTCCCCTGTTATGAAACAAGTGGCGTGTTTCAGCAGTGTGACGGCTTTGTAATGGTGTGCAACGCGGCGAATCCGCAACCGAGACATTCGCTCAACGATTCCGTTCCCGCTCACATTTATAGTGAGCGGGAACGGAATGAGTGAGCGGTTCATCAAGTCCGCGGCGGGTGGTAGTCGAGCAATCTGAACCAGTACTCGTCGGGAAGCACGTCGCCGGAACGCAACACGCGCGCGAGTCCGACGGCCATAAAACCCCGAGCAGGCCCAGCCATAGTCCGCACAGGGAGATCGTCACCAATGCGATGGTCCTGGCGACCGGCCACGGGTCGAGGATCAGCAGGAGCGGCGCGAAGAGGAAGCCGGCCGGGACGAACCAGAACGACAGCGCCTTGTCGCACTTCATCACTGCGGTCAGCCACGTCGGGGTCGACGCCACGGGTCGCGGTGGTGCCGGTCGGCGTCTGACGCGGATCGTCGTGGCAATCGGTGGAGTGGCAATCGGTGGAGTGGCAATCGGTGGAGTGGCAATCGGTGGAGTGGCAATCGGTCGAGTGGTCATCGGACACCTCCTGTGAGGATCGCCGTGACTCCAGACTGCGCGCCTGAACGCAGGAAGGCCACTACCTCGCAGGTAGTCGACTCGCGGGGCTCAGTCGAGCCAGTCCAGCACCGACGCCGCGGTCCAGCTCTGCTGCATGCTGCCCAGGGGTTCGCCGGTGAAGGGTTCGTAGTACTCCGCGAACGAGCCGTCGGTGGCCTGGCGCAGACCCTCCTCCCGAAGGCGCGCGGAGCGCTCGGTCCAGCCGCGGCGTCCGAACGCCCAGCTGAACAACCAGGTCATGACCGGCCACACCGGGCCGCGCCAGTATTCGCGCGGGCGGAAGTCGGCCGAGATCGGCGACGTCGACGGCGGGACCGCGTACCGGAGGTCGGGGTGCCCACAGAATCGCGGACCTTCGAACAGCCGGAGCAGAGCCCGTTCCCGGTCGCGCGGGAGACCTCCGCAGATCAACGGGGCGAACGCGGCGATCGTCTCGGTCGGAATCCACGAGTTCGCGCGCAGGTCGAAATCCCTTGCGGCGCCGTTACGGTCGTTGGCTGCGGCCACGACGCCGGAACGGAAACGGTCGGCCCATGCGCGCAGGTCGCGGACGTCGGCGAGCGGCTTGGAGTAGTCCTCACCGATCGTCGCGAGCACATCGCAGGCGACGGCGAAGATCGCACTGACGAAGACGTCCTCGACCGCGAAACTCATGACCTTCGGCAACACGTCGTCGTCGTAGTTCGCGCGCTTCATCTGTTCGACGAGCCAGAGGTAGCGGTCGTACTCGAGGTCGGTCGGCCGCATCGACAGATCGGACACGTGGTCGAGATCCGCCCGAGAGTACGGCGGCAGGTCCAGTCCCGGAACGACATTCGCGTATGCCGAGTCCCAGCGCGGCGAGTTGTCCATACCGGATTCCCAGCCGTGGAAGATGGTGATCCGGCCGCGCCCCATGGGATCCCGGGCATGAGCCAGCCACCGATGCCATCGCACCAGGGAACTCCACCGGCGGTCGATGAACTCGTTGGCGACCGCCCGCGTCGTCCGGCCGTGACGTCGGGAATGGTCGAGGATGCGCTGCACCGCGATCGCGTGGACCGGAGGCTGGGTGATCCCCGAGGTGTCCGGGAAGTCGGGGGCGCATTCGGCCAGTCGCGCGCACTCCCAGCGGGCCGGGCCGGGGAAGTACCCGTCCCGACCGTTGGCGAACACGATGTGCGGGATCATGCCGTTGCGCCACTGCGCCGAGAGCAGGGTGTCCATCTCGATCACCGCTCGCTCGACCGACAGCGGTGCGAGACCGACGGTGACGAAGGCGGCGTCCCAACTCCACATGTGCGGGTACAGCTTGGGTGCCGCACTGGTCATGGTGCCCAGGTCGTTGCCGCGCAGCAGATACGCGGCACGTGCCGACAGCTGCGTTGGGGTGAATCCGTACCGGGCCACGCCGACGATTCTGCCCCGCGGCGCCGTCGTGTGCTCATCGAGGTGACCTCGATACGCGTCGTCCTCACTCCGTTCGGTCGTCGCTACTCGGCCAGCGGAGGGTGGGGGGCGTGACGATTCGGCATCCGGGCCGTCGCTACTCGGCCAGCGGAGGGTGGGGGGCGTGACGATTCGGCATCCGGGTCGTCGCTACTCGGTCGGCGGAGGGTGGGGGGCGTGACGATTTCGGCATCCGGGTCGTCGCTACTCGGCCAGCGGAGGGTGGTCAGCATGACGATTTCGGCATCCGGGTCGCCCAGTAGGGTGGGCAGAGTGCCCACCGCTTTGATCACCGGGGCCAGTCGCGGCCTCGGCGCCCAGATCGCCCGACAGCTCGCGCCCACCCACGACCTGTTGTTGGGTGGACGCCCCTCGCCCGAACTCGACAACCTCGCCATCGAACTCGACGGCGCGAGCACTTTCGCCGTCGAGCTGACCGACTACGACGAGGTCGCCGGTGCCGTGGAAGCGATCAACGAACTCGACGTGCTGGTCCACAACGCCGGCGTCGGCAGCAGTCTCGAGCATGTGGCCGACACCCCCGTCGAGGAGTGGCATCACGTCCTCGAGATCAACCTCGTCGCCGTCGCCGAACTGACGCGGCTCCTGCTGCCGGCGCTGCGGCAGGCAGAAGGGCACGTCGTCTTCGTGAACTCGGGCGCGGGCCGGACCGCCAAACCCCGCTGGGCGCCGTATGCGGCGAGCAAGTTCGGGTTGCGGGCACTCGCCGACTCGCTGCGCGCCGAGGAACCGACACTACGGGTCACGTCCGTCTACCCCGGGCGCATCGACACCGACATGCAGCGCGAACTGGTCGCCATCGAGGGCCGGGACTATGACGCCTCGCAGTTCCTGCGCCCGGAGTCCGTCGCGGCCGCCGTCGTACACGCCATCCAGACGCCCGTCGACGCCCATCCGCAGGACATCGTGCTGCGGCCGACGGGGCGTTGGTAAGCAGCTCGGAGCGGAGTCAGAGCTGCGTCAGGTCCTCTGGACGCCAGACGGCCCGCATCGACGACACCTTGCCGTCGGCGTTGAAGACCATGATGTCGACGGGCGTGATCTCGAAGGCCAGTCCGGAGGTCTTGGTCACCAGGGTGAACTCGAAGACGGCGGTGTCGCCGGCGACCTTCTTCCACTTGAGGGTCGCGGTGCGCTCGTCCATGCCGGTGATCACCGAGTAGAACTCGACGAGCTGTTCGCGGGTGCTGCGGATGTCGGCGCCGATCGGGTCCTCGACCGTCGCGTCGGGCGCGTAGAGGTCGGCGATCTGCTCGGCGGTGCCGGAGTTCAGCAACTCGATGTAGGCGTCCACCGCCGCGTCGATCTGGTCGGCGAGGCCGGCTTGCTCCACGGTCATGAATCCTCCAGAAATTAGAACGTGTTCTAGTTCTGCACCGTAGCACGCGCGTCCGTCGACCGGTGGATGTTTCCGGTGCTTGCACACCGTTGTTTGATACGTTCGCCGCAAGAGCCCCTCGGGCGTCGAGTCCGTCGAGTCCGTCGAGGTCCCAGCAGCGCGGAAAGGCCGGTATCCGTGACGATGTCCGACTCACCGCACGACCCGCGGTCGGGTGCGCGGTGACCCCGATCCTCGCCGCACCCCTGGATCCCGGCAACGAGCAAGCCCGCCGCTGGGCCGAGGACGAACTCTCCCAGAACGCCTACCAACCGCCGGAACCGTCGTGGTGGGACCGGTTCAGCGACCGGGTCTGGGGATGGATCGCCGACAACGTCCTCGACCTGGTCGGCGGGTCGGACACGATCCGGGCGATCGTCATCGTGATCGCCATCCTCGTGGCGCTCGGACTCGCCGTTCTCGTGATCCGCCGCGTACGCCGCACCCCGCGGGTCCCGAAGGCCACCGAGAACGCCGCAGCGAAGGTGGTGTTGTCCGGAAGCCCGCGTTCGGCGAAAGAGCTCCGCGCGGAAGCCGAGACCCGCTATGCCGCCGGCGATTACGACACCAGTGTGATCACCGCCGTCCGCGCGCTCGCCCAACGCGGCATCGAACGAGGTCTGCTGGCCGACGAGCCGTCCCTCACCGCACACGAGGTGGCGTCCGAACTGGCGTTCCGGTTCGACGAGCACGGCGTCGAACTCCGGAGCGCCGCAGACCTGTTCGATGCGATCGCCTACGGCGGTCGCCATGCGGCGGCCGGGTCGGCCCGTGCGGTGCTCGACCTCGAGCGCACCGTGTCGTCCGCCCGACCCGCCGGGGTGGACACATCTGGTCCGCGTCGTCTGGCGGTGCCCCGATGACCACGACGGCACGTACACCGTCGATCGCGCCCGCCCCGCCGAAGCGCGGCACGCCGCGATGGATCTGGGTACTCGTGGTGGTGCTCGTCGTCGCGGTGACCGGAGCGATCGGCCTGCTCGGTGTCTCCGCGCTGACCGTGTTCGGTGCGGAACCGGGGCCTGGTGTCAGCTACGACCCCGACAATCCACGGCCCCAGGGTGCGCGTGCCCTCGCCCAGATCATCGACGACCACGGCGGCGACCTCCATCAGGCCCGTGGACTGGACGAGTTCACCGATTCGCCGCGCCCCGAGAGCAGCACGACGGTCGTCGTGTCATCGATCGGAGCACTGAACCCCGGTACCGCACAACAGTTCCTGGACCGGGTCTCCGACGCACACCGGGTGATCCTGATCGCGCCACAGGACAACGCTCTGTCACTTCTCCGACTACCGGTCCGGCTCGAGTACGGCGGTGCCCCGTCCGCGGTGCTCGCCGGGTGCACGACCACCGAGATCGCCGACGACGACACCATCACCGGCGGCGCGCTCGGCTACAGCACATCCGCACCGGGCGCGACGTCGTGCTTCACCACCGGCACCGCGTCGAATGTGCTGATCGTGCCGGCCACATCGACCCGCCCGGAGATCGTGGTCGTCAGTGGCGACATGCTGATCAACGAGAACCTCGCGCTCCGGGACAACGCGGGCGTGGCCACCCGTCTCTTCGCCGGAGCGCACGACATCCTTTGGTATGTACCTCTTTTCACCGACGAAGTCGCCTCGGCGCAAGAGGAATCCGACATCCCGGAGGCGCTCGGGCCGCTGGTCGTGCTGGCTGCGTTCGCCGTCCTGGTCCTGATGCTCTGGCGCGGTCGCCGTTTCGGCGCGCTGGTCACCGAGCCGCTGCCGGCGGTCGTCAAGGCGATCGAGACCACCCAGGCACGGGGCCGGATGTACCACAAGGCTCGCGCCGACGCCCGCGCGGCCGCCGCGCTGCGCATTCACACCCTGACCTCGCTCGCCTCCTACCTCGGCCTCCCGTACGACGCCGGTCGGGCCACCGACGAGTTGGCGGCACCCGACTGGGAAACGATGGTGGCACCGGGGGAGACCGCCGACTCCGCCGTCCACGCCATCATCACCACCGTCGTGTCCGTCACCGGCCGCGACCTTCCACAGGTACGGACCCTGCTCGCGGGGCCGCTGCCCACCACCGACACCGGCCTCGTCGTCTTCACCAGTGAACTGACCGCCCTCGAGAAGGAAGTCCGGCACACACCATGACCGTCGATCCATCCCGCACCTTCGGCCCCGGTCCGTCCGGGAAGGCGGCCCCATCGCCGCAGAATCCGCACGGTGGACCCGCCCCGTCGTCGAACAAGGCACGCGAGGCACTCGGTGCGGTGCGTGCCGAGGTCGCCAAAGCCGTTGTCGGGCAAGACCCGGCGGTCGCGGGCATCCTCATCGCACTCTTGTGTCGCGGACACATCCTGCTCGAAGGCGTTCCGGGCGTCGCCAAGACCCTCCTCGTCAGATCGGTCGCGGCGGCGCTCGACGTCGAGACCAAACGCGTGCAGTTCACCTCCGACCTGATGCCCGGGGACGTGACGGGTTCGCTCGTGTTCGACTCCGCCAGCTCGGAGTTCACGTTCCGCGAGGGACCGGTGTTCACGAACCTCCTGTTGGCCGACGAGATCAACCGCACCCCGCCGAAGACGCAGGCATCGTTGCTGGAGGCGATGGAGGAACGGCAGGTGACCGTCGACGGCGTCGGCCATCCGCTGCCCAGCCCGCTCCTGGTGGCGGCAACGCAGAACCCCGTCGAGTACGAGGGCACCTACCCGCTGCCGGAGGCCCAGCTCGACCGTTTCCTGCTGAAGGTGACACTGCCCGTGCCGCCACGTGAGGACGAGATCACGGTCCTGACCCGGCATGCGGCCGGGTTCGATCCGCGGAATCTCGCCGCCGCCGGACTTCGACCGGTCGCCTCGGCCGCCGACGTCGAAGCCGGCATCGAGCAGGTCCGCCGCGTCGGTGTCGCACCACAGGTGGCCGCCTACATCGTCGACATCGCCCGGGCGACACGGTTCTCGCCGTCCCTGGCACTCGGCGTCAGCCCGCGCGGCGCGACCGCGCTGCTCGGGACCAGCCGCGCGTGGGCGTGGCTGAACGGCCGTGACTTCGTGACCCCCGATGACGTTCAGGCCCTGGCACAGTCGACGCTGGCGCACCGGCTGACGCTGCGGCCGGAGGCCGAACTCGAAGGCGTGTCGGTGGGCTCGGTCCTCGATGCCGCCGTCAACTCGGTTCCCGTCCCGCGCTGATGTTCCTCACCGGCCGGTTTCTGGTACTGGTGCTGCTCGGCGCAGTGCCGATCCTGGTGTGGCCGAACTACGCCGTCCCCGTGCTGTGGGTGCTGTTCTGTGTGCTGCTGATGTGCCTCGACCTCGCGCTCGCCGGATCGACGAAGACCATCACGATGACACGGTCGGTGATCGGACCGGTCCGGTTGGGGGAGAGCACCTCCTGTTCGATCACGGTCACCAACACCGGAACCGGGACCTTTCGCGGCGTCCTGCGTGACAGCTGGCAACCCTCGGCGGGTGCCACGGGCGCCGTCCATCGCCTCATCGTGCCGCGCGGTGAGACCACCACCGTGACCACCACTCTCACCCCCACGCGACGTGGCGACCGACTCGCCGTACGGGTGACGGTGCGCCGTCTCGGTCCTCTGGGACTGGCCGGACGGCAACGCAGTGTCCCGCTTCCCGGCCGGGTCCGCGCGCTCCCGCCGTTCGGGTCACGTCGGCTCCTGCCCTCCCGACTCGCCCACCTCCGCCAGCTCGACGGCCGGTCGGCGGTCCGGATCCGCGGCCAGGGCACCGAATTCGACTCTCTCCGGGACTACGTCGAGGGCGACGACGTCCGCAGCATCGACTGGCGGGCGACCGCACGACGCCGGTCGACCGTGGTGCGGACCTGGCAACCGGAGAAGGACCGACACATCGTCATCGTGCTCGACACGTCGCGCACCTCCGCGGGGCGCGTCGGCGATGTCCCCCGACTCGACGCCGCGATGGACGCCGCCCTGCTGCTGGCGGCGTTGGCATCGCATGCGGGCGACCGGGTCGACCTGATCGCCGGTGACCGACGCGTGCACCGTCGAGTGGTCGGGGAGGGCCGGACGACGCTGCTCAGCAGGCTGGTCACGGCGATGGCCGACCTCGAACCGGCACTGCTGGAGGCGGATTGGCCGATGCTGGGCGCCGAGGTCGCGAAGATCAGCCGCCAGCGCGCACTGCTGGTATTGCTGACCCCGATGGAACCGGCCGCCGTCGAGGAGTCACTGCTGCCCCCGCTGTCGGTTCTCGCGCAGCGCTACAAGGTGGTCATCGGGTCCGTTGCCGACCCTGCGCTGGAGGAGATGATCGACGCCCGGGAAGATCCGGAAGCCGTCTACGACGCGGCGGCCGCCGCCCGGACCGTCACCCTGCGCAACCGGACGGCCACTGCCGTCGGACGACTCGGCGTCGACGTCGTCGACGCCCCGCCCGACACGCTGCCCGCGCGACTCGCAGATCACTATCTGCTGCTGAAATCACGCGGGCTGCTGTAGCGCTGCGTCGAACTAGCTCTTGGCCTGGACCGCCCGGCAGCCGAGGAAGCCCAGGTAGCCGGCCAGGCCGACCAGGCCGAGGCGTCGGGTGCGGCGTGACACCAGCGCGATGCCGATCGCGGTCTCGCAGGCACCGTTGCGGTAGGTCCACGTCGTGGTGTCCTCGGGGAACACGGGTGCGGTGATGGGAGCGAACACCTCCGGCTTGACGAAGTGCGTCAGACCGACCGCCGCCAGACCTCCTCCGATCAACGAGACCGCGTCCAGAGACTTGTCGTTCTTGGCCATCCTGGTGTTCCTTTCGGGGTAGCTGCACTCCCGTTCATTCCTACACGGTCGGTGCAGTCAATCCGCGATCCAGCTCGGCGAGGTCGCCGGTTTCACCGGCTCGGTGCGCGCGGCGCCCGGCGACGAAGACGTAGGTCATGAACAGCAACCAGGCGGTCACCCCGATCCCGATCCGCGCCCACGTCGGCAGCGGCGAAGGGGTCACGAAGGCCTCGATCACCCCGCACAGCAGGAGGACGGCGACGAGACCGAGCGCCACGCCGATGGCGGTCCGACCCTCCTCACCGAGAGCGGCTGCGCGCGTTCGGTTCCCGGGTGACACCCAGGACCAGAAGATCCGGAGTCCGACTCCCGCGGCGACGAACAGGCAGGTCAGTTCGAGCATGCCGTGTGGCAGGAGCAGACCGAAGAACAGGTCTCCGCGACCGTGCCGGATCATGATCGACGCGATCACCACCAGGTTCAGGATGTTGGTGTAGAGCATCCAGATCACCGGCAGGCCGAAGACGCCGACAACGATGCACATCGCGGCCAGCCAGAAGTTGTTGGTCCACACCCGCGCCGCGAACGACGTCGCCTCGTATTCGCTGTAGTAGTTCTCGAAGTCGTTGGTGACGAGCCGCTCGATCTCCTGCGCCGAGGCGAACGAGCTCTCGATCCGCGGATGCTCCAGAACCCACCAGGTCATGACGGCGGCCGCGAGCAGACACACGCCCATCACCGTCAGCCACCACCACCGCATCCGGTACAGCGCAGCGGGGAACGACACCGCGAAGAAGTCGATGAACGTCGACCAGGTACTCACCCTCGTCCCCGACGCTCTACCCCGGGCCCGCGCCAGCAACGCCGACAGGTACGCGACGAGCGATGCGTCGGGCGCCGACGAGCGGATCACCGAAAGATGCGTCGCCACCCGCTGATAGGTGTCGATGATCTCGTCGGCCTCGGCTCCGGTCAGACGCCGCCGGCGCGACAACTCATCGAGACGTTCCCACGTCGCGCGGTGCGCGGAGACATAGGCGTCGAGGTCCATTCGGCCAGGGTAACCGGCATCCGGGTCAACGCAGGACGTGTCATTCGACGGGTGTCGTCCCTGTGCACGGGTGAGGGTGCGAGCCGCGGTTCGCGTCGTATGGTGAGGCGTGCCATCCGTACCGCCGCCGCCAGGACCCCCGCGACTGGCGGGTGTCCCGACCGGCCCGCCGCCGACCGTCTGGGGTGCAGGTGCGTCGGCCACGGTCGGCGTGGGACGCGACGATCTGGTCTCCGGTGAGGCGGTGGCACTGGCGCTGCCGCCGGGCGGTCTCGGCTATCGGATTCTGTCGGGGATGATCGACGTCGCGCTGGGGATCGCCCTCTGGTTGATCCTCTGGTGGCTGACGTACCAGGTGGCCATCGACCTCAACGAGGCCTGGCGGGGCGCCGTCAACACGATGCTGCCCATCGTCAGTGTCATCGCCCTGCCCACCGTCGCGGAAACCCTCACCGGGGGCAAGACCGTCGGTCATCTCGTCGTCGGCCTGCGTACCGTCCGAGATGACGCCGGGCCCATCGGTTTCCGGCATTCGCTCACCCGGGCGCTGGTGGGGTTCATCGAGATGTACGCCTGCCTGGGTCTGCCCGCGCTCATCAGTGCCGCGATCTCGCGGAAGAACAAGCGGCTCGGTGACCTCCTCGCCGGCACCTACGTGATCCGGGACCGGCACAAGATCGAAGAACAGCATCCCATCGAAATGCCCGCCGGACTCGTCTCGTGGGCGGTGGCGGCCGACATGGCGGCCCTGCCCGACGGCCTCGCCGTGATCATCCGCCAGTTCCTCAACGGCCGCCACGGCATGAAGCCCGAACCCCGGGCCGCCGCAGCGCGTCGGCTGGTCTTCGACGCGGCGCCGTTCGTGGCGCCCGCGCCGCCACAGGGCGCGTCGTTCGAGGATGTGCTGTCGGCGATCATGGCCGAACGTCGACGCCGCGACGCCGAACGACTCGAACGTGAAGCACTCCTGCGGGAAAGGTTGTTGCGATGAGAACATCCGCCCGACACCGCGCAAAGATTTTCTGCGCCCTGATCGCCGGGGCCCTGATGACCATCGGGGGTACGGCGCCGGCGCCCCCCGCTTTCTCGGCACCCGCGGACTCGGTGCCGCACATCGTCTCCTCCGAGACCGTGCACACCTCCGTGGTTGCACTCGACGCCGCGTCGTCGACGACCCGGATTCGCTACCGCTCGACGTCGGTGCGCGGCACACCGACCGAGATGACCGGGACCGTGCTGCTACCCCGGTCCGCGCCGCCGCGTGACGGCTGGCCGCTTGCGGTGTGGAATCACATGACGGTCGGCGCAGCGGACTCCTGCGCTCCGTCCGGCGGTCATGCGGGGCATCCCGAACTCCCGCGGATGACGTCGGGTGACCTCATCGTCTCCCACCTGCTCGACGCCGGATTCGCCGTCGTCCGGCCTGATTTCGAGGGAATCGGTGGTCCCGGACCGCATCCATACCTGATCGGCGATTCGCTCGCCCGGTCGACGATCGACATGGCGGTCGCGGCGTCACGCGAGGACTCACGGATCGGTCGGGACGTGGTGGTGGCCGGACACTCCGAGGGTGCGGTGGCCGCGCTCTTCGCGGCATCTCGGCCCGAATCCGAATGGCGGGGATTGCAACTGCGAGGCGTCGCGGCGCTGGCACCGCCCACCCAGGTCGCGCGGATGCTCGACGCCGTCTCCGCCGTTCCCGTTGCCGGTCCGGCCATCAACGAGTTGATGGGTCTGGCGGCGTTGATCGGTTACGGCGCTGCCGCCGCAGATCCGGACTTCGGGCAGCTGATGCTCAACGGCGGTCTCAGTCCGGCGGCACGCCGTCTCGTTCCGCAGGTCGAGCAGCGGTGCTATGTCGGGCTCACCGGGTTCGATTCCTTCGGCGGGCTGGCCCCAGCTCAGCTACTCGGACCGCGCGGCAGCCAGTTGAAGACCGATCTGATGAGCATCCTCGATCGCAACGACGTTGCGCACCTACGTTTCTCCCCGGGACTTCCAGTGCGAGTCGAAGCCGGGACGACCGACACCGTCTCCCCGCAACCCCTGGTATCCGAACTGGTGCAAACCTATCGGCGAGCCGGGGTGCGAGTGACCTACAACGAACGCCTCATCGGGCATGCCGGCGTGGCGACCGAGCCGGGTGGCGCCGAAGGTGTTGCGCGGTGGCTGATCAGGCAGGTTTGATCGCCGGTCACCTCAGATCGGCGCTGGACTTCCCGAGGGCCTTCAACATGGCGGCCTCGGTGGAGTTGGGCTGTTTCCCAATCGGATTCGAGGCGGATGAACTCGGCGACGGTCGCGTGCTGGGATACGGCCGGTGAGCGGCGGTTCGCCCTTTCGGAGTGGCTAACCCAACCAGGTACGGGCCGCGATGACCAGCGCTCGGACTCCCGTCGCGAGCGTCGGATCGATCACCGGCGCGTAGTGCGGTGAGTGGTTGGACGGTACTTTCAGCAGCGCCGGATCCGTCATGTCACCGGTGGTGAACAGGGACGGATCGGCTCCGCCGAGCAGCCAGTACGAGAGGGGTGCGCCACAACTCGTGGCCAAGATGCCGACATCCTCGCTGCCCGCGCCGGCCCCCGGATCGAGGATGTTGGACGCGCCCAACCAGTCCGCGAAGGCGCTCAGCGTCTTGCCCAGCGCGTCCGGATCATTGGTGACCACCGGGAACCGTTCGATCTCGGTGATGGTCGGATCTTCCGGCGCCCCTGCTGCGGCCGCCTCACCGCGCACTATTCGCTCGACGCTGTCGAGGATCTTGCCGCGCACGGTCTCGTTGTAGCTGCGGATGTTGAGCTGGATCTCGGCCTCCCCGGGAATCACGTTCGCGGCGTCACCGGCGTGGATCGACCCGACGGTGAGCACAGCGGTGGCGGTGCTCGGGATCTCCCGGGAGATGACGGTCTGCAGCCTCAGGACCGTGGCAGCGGCCAGCACGATGGGATCCACGGAGGCCTCGGGCATCGAGCCGTGTGCACCACGACCCACGAGTCGCACCCGGAGTGAGTCCGACCCGGCGTACGACGCGCCGGGGTGCCCGGCGATCTTGCCGGCGGGCAATGGCGAGACATGCTGACCGAGCACGACGTCGGGTTTGGGGAACCGATCCCACAGTCCGTCGTCCACCATCGCCTGAGCGCCGGCACCGAGCTCTTCGGCGGGCTGGAAGATGACGACGACGGTGCCCGACCATCCCGATACATCGGATGCGAGGATTGCCGCCGCACCCAGGAGACATGTGGTGTGCAGATCATGACCACACGCATGGGCGACCGGGACCGTCTTACCGTTCTCGTCGGTCGCCGTGACGGTGCTGGCGTAGTCGAGTCCGGTGTCCTCGAGGACGGGTAGGGCATCCATGTCGGCGCGCATCGCGATCGTCGGACCGTCCCCGTTTCGCAGGATGCCGACCACTCCGGTCCTGCCGACGCCGGTCGTGACATCGAAACCCGCCGATTCGAGCCTTTCGACAACCAAGCCGACGGTCCGTTGTTCCTGGAAGCCGAGTTCCGGGTGTCTGTGGAGGTCTTTGTAGAGGTCGACGAGCGAAGGGTCGATCGGGATGTCTACAGGAGTGGTCATGCCACGACCTCCAACGGCGGGCGTCTGGACCGGATCTCCGGCCCGACCCCATCGTCACACGCGGCAGGGTCCGCATGCGTCGGTTTCATCCTTCCCGGACGGACAACCCGGTGCGCCTCACTTCAGGTCGGCGCTGGACTTCCCGAGGACGCGGCGCGCGATGATCAGCTGCTGAATCTGCTGGGTTCCCTCGAAGATGTCGAGGATCTTGGAGTCCCGGGCCCACTTCTCCAGCAGCGAGGTCTCCGAGAAGCCAGCTGTCGCACCGATTTCCACCGCTTTGTTGGTGATCTCGGTGACCGTACGACCCGCCTTCGCCTTCGACATCGAGGCCTCAGTGGAGTTGGGTTGCCTGTTGTCGGCCATCCACGCGGCGCGCAGGGTGTGCAACCACGATGCCTCCCACTCGGATTCGAGTCGGATGAACTCGGCGACGGTCGCATGCTGGGATGAGGCCGGGCGGTCGTAGTCGATCTCGTGGCCGGCTTCGTCGAGCATCCGGCGCAGTTCCTCCAGTGCGGCACGGCCTAGGCCGATCGCCATCGCCGCGACGACCGGGCGGGTGTTGTCGAAGGTCTGCATGACCCCGCCGAACGCCTTCTTGGTGTCGATCTCCGGTGATCCGAGCAGGTTCTCGGCGGGCACGCGGGCGTTCTCGAAGCGGATCACGGCGGTGTCGGAGGCCTTGATGCCGAGCTTGTGCTCGAGCCGGGCGACCGTCACCCCCTCGGTCGTCATCGGCACGACGAAGCTCTTGATGGCCGCACGACCGACGCTCTTGTCGATGGTGGCCCAGACGACCACGTGATCGGCTCGCGAGCCGGCGGTCACGAAGATCTTCTCCCCGTTGATGAGGTAGTCGTCGCCGTCGCGGGTGGCAGTCGTG
This sequence comes from Gordonia sp. YY1, assembly GCF_009872315.1. NCBI lineage: Bacteria > Bacillati > Actinomycetota > Actinomycetes > Mycobacteriales > Gordoniaceae > Gordonia > Gordonia sp. YY1. Next base: position 524,145 of record NZ_WXYI01000001.1, on the reverse strand, counting down.
GAGACGGCTGCCGAGTCCGACCCGAAGCTGGGCTCGGTGATGGCCATCGCCGCCCACACGTCCGAGAACTTCTCGAGCTGTTCGGGGTTGGCGACCGCCGCGATGGCGGCATTGCCCAGACCCTGGCCGGGAATGGAGAGCAGCAGGCCCACATCGCCCCAGCTAATCTCGAGCGCCGAGATCAGGCCGCGCATGTTGGCGCCGTTGACCGACGGTCCGTCGTCGCCGCTCGACGAGTCGGCCGACTGCTCCGACCCGCGACCCTGCTTGGCCAGTTTCGCGAGGTCGTCGAGTTCGACGGGGTACTCGTGCTCGGCCTTGTCATACTTCCGTGAGATCGGCCGGAAGATGTGCTCGGCAGCCAGGTGGGTGCGCTCGACCGTCGAATCGAACTTCTTCGGGAGCTCCAGGTTGATCGCCATGGCATGACCTTACTGCTGGGTAAGTTAGTTGCCAAGTCCTTCCCCGTCACACCCGCCGATAGCCTGGGGACGTGGCTTACGACGAGGAACTCGCCTTCCGCATCCGCGCGTTGCTCGCGGCGGAGGCCGGCGTCGACGAGGTTCCCATGTTCGGCGGCCTGGCGTTCCTGATCAACGGCAACATGGCTGTGGCCGTGAGCGGCAAGGGCGGGATCATGGTGCACGTGCCGCCCGAGGAGACCAACACCCTTCTCGAGTACCCCCACACCGCGCCGATGTACATGTCGGCGCGCGAGACCCTCGGCTGGCTCCGCGTCTTCGAGGAAGGGATCGCCAGCGATCGTCAGCTGACCCGCTGGGTCACCATCGGCTCCGACTACGCCAGGAAGCTGCCGCCGAAGTGAGGGGCGGTCGGCCCCGCCCACGAACTCCCTGATCCTGCTGTCACAGCCCGGCCGGTGGGCGATACTGTGACCGCAACTGGTGTCAATGGTGTCGGGAACCGAACATCGATCTGATCCGCGCAGTCCGCCGAGCCTGCCGGAAGAGGAGATCCGATGCCTGCCGATTTCTCCGACCGAACAGACTTCGACAACGCCAACCGGGGTTTGATCGGGGTCCTGGAACCCGCGATGATCCACGGTGGTGACGGCCGTGTCGTCTACGACGCCGTGGGTTTCGCGGAGGCAACTGCCGGTGACTGTCCCGACTCCGTCAACCCGAATCTGTGGCGGCAGGCCCAGCTCACGTCGGTTCACGGATTATTCGAGGTCACCGACGGCATCTATCAGATCCGCGGCTACGACCTCTCGAACATGACGTTGGTCGAGGGCGACACGGGCGTGGTCGTGATCGATCCCCTGGTCTCGTCGGAATGCGCGGCGGCCGGCCTTGCCCTCTACCGTCGGCATCGCGGTGAACGACCGGTGAGCGCAGTCATCTACACCCATTCCCATGTCGATCACTTCGGCGGCGTTCTCGGCGTCGTCGATGTCGACACCACCGTGCCGATCGTCGCGCCCGAACACTTTCTCGAACATGCCGTCTCCGAGAACGTCTACGCGGGCACCGCGATGCTGCGGCGGAGCATGTATCACACGGGGATCGTGCTGCCGGTCGGCGCGACCGGGACCCTCGGCGCTGGACTCGGTCCCAGCACATCCACCGGGACAGTGGGTTTGATCGCCCCGACGCTCGACATCACCCACACCGGACAGGAAGAGACCTTCGACGGTGTCCGGATGATCTTCCAGGTGACGCCGGGTACCGAAGCGCCGTCGGAGATGAACTTCTGGTTCCCCGATCACCGAGCACTGTGTCTGGCCGAGAACGCAACTCACAATCTCCACAACCTGCTGACATTGAGGGGCGCACAGGTGCGCGACGCCCGCATCTGGTCGCGATACCTCACCGAGGCCATCGAGATGTTCGCCTACGACTCCGATGTCGCCTTCGCCTCCCATCATTGGCCCACCTGGGGCACCGACGAACTGCTCGTCTATCTGACCCAGCAGCGCGATCTGTACGCCTACCTCCATGATCAGACGCTTCGGCGAATGAATCAGGGATACGTGGGCAGCGAGATCGCCGAGGACTTCCCGATGCCGCCGGTCCTCGACGCGGCCTGGCACGCCCGCGGGTTCTACGGCTCGGTCAGCCACAACGTGAAAGCGATCTATCAGCGGTATCTCGGTTGGTACGACGGCAATCCGGCCCATCTGTGGCAGCACCCACCGGAGGCGTCGGCCGCTCGGTACGTGCGTGCGCTGGGCGGGGTCGAGGCAGCGGTCGCGAAAGCGCAGGAGTTCGCCGACGAGGGAGATCTTCGATTCGCCGCGGAACTGGCCGGCCACGCGGTGTTCGCCCAGCCGGACCATGCGGGCGCGAAAAAGCTCCTCGCGCAGGTGTTCACGAAACTGGGATACGGATCCGAGTGCGCCACCTGGCGCAACAACTTCCTGGTCGGTGCCGACGAGCTCGTCGGCCGGCCGCATCCCGCACCGGTCAGCGGGTCCGGAATCGCGAGCGCGCTCACCATCACCCAACTCTTCGACAGTCTCGCCATCCGCATCGACGGCCCGCGAGCGTGGGACCTGTCGACGTCCATCCGATGGCACTTCACCGACACCGACGAGACCTATCGGATGGAGCTCTCGAACGGTGTCCTGATCCACCACCCGACGCGGCGACAGGATCCCGCCGATCTCGTCGTGACACTCACCAAGCGCGATCTGCTGGGCCTTCTCACCGGCACGGCAGCCAGTGGTGCCACCTTGGAGGGCGATACGTCCGCGATCTCGACCATCACCGGATTGGTCGATGACCCCGATCCCGGGTTCGCCATCGTCACACCGTGAGCGAAGTCATTTGGCGGCAACGCAGTTCGGGTCGCGAGCCCTTCGAGGCTCGTCGCTATCGCTCCTCACACCTCAGGCAGCAGCGGTTGGCTGGATCAGGGAGCCAGGACCGTCACCGTAACGAAGTCGCGAGGCGTCAGGGGACGATGTTCACCATCCGGCCGGGCACCACGATCACCTTGCGCGGTTCGGCACCGTCGAGGAGTGCGGCGATCTTCTCGTCGGCGAGGGCAGTGGTGCGCAGGGTGTCCTCGTCGGCGTCGGCGGCGACGGTGATCCGGCTGCGGACCTTGCCCTTGACCTGCACCGGGATCTCGATCGTGTCCTCGACCAGCCACGCCTCGTCGGCGACCGGGAACGGCGCGCGGACGACGAGGGTGTCGTGGCCCAGGCGATGCCACAGTTCCTCGGCGATGTGCGGTGCCAGCGGCGCGAGCATGATCACCAGCGCTTCGACGGCATCCCTTGGCGCACCGGCCTTCTCGAAGTTCTTGGTGAGGTGGTTGGTCAGCACGGTCAGCTTGGCGACGGCGGTGTTGTTGCGCAGTGCCGCGTAATCCTCGCGGACACCGGCGATCGTCTTGTGCAGCAACCGCTTCGTGTCGTCGTCGGACTCGGCGTCGGCGACGCGCAGCTCACCGGACTCCTCGTCGACGACCAGGCGCCAGATGCGCTGCAGGAACCGCTGCGAACCGACGACGTCCTTGGTCGCCCAGGGGCGTGACTGGTCGAGCGGACCCATGAACATCTCGTAGACGCGCAGGGTGTCGGCACCGTAGTCGCGGCAGATGTCGTCGGGGGTCACCGAGTTCTTCAGCGACTTGCCCATCTTGCCGTACTCCTGGCGCACCTCTTCACCGTTGTAGAAGAACTTGCCGTTCTCCTCGGTGACCTCCTCGGCCGGCACATAGATACCGCGCGAGTCGGTGTACGCGTACGCCTGGATCATGCCCTGGTTGAACAGCTTTCGATACGGCTCGCGGCTGGTGACGTAGCCGAGGTCGAACAGGACCTTGTGCCAGAACCGCGAATACAGCAGGTGCAGCACGGCATGTTCGACGCCACCGATGTAGAGGTCGAGGCCACCCGGATCGTTCGGACCATGCAATTCGGGACGCGGACCCATCCAGTAGGCCTCGTTGTCCTTGTCGCACAGGGTTTCCTGATTGGTGGGATCGATGTAGCGCAGCTGATACCACGAGCTGCCCGCCCACTGCGGCATGACGTTGGCGTCGCGGGTGTAGGTCTTGGGACCGTCTCCGAGATCGAGCTCGACGGTCATCCACTCGCCGGCCTTGGCCAGCGGGGGCGACGGCTCGCTGTCGGCGTCGTCGGGGTCGAAGGAGACCGGCGCGTAGTCCTCGACCTCCGGGAGTTCCACCGGCAACATCGATTCGGGCAACGCGTGCGGCTGGCCGTCGGCGTCGTAGACGATCGGGAAGGGCTCGCCCCAGTAACGCTGGCGGGCGAAGAGCCAGTCACGCAGCTTGTACTGGATCTTGCCGGTGCCCACGCCGTCGGCCTCGAGGCGTTCGACGATTGCGGCCTTGGCGTCCTCGACGTTCTTGCCGTCCAGGAAGTCCGAGTTCACCAACGGGCCGTCGCCCATGTAGGCCTCGACCTGCACGTCGGTGTCCGAGCCGATCACCTCGATGATCGGCAGGCCGAACACGGTCGCGAACTCGTGGTCGCGGGCGTCGTGCGCCGGGACCGCCATGATGGCGCCGGTGCCGTAACCCATGAGAACGTAGTCGGCGATGAAGACCGGAACCTGGTGTCCGTTCACCGGATTGATCGCGAAGGACCCGGTGAAGACGCCGGTCTTCTCCTTGTTCTCCTGGCGTTCGAGGTCGGACTTCGCCGCGATCGACGCGCGGTACTCCGCGACGGCCGTCGCGGGATCGCTGCCGCCGCGTGTCCACCGGTCGTCGGTGCCCTCCGGCCAGGCGTCGGCGGTCAGCGCGTCGACCAGCGGATGCTCGGGGGCCAGCACCATGTAGGTGGCACCGAAGAGGGTGTCCGGGCGGGTCGTGAAGACCTCGATGTCGCCGACACCGGGCGCACCGAACCGGACCTGCGCACCCCGCGAACGGCCGATCCAGTTGCGCTGCATGGTCTTGACCTTCTCGGGCCAGTCCAGCAGGTCCAGGTCGTCGAGCAGCCGGTCGGAGTAGGCGGTGATCCGCATCATCCACTGCCGCAGATGCTTGCGGAAGACCGGGAAATTGCCGCGATCACTGCGACCGTCGGCGGTCACCTCCTCGTTGGCCAGCACCGTGCCCAGGCCGGGGCACCAATTGACCAGGGAGTCACTCAGATACACGAGGCGATGGTCGTCGATCACCCCGGTGCGCTCGGCCGGCGTCAGATCCGCCCAGGACTTCCCGGCGTGCTCTCCGCCGAGTTCGCGGGTGCCCGCGGCGAACTCGTCGACCAGCTCGGAGATGCGCCGGGCCCTGCCCTGATCCGCGTCGAACCAGGCGTTGTAGATCTGCAGGAAGATCCACTGCGTCCAGCGGTAGAAGTCGACGTCGGTGGTCGCGACGCGACGACGCTCGTCGTGGCCGAGGCCGAGTCGTCGGATCTGGCCGAGGTAGCGCTCGATGTTCTGCTCGGTCGTGGTCCGCGGATGGGTGCCGGTCTGGACGGCGTACTGCTCGGCCGGCAGACCGAAGGAGTCGAAACCCATCGTGTGCAGAACGTTCTTGCCGGTCATCCGCTGGTAGCGGGCGAAGACGTCGCTGGCGATGAACCCCAGCGGATGGCCGACGTGCAGACCCGCACCCGAGGGGTAGGGGAACATGTCCTGGACGAACAGCTTGTCGGGAGCGTCGGCGCTGCCGCCGCCGAAGGCGCTCAGGTCACCGGCGAGCGGTCCGACGGGATTCGGTGCCTCGTAGGCATGCTCGTCGGACCAGGCCTGCTGCCAGCGCTGCTCGAGCTCACCCGCGACCTCCGCGGTGTAGCGATGAGCGGTCGCCCCGGCGGAGCCGTTGGTGCTGGTGGTGTCGACTGAAGTCACCCGACCAGGGTAAATCCTGTGCCCGACCAGCCTGAAATCCGGTCAGCTCGTCACCCCGCCAGCGCAGGCACGTCCATGAGGTGCAGTTCACCCGGGCACGCTCGATTCGGTTGCACAGCGGACGCAGTCGTATGCTGTGGGTCGTGAATGCCCTGTCCGTCGTCGTTGCCGTCCTGCTCTTCGCACCGGCCGGGCTCTGGACCACGGTCGGGGTCCGCGGTCTCCGCGGCACTCTTCCCCGCAACCGCCGTCTCGGTGTTCGCACCGACGAGACCATGCGCTCCGATGAGGCCTTCCGCGTCGCGAACCGCGTCGCGGCACCCGGAACGCTCGGCGCGAGTGTGATCCTCGTCCTCGGTGCGGTCGCCACCCTGGCCGTCGACGGCGGTTGGTCCATCCTCTTCGGTGTCGTCGCCCTGGTGGCCGCGCTTGTCATCATCGGCCTGGTCAGCGCCATCGGCGTGCGCGCGGCTGCGACCGTACCGGCCGAGGACGCGGGCTGCTCCTGCTGCTCGGGTCATGACGACGCGCATTCCGCCGAGAAGCCGGCCGGGGCGGAGTCCGACCCGGCTGCCGACTGCGGCACCAGCAGCTGCGGTGCGTGCTCGCTGCGCGGCGTCTGCGCGAACGACACCGCGCAGGCCTGAGCGTCACCCGCCGTCGGCAGCTCTGACATATGCGCGCGTTCAAGAACCTCCTCGACCGTTCGCCGATCGACGGATTCATCCTCGCGATCGTGGCCGCGGTCGTCGTCGCCGCCTTCCTGCCCGTCCGCGGGACCGCCGGGGACGCATTCGAGTGGATCGTCGTCGTCGCGATCGGTGCTCTGTTCTTCCTCTACGGCACGCGGCTGCACCCGCGCGAGGCTCTCGACGGCCTCAAGCACTGGCGGCTGCACCTGACGATTCTCGCGTTCACCTTCGTCGCGTTCCCGATCATCGGTCTGGCCCTCAAACCGGTCGTCGAGCCGCTGATCGGTGACGACCTCTATGCCGGGCTGCTGTTCCTGTGTCTGGTGCCCTCGACGGTGCAGTCGTCGATCGCGTTCACCTCCATCGCCAAGGGCAACGTCGCCGGCGCCATCGTCAGCGCCTCCGCGTCGAACATCCTGGGTGTGTTCCTCACCCCGGTACTCGTCGTCGCACTGATGCAGAACACCGGAGACGCCACCATCGACGCGTCGGCGATCCTGAAGATCGTGGCGCAGATCCTGGTGCCGTTCGTCGTCGGTCAGCTGGCACGACCGTGGGTCGGGCCGTTCTTCGCACGCCACGCCCACATCACCAAGCTGGCCGATCGCAGCGCCATCGTGCTCGTCGTCTACGTCGCCTTCAGCGAGGGCGTCGAGAACGGCATCTGGTCGTCGGTCGACGCAGTGCAGGTGATCGCCGTGTCGCTGATCTCGCTGGTGTTCGTCGTGGTCATGCTCGTGGTCACCGGATGGCTGCCCACGAAGCTCGGCTTCGACCGTGCCGACACCATCGCCATCCAGTTCTGCGGCACCAAGAAAAGCCTCGCCACCGGACTCCCGATGGCCACCGTGCTCTTCGCCGGTTCGACCGTCGGCCTCATCGTCCTACCGCTGATGATCTTCCATCAGATCCAGCTCATCATCTGCTCGTGGCTGGCGACGCGGTACGGACGTGAGGCGGAGGCTGCGGAGACCTCCTGACGATTACCGGGGTCCACGGTCGAAAAAGTCACGGGCCGCGGCCTGTTCGATGCGGTCAGGTACGGATACGGGCGAGCACACGGCACGCCTGACTGTTTTGCCCGGTGTTTGGCGGCATCCTGATCGGGGGACCCTGAGATGCACAGAGGTGCACCTTCTCCGGGGTCACCGGAGAAGGGTGAGCAATTCGAGGAAAGGCCTTCTCATGACCAACCCCGAACCGTACCGGCAGCCCAATCCCGGTGCCGCGCCCGGCAATTCTGCGCCCCCGATCGCCACGCCCAACCCCGTAGGGTTCCGCCGAAATGTAGAGACAAAGGCTTCGACGAAGACGAGTGAACTGATCGCGTATGGGCTCGCCGTACTCGCCGTGGTGATCACCGCGCTCGTGGTGGGCGGCGGAGATGGCGACGTCGATCCGTTCGGTGCTGCCGACGCGCTCAAGTACATCACGTGGCTGACCGTCGGGTACATGATCGCGAGAGGCCTGGCGAAGTCGGGCAGTCCAGAACCGCAGGACGACGCTGGTCGGTACTGATCCGAACGACGCCTGAACCGCGGACGCACACCGGCATCGCAGTCGGCGAAACCGCGCCCGCACAGATCGCACACGCTGGAGCCGTCGACCAGGAGGTCGACGGCTCCAGCGGTGTCGTCAGTGTGTTGGTCCGTCTCAGATCGACTGTCGCCGAGCGACCCTCGCCGTGTCAGTCACCGATTGACGTGTCAGCCACCGACCGGCGTCGACAGCGGCAGGTTCACGAAGCTCGGCCAGCTCGGGTCGAGCTGGATGTGCTGCGGCTTCAGGCCCGACTCGTTCAGCAACGGGCGTAGCGGCAGACCGCGTGGGAAGTTCATAGCGAAGACGTCGACCCGCAGGCGATGACCCGGCTTCACGATCGCCTCGGTGGGCAGCAGCCCGATGTCTATGCTGACCGGACGTCCCGGAGCCACCGGCTGCCGTGAGGACAGTGTGAGGTTGTAGAACGGGTCGATCACGTCTCCGTTCGGCGCGAATTGCGATGCCGCGCGGTCGTATCCACGAAGCGACGCCATCACCTGTCCCGACGAGATCACCTTCGACGTGCCGTCGGGCGCGACGTCGTTGAGGGTGGCCGTCCAGTAGCCGTCGGTGGCGTCGAGCACGGTGTTCAGCCGAATGTTGGAGTACCCGGACACGCTGCGGGTCGTCGTGAGCGGGGGAGTGGTGAACGACAGTGCCGCGCGTTCGGAGATGCGGGCATCGTCGGCGCAGAACGGGAAGATCGCCAGCGCACCGGCCAGTTGCTGTGCCGCGTCGCGTGAACACATGGGTGCGAGCCCGGGTGCGATGGTCATGCGTGCCCGCGACTGGGGGGCCTTCGTGGTCAGGCTGCCGTCGCGGACCGCGTGTGCCGCGGTACCGCTACGCCGGTCGCTCACATAGAGGCGCTGACGCTCCATCCCGGCGCGCGGGAACTGCCGGGCGGTGATCCAGGAATCGCCCACCTGCTTGAGGTTCACCGGACCATAGGAGTCGATGCCGTTGTCGATTCCCTTGAGCCACTTGTCGAACCACGCCTTCTGCAGCACGTCGAGTCGCGGCGGCGTGCCGTCGCGTCCCTGTTGCCCGCCGCCGATGGTCAGGTGATAGCCGTCGCCCATGATCAGCTGCTTGCGGCCCGGCGGCAGCGGGATCTTGTTGTACATACGGACTTCGGAGTTGGTGAAGAGGTCGAACCAGCCGCCGTAGATGAGGGTCGGCGTGGTGATGTTCTCGGCACGGTCGAGCCAGGCGGACCGCGGTTCGGAGTTGTTCTCCAGCAACGCCTTCAGCTCCGGCGGCACCGACGCGACGTCGGGTGTGAGCAGTGCTGCGAAGAGTTGCGGATAGAAGGTCAGCGGGTCGGAGATCCGGTCGGCCAGCCACTTCCAGTCGAAGGTGCCGTTGAGCATCGACGCCACGTTCGGGATCATTTTCGTGGTGTTGACCAGAGTCAGCCACAGCGGCAGGAAGCCGACACCCAACGCCCCACCCGGCGCCACGATGTCTCGGATGAGATCACCGCCCGGTTCGACCGGGAAGATCGCCTTCAGTGCCTTCGGGTTCTTGTTGGCGGCTTGGATCTGGTTGATCGCGGAGTAGGAGACACCGGACATGCCGACCTTGCCGTTGGACCACCGCTGCTTCGACGCCCAGTCGATGACCTCGATGGTGTCGCGTTGCTCGCGGTCCTGGAAGACGTCCCACTTGCCCTGGGAGAAGCCGGTTCCGCGCACGTCGACGACGACCTGTGTGTAGCCGCTGCGGACGAGGTCGAAGTCGACGAGGAAAGTCTTGGCGCCCCCGTCGCGCAGGGTGTGCGCGATGTCGTTGATGCCGTCGATCGGCGTGCCGGACAGGTTGATGGACCGGGCGATCTGCAGCAGGAACGGCTCGAGCACCGGATGCTGCGTGACCGCGGATCCGACCGTGGTGATCAGCTTGGTGTACGGGGTCATGTTGACGATGACCGGCGTCTTCGTCGACGTCGGTCGTTCGCGGGCATCAGCAGGCCGGTAGACGTTGGCGCGTAGGACGGTGCCGTCACTCATCCTGATCGGCACGTCCCAGCTGACGTTCACGCCGGCATAGGGTTGCGGGCCGTCGTGGCCCGCGGCCCAGCGCGCGGCGGCGGCCCCTCCCGTGGGTCCGCTCGGTGCGGCCCCCGCGACCGCGGTCGGCGCGACCAGCACCGCGACGAGTGCGATCACCCCCGCCAGCAGACGAACGCTTCTCGACGACCTGCCCATGCACACCCCCGCGTGTGATGCGCCGCGACGACGTCAGCGCGTCGACGCGGCGGGAACCTGATCAAGCGATCACAACTTAGCATCGGGAGTGATGCGGGTCACGAGTCCTTTCGATACGCCCCTCCGCAAGCTCCGGGGCTACTCAAGGAGCGGGGGTCAGTTGAGGTCGATGGGATGCGTCGCGAGGAGCGGGGGTCAGTTGAGGTCGATGGGATGCGTCGCGAGGA